>CAXTUR010000061.1:0-17633 GCA_964247455.1 uncultured Acidobacteriaceae bacterium | reverse complement strand
CCCGTCCCAAACAGGCTCTTCGAGTTCACCACGCTCGGCGGCAACACCTCGGTATACCCATGCTCCCCTGTATGTAGATCGAGCATGAAGTTGGCCAGCGCGCGCTCCAGCCTGGCGCCCTGGCCGAAGTGGACTACAAACCGCGAGCCAGAAATCTTTGCCGCACGCTCGAAATCCAGAATGCCAAGTACCTCGCCTAGTTCCCAATGCGCCTTCGCGGCAAAGTCAGAACTCGGCGGCTTACCCCATTTACTAACCTCGACATTGTTATGCTCGGACTTACCATGTGGCACAGATTGGTGTGGCAAATTAGGAAGTTGACCTAACTTGCCTCTTAGCTCCTCATCCAAAAAGGAGGCCTGCTGCTCCCATCCGCTAATCGCTTCCTTATTAGCTGTAAGAGCGGCCAACTCCTCATCGACGTTCTCGCCATTCTTCTTTTTGCGCCCAATTTCAATAGACTGACGGTTGCGTGTAGCCTGATGCACTTCGAGCTGAGTGATAGCTTCTCGTCTTTGCGCATCGAGTGCTTCAAACGTACCTAGGAGTAGGTCCGGATCAGCTCCCCGCGTAGCTAGCCGCCTCTTCACTTCTTCCAGATTTGCCCGCACATACGCCAGATCAAGCATCGCTCCTCATTCTATCGCCAGCCGCTCACCCTTCGTCCTCAGCCGCCGATACAAACCACGGGAGCACTTCATTCATGTCCTTCCACGAACCTTTCGAGATCCATATGAAGTGGAAGATCTGCTTCATCGGCCACATCCGTCGCCAACGCCCGCTCTCCGCCGCGCTGATGGAGAAGATCGTCCACGAGTCCGACTGCGCCCTCGAACGCTGGCTGCTCTCCCACGACACCCTCCACCTCCGCGACACTGCCGAGTACCTCCTCGCCCGCCATCTGCACAGCCGTTTCCACGACGAGATGCGCCATCTCGCGTACCTCATCAACGATCGCCACTTCGCCGAAGCTGAAGCCTTCCTCCAGCCCAGTAGCTCTTACGAGCGCACCTCCCTGCTCCTCGCGCGCTCCCTCAGCGCCCTCGCCCGCATCTCCAATGAAACCTTGATCGCCGCCGACTGATCCTCCCGCATCTACCTCAGGATGCCGCTCGACCAAGAAGCCGCCACCCGCCTTTCCGCCTTCCTTGCCGCTCTCCCTTCCGGCCAGCAAACCCGCGTCCACATCCTCACCGACTCCGACTGCGACGGCCTCCCCGCCGGCGCGCTCCTTGTCCGCTCCCTTACCCTCGCCGGCTACCCGTCTGTCACGATCGAGCCCAAGCGCAAGGGCGAGTCCGCCTGGCTCCCCGAAGTGCTCGCCCGCCTCGCCGCCCGCCAGCCCGAAGCCCTCTTCGTCCTCGACCTCGGCAGCCGCCCCGACCCGCTCCTCCCCGGCGTTCCCACCTTGCTGATCGACCACCATCTTCCCGGCGGCATCCCGCCCGGCGCGGAACTCCTCACCGGCTACGGAACCGACCCCGTCCCGACGACCGGCCTGCTCGTCTGGTGGGCCGTTCGCCCGCTCCTCACGCCCGAACAACACGCCGATCTCCTCTGGCTCGCCGCCCTCTCCATCCTCTCGGACATCGGCGACAAAGCTCCCTTCGCCGAGCTGGCCGAAGCCCGCAAACGCTGGCCCACCGGCCCCATGCGCGACGCCGTCGCCCTGCTCAACGCGCCCCGCCGCACCGCCATAGCCGACAGCACCCCCGCGCTCGACCTCCTGCTCGCCGCCACCGGCCCTAAACAGATCATCTCCGGCGAGCTTCCCCAGACCGCCCTGCTACGCGCTGCGAAGGAAGAGGTGGGCGCAGCCCTCGCCGTAGCCCGCAAAGCCGCCCCCAAGTTCTCCCGCAAGTTCCGCGACACCCTCGGCGCGGACCTCGTCGCCCTCCGCATGGACACGCCCTGCCAAGTCCACCCGCTCGTCGCCCAAACCTGGCGCGGCCGCTTCGCCGCGAGCATTGTCATGGGGGTCAACTTCGGCTTCCGCCCCGGCTACGTCCACTTCTCCGCGCGCGGGCCGAAGGGCGTCAACGTCATCCGGTTCCTCCGCGAACACGCCCCGCCCGGAGCCGACCAGGGCTACGGCAACGGCCACGACCAGGCCTCCGGCGGTGCTGTCCCCTCCGCCCGCTGGAACGCCTTCGCCGAAGACCTCGGCTTCGGCCCCGAACTCTTCCTGGTGCCCTGATGCAGCTGTAGCCTTCCGTCGGCACACGTTTCGGCCCTGGAACACCTGCCTTGACGCGGTCCAGGCGGGGCTATTGTCTTTAGCGGCAAAGGAAGTGCTCACGCCTACCGCTCGAAGATAGCTGTAAAGAAGCCGTCGCCTGGATGAACCCCAGGCAATGTCCGCAATGCTCTATCCCGGACACCGTTCGCTAGCAGACTCTCCCCCGCGGCCCGCTGCAACCGGCCCTTTCGCAGCATCGTGCCGAGCAGACCATCGACCGGAACGCGCCGTCCTCCTGAAAAGTGCTCGACGAGGCGCTCGTTTTCCTCCGGCTCCAGCGAACACGTCGAGTACACCAGCCGCCCCCCAGGTGCCAGCCGTCCAAACGCCGCCTCAAGCAGTGCTTGCTGCCGAGCTGCCTGACGTACTAAATCCTCGACCTTCAACTGGTGCCGGATCTCCGGATTGCGCCCCAGCGTCCCCGTCCCGCTGCACGGCACATCGCACAGGATCAGGTCGAACCGCTCTTCCCCGGGCATTGCCAGCGCGTCAGCCACCCGGCACTCCACCCGCGCAGCATCGTTTACACGCCGCAGCCGCTCTTCCATCGCCCTCAGTCGCCGCGCACTGACATCCGTCGCGAGGATGGTCGTGGAAGGCAGCCGATGCGCCAGCACCATCGTCTTGCCGCCGGGAGCGGCGCAGCAGTCCCAAACCCGCGAGCCGCCCTCGGGCATCGCCGCCGCCGCCAGCTCCGCTACAAGCCGCGACCCATCATCCATCTGCGGCATACCCTCCTCTGACTCGAACAGTTCGCCGCTTGAAGGCTCCCGCTGCCCCGCCTCACAGATCGCCAACGCCGCCTCACGCCCATACGCCGTTACCCATCGCTCCACCAGCCAAAGCGGATGCCCCAGCCGCTCCGTAAATGCCGGCACGGACTCGTACAGCCGCTTGCCCGGCTTCTGCGCGGCCGCGATCTTCCGCAGGATCGCGTTCACCATTCCCGCCGCATGGGGCTTGTTCGCCAGCTTACACAACTCTACGCTCTCGCTCAGCGCGGCATGGGCGGGGATGCGATCCATATGCAGCAGCTGGAACGCTCCCATCCTCAAGGTCAGCGCGACGGGCTCGGCAAGCCGCTGGTCGGGCCTTTGCAGCAGCATCTTAACCCGCGCATCGAGCGCAATCTGCCAGCGCAGCACCCCCATCACCAGCGCCGTGGTCAGGTTCCGGTCTTCGGGCGACAGCGCCTCCGTCCGCCCCGAGTGCAGCAGCTCGTCGCTGTGACCCTGCCGCTCGCCCACCAGCGTCAGGATCTCGAACGCCACCCGCCGAGCCGCCGTGACCTTCGGCGTCCCCGCGCCCTTCGGAATGTCGACGGCCTTCACGCGCCCAGCCGTTCGCCAGACTTGATCTGAAAGCCCCGCAGAAACTCCGCCGCGCCCATTCGCTTCTTGCCCTCAAGCTGCACCGCAACCCGCGCCACCATCGCTCCGGCGCCCCACACTGCCAGCAGCGCGTTGCCACGACCGAACAACGACTCTGGTTTACAGGGACCATCCTGATCAGCCCGCAGGTCGGCCGCTAGCCGCATCTTGCCCACTACAAACTTCTTCCCGCGCAGCGTAGTCCAGGCTCCCGGCCAAGGTTGAAACCCACGCCAACGGTCGTAGATCTTCTTCGCTGGCTGGCTAAAATCGATCAGCCCATCTTCCCGTCGCAGGATCGGAGCCAGCGTCGCCAGCGCGTGATCCTGCCTCTGCCCGTCCAGCGTTCCCCCCGCCAAACCGGCCAGCGTCTCCACCATCAATCCGGCTCCTTTAGCCGCCAGGCTTTCGAACATCTCGACGGCCGTCTCCTCCGGCGCAATCGGCACCGCCAGCGCTTGCAGCAGATCGCCCGTATCCAGCCCCGCGTCGATCCGCATCGTCGTCACGCCCGTCACCGTCTCGCCCTCGGCAATCGCCCACTGGATCGGCGCGGCACCCCTGTACTTCGGCAGCAACGACCCATGCAGGTTGATGTTCCCCAGCGGTGGCAGGTCAAGCATCCACCGCGGGATGATCCGCCCATAGGCCACGATCAGGATTGCCTCCGGCCGGATCGCCTCCAGCCGCGCGCGAAACTCCTCATTGGCCTTGATCTTCTCCGGCTGCACCACCTCCAGCCCCATCTGCCGCGCCGCCGTCTTCACCGCCGGAGCCACCAGCCCCATCCCGCGCCCAGCCGCGCGGTCCGGTTGCGTCACCACCAGCGCGACCTCATGCCCCGCCGCCACCACAGCCCGCAGCGTCGGCACCGCAAACTCCGGCGTCCCGCAGAAGACCAGCCTCACCACTTGCCGTCTTTCTGCAATTTCTTGATCTTGCGCAAAACCAGCTCGCGCTTCAACCGGCTCAGGTGATCGATAAACAAGATGCCGTCCAGATGGTCGATCTCATGCAGCAGCGCCCGCGCCGTCAGCTCCGTGCCTTCGACCTCAAACCATTCTCCCGAAGCGTCCTGCGCCCGTACCTTCACCCACTCCGCGCGCGTCACCTTCTCGCGGATGTCCGGCAGACTGAGACAGCCCTCCTCCTCTACCTGCTTGCCCCGCCGGTCGATCACCTCCGGATTGATCAGCACGATCTTTTCCTCCGGGTTCTTCTGAAAGCTCACATCGACGATGGCGATCCGCTGCGAGATCGCGATCTGCGGCGCCGCCAGCCCGATCCCCTGCGCCGCATACATGCTCTCGAACATCTCGTCGACCAGCTTCTTCAACTTCGCGTCGAAGACCGTCACCGCCTCGCCGCGCCTGGCCAGAACCGCCGCCGGATACTTCACCACCTCGTGGATCTTCGCCGTCTTCCCCATCAACAAGCCGCCATCAATACGCCCGAATCTGTTCAAGATATCCGTTGTAGTTGCGCCGCATCTCTCCAAGCGAGTCGCCACCGAACTTTTCCACTACCAGCCGCGCCACCGTCAGCGCGACCATCGCCTCCGCCGCCACCCCCGCCGCCGGCACCACGCACACATCGCTCCGCTCATACGCCGCCTTCATCGGCTCACGGCCCTCGAAGCTGACCGAGGCCAAAGGCCGCCGCAGGGTGGAGATCGGCTTCAAATACCCCCGAACCACCAAGTCCTCGCCGTTCGAGATACCGCCCTCAACACCCCCGGCATTGTTCCTTTCACGTCTGAATCCTGTATGCCTCTCGTCTTTCCCTCTTCCCTCTTCCCTCTTCCCTACTCCCTGCTCTTCATACCCAATCGCATCATGCACCGCCGACCCAAGGGACTCCGCCGCCGTCACCCCGCGCCCCAGCTCCACGGCCTTAACCGCCTGCAAACTCATCACCGCCTGCGCCAGCAGCCCGTCCAGCCGCTCGTCCCAATTGACGTGTGTCCCTACCCCCGGCGGCAGCCCATGGACCACCACCTCAAATACTCCGCCGACCGTGTCTCCTGTCCGCAGCGCATTGTCCACCTCCGCCTTCATCCGCGCCTCCGCCGCTCCGTCGACGCAGCTCAGCAGCACCGTCTCCTTCGCCTGCAACGCGGCAATCTCCTCCCACACGGCCTCGCGCCCCAGCTCCTCGCGCCCCACTCGCACCACATGGCTGCCAACCTCGACGCCCAGCTCCCGCAGCAGCAGCTTCGCCAACGCCCCGCCCGCCACCCGCGCCGCGCGCTCCCGCGCACTGGCCCGCTCCAGCACATACCGCGCGTCGGGAAAGTCGTACTTCAGGCTGCCCGCCAGGTCAGCATGGCCCGGACGCGGGGACGCCACTGCCTTATGCAGCCCCGGGTCGCCCGCCGCTACGGGCAGAATCTCTTCCCAGTTCTTCCAATCGTTATTCGCAAGCGTCACCGCGATGGGCGAGCCGATGGTCTTCCCATGCCGCACCCCACTCAGAATGTGCGCCGCGTCCCGCTCGATCCGCATCCGCCCGCCGCGCCCATACCCCTGCTGCCGCCGCCAAAGCTCGCGATCCACGAACGCCCCGTCCATCGGCACCCCCGCCGGCATCCCGCTCACCAACGCCACCAGCGCCTCGCCGTGGCTCTCCCCCGCTGTCGAAAACCTTAGCATTCTCTCTCTCAAGCTAACGGTCGATTGTACCAATACCAGCTCGTTCTACAGATCTGTAGTTATACGACGATATAATCTGCGCAGAGGTGTCGTATGTACACAACTAGCCTGAGAAAAGTAGGCGGATAGGTCATGCTGGCTCTTCCGCCAGCCTTACTTGAAGTCGTCAACTTCGAGGTCAACACTGAAGTTGGCATCACCGTACAGGACGGCTGCCTGATCGTCGCGGGCAAGAAACAGCACCGCTACTCACTTCAGGATCTCCTTGACCAGTGCGACTGCACCGCCCCCGCTCCACCCCTAGACAGCGAATGGCTCGAGATGCCCGCCACCGGAAACGAACTCCCGTGAAGGCCGGAGACCGTTCTCGCCCCGACGAAAGGATACGAGCAGCGCGGCAAACGATACGTCCTCATCGTCTCGAGCGAAGGCTACAACAAGGTCACCGGCATGCCCATCGTCGCTCCGATCACCGGAGGCGGCGAGTTCGCACGCATCGCTGGCTTTACGGTCTCGCTCACCGGCTGCGGCCCCGTCACGGGCGGCGTCGTCCGCCTTGACCAACTCCGCGCGTCGATCTGAAAGCCAGAGGCGGCAAGAAAATAGAATCCGTGCCCCGTGCCGTGCTCGATGATGCGCTCAATCGCATTATCGCGATCTTCGAGTCGGTTAGCTAGATAATGCAATACGCAATTACGTCCAGTACAAAATCTTTGCCACTGGCAGCAGCTCAGCAATTGCCAGCTCAAAGAACCCGCGCATCGCACCCATCGCGTCCTTCGGGTAGACGTACTTGAACCCACCAAACTTCGTCCGCTTCTCCGCCCGCGCATCCTCCCGCAGGTCGAGCGTCGTCTTCGGATACCAGCTCAGCAGCACCTCCTTCGATCCCGGCGTAAAGCGATGCGTAATCAGCTCCACGGTCAGATCGAGCGCCGCGACCCCCTCCACCGCCTTCGCCACGGCACTCAGCAGCTCCGTATACCCCCGCTCCCACTCCGGCACCGGCATGATCGGCGCAATCGTCAGACCAACCGGGTACCCCGCAAGCGCCATCGTCCGCAGCGCACCGAGCCGCTGCGTCACGTTCGCCGTTCCGCCTTCAAAGTCCCGCGCCACACTCGCCGCATTGATCGAGAACCGCACCCGCGTCCTCCCCTCATGCCGCAGCCCCGCCAGCCGCGACACCGCGTCGAACTTCGTCGTCCACCGCAGCTGCACCGGCGCGTCCCACGCTCCAAAGAAGCGAATTGACTCCTCCAGCGCGCCCGTCAGATGCTCGATGCCCAGCGGGTCCGTGTAGCACGACGCCTCAAACGTCGTACCTTCCTCCGCGCGCTTTCTGGACTTCGACGTGACTTGCCCCTTGCCGGCGTACCGCCGCAATCCTTCTAAAATCTCCGGCAGATTGGCATACGCCCGCGTCACTGGCGGTCCGCTCAGCGAGCCAGCCAGATAGCAATACTGGCAGTGCGCCGGACATCCCTGTGCCACATGGAACTGCCAATCGGCTGAAGGCGGGATCGGCTGCAGCTTCCGCTGTCCCGGAGGCGAGACCACAATCGCGAACGTCGTCTTGGCGAACGCATACTTCTGCTGCTCCGTGCCAGCAGGCGGGGAAGGCAGCCGGTTCATGAAGAGACGCGTCACCTCAGCACCATACGACCCCGCCCGCTCCAGCATCGCCCGGCCATACGGCAGCGCATACGCATCCGGCGTGATGAACACCCTGCGCGGTCGCCAGAGCTTACCCTGCAGCGCAAACTCCGGCGCAAGCGGAGGCGCGGGCTCCGTCCTCGGCGGCGTGGACAGCGAAAGGTGGGGCGCAACCGGCGCATCGGAGGTAAGCGGCATAGCTCTAGGAGTGGCTCTCCGCCTCTGAGGATGTGTCGCCCCTACTCCGGCTGCTTCAACCATTCACCAGAATTGAAGAGAGTCCGCTCCATGCTCCGCACCCACTCCGTCATCTCTCCCGCGCCCCGCCCGTTTGCCGCCGCTTTGCCAAACTCGTTCCTCATCACCTGCATCTTGGCTTCGAGGTCGTCCAGCACGTTCAGCAACAGTGCCTCGGGCGTCATCGGCAGCTTGGGCGAGCCGAACTCGTACCTCCCATGATGGCTCAGGATCATGTGCTCGACCAGCACCCGCAGCTTCTCTGGAAACGGAGCCAGCGCCCGCACCTTCTCCCGCAGCATCCCCTGTGCGATCGAGATGTGCCCGATCATCTGCCCTTCCAGCGTGTAGCCGAAGCTTGTCCCCCAGTGCAGCTCGCGCACCTTGCCGATGTCATGGAGGATCGCGCCCGTCACCAGAAGGTCAGGATCGACCTCCGGGTAGAACGGCGCGGTCGCCCGGCACACCCGCACCAGCGTCACCACATGCTCCAGCAGGCCCCCCAGCCACGCATGATGGAGCACTTTCGCCGCCGGAGCCGTCTTGAATGCCGCCGCGATCTCCTGGTCATCCAGGAACGAGAACACCAGCCGCTTTAAGTCTTCATTCGCAAACGCCGCCACATACCCGCGCAGCTCGCCCCATATCGCCTCCACATCAAACTTGGTTGCGGGCAGAAAGTCGGTCGGGTCCACCTCCGTCGAAGCCGCGCTCCGCAGCTTGCTCAGCGTAATCTGGAACTTACCCTGGTACTTCGAGATCTGCCCCTGCGCCTTGACGTAGCAGCCCTCGGAGCAGGTCGAAACCACCTCGGCGAACTCCTCCCACATCCGCGCCTCGAACGCACCAGTTTTGTCCGCCAGCGTCAGCGCCAGATACTGCCCGTTCGGCTTCCGGTCCCGCACCGACAGTGCCGCGATGACGAAATAAGCCGTCACCGTCTCGTTTTCATGCCGGATCGCGTCCGCTACAAAGAACTCTTTCATCGCCCCAGCATACCGCCTTCCCCACACAGAAACGCGAGAGCCGAAGCCCCCGCGTCCTGATCTGTCATTCCGTAGCACAACGAAGAAATCTGCTTTCACACCTACTACGGCGGAGGTAGCGGTGTCCCAATTGGCCGTCCCGGCGTTGCGGGATTAGTATTATTCAGCGGCGTAGACGAAGCCGGAGCCGTCGCCGGCGGCAACGTCGTCGTGTCGGACTTCACCGGTGCCTTCGGCGCACCCGCCGTGCCCTCGTACACCGTTCCGCGGTCAGATGCCTTGGACGGCGTTTCATCCGGCGCGGGAGCCTTCGGCGCAACCGGCTGCTGCGCGAGACGCTCCTTGGCCGCGCCCTTCACCTTGGTCTTTTTCTTCTTCGTCCCCGTATCGCCGGCAAGCCCCAGCGGAGCTGCCTGGGTCGCCGCCGAAGCCTTCTCCTCCGCCGTCATTGGAGCCGCCGCCGAGGCCGCTTTCTCCTTCACCTTCGCCGTCTTCTTCGCGACCTTCTCCGCCGCGACCGTCTTAGCCCGTGCGCTGTACCGTGTCTTTCCTGATACCGTCGCAACCGGCGTCAACGGATTCACATCCCCGCTACTCGAAGTCGAAGCCTCGCTCAGTAGCGTCCCGTTCGGAGTGATCGGCGCAATGGCCGTCCCCGGTGCTGCCTCAGCCGCCGTCGTATGCTGCTCATGGTTCGCGCCCAACCCATTGTCCTGCGCCAGTCCCGCCGTCTCCGGCCCTGCTCCCAGCGTGTTGCGCGGAGCTTGCCCAAACCGGATCTTCTCGCGCTTCACCTTCTTGTTCTTGGTAATCTTCGCCATCGGCCCGCCCTCCTGCACGGTCGGCGTAATCCGGGGCGCAGCCGCGGCAAGTGTCGTACCAGGCGCGGCGGGAGTCGTCGCATCCGCCACGATGACCGGAGCAGGCACAGCCGAACCTGGCACGGCGGCATTCGGACTAATAGCAGGCGCGGACGTCTTATCCGCCGTCGAGAACCGTCCGCCCCGATCGAACCGCTGCTTCTGCACCACCTTCTTCTTTTTCACCACGGGCGGAGCGTATGCCGTAAACACCGGCTTGGTCTGCTTGGAGCTCGACCCTGTATCCACATACCCCGGCTTGATGTCGATGTACGCGTCCTCACGCAGCTTCGTCAGATACGCCCGCAGCGCCGGCTGCATCTGCTCCACATACATGGCCTCTTGCACCTGCGGCTCCACTTGCTTCAGCGGCGGCGTTCCAGCAGCCTCATGCCCGGTCACCTTCAGGATCACGAACCCTTGCCGCGTCCGGATCGGCGCGGTAAACTCGCCCTCTTTCAACCCAAACGTCTGGTCCTCCAACACCTTCGCCAGCGCGCCTCGCTTGAACTCGCCCAGATCGCCGCCCTGCGCCGCTGTCGGTCCGCCGGAGTAGGTCTTCGCCGCGTCCTCAAACCTCATGCCGCTCTTCAGCTTGCCCGCAACCTCGTCCGCCTTGGCCTGCGCCTGCGCCACCGCCGCGTCGTTCGCGTCCGCCGCCGTCGGGATCAGGATCTCGCTCAACCGTACCTGCTCCGGCTGCTCAAACTGCCCCTTGTGCGCGTCGTAGTACGCCTGCTCCTGCCCCTGCGTCATCTGCAAGCGGCGGCCCACCCCGTCCCGCACTACCTGCTGCGTCAGGATGCCGTTCCGGATGTTCGCCTTAAAGTCCTCAAACGACACGCCCTGCTGCCGCGCCGCCTTTTCGAGGTCCTCCATCGTGTCCAGCTTGTTCTGCTTACGAATGTCGTCCAGCCGACGGATCACCTCGGCATCCGCGTTCAACCCTAGCTCCTTGGCACGCGACAGCAGCAGCTGCTGGTCGATCATGTCGCGCAGCATATTCTTCTGCCGGTCGGCCGCGTCCGAAGGGCTGGCGTTGGCCTGCTGCAACTCCTGCGCCAGCTGGTCCTCGCTGCGCTGCACGTCCGAGCGGTTGATGATCTGGTCGTTCACCCGGACGACCACGTCCTCAACGACCTCGCCGTTGGTCGTGATCGCCGGCGGCAGGGGCAGCTTCGTCTGCGGAGCTGGCGCGTTGATCGGGCTCTGGTAGCGCGGCGTCTGCGCCATCTGGGCAAAGGTCGAAAAAGGAAGCAGGCCGAGCCCGCACACTGCCACATACCGCGCACATCTAACAAATCGAAGGGTCATCGTCACTCGTTGCGTCACTCGTTGCGTCACTCGTTGCGTCACTCGTTGCGTCACTCGTCATCGTCCCGCGCGTCGCCGACCGCGCTTCCCTGCTTTAGATAAGACTCCGCCCGCTTCCGCACGGCATCTACCTGTCATTCTAAATGCCGTCTCCTACGCGAGCCAATCCGGTCCATGCTTGCCCGGCCAGCCCCGCAACGAGACCGCCCCGGCTCGCCTCCCGGTGTATACTCCGTCCAACGCTAGGCGTGGCTCCCCACGCTGTCTTCACCCGCACAGGCTCTCCCGAGGTCTTCGCCCGATGGCTCCACGCACCCGCCGCGCATTTGTCTCCGCCACTATCTTCCTCGCCACCTGCGCCCTCGCCGGTTCGGTCATCAGCCAGAAGGTCGACGCCCAGTCCGCCTCGGACGAGTCCACCCTCCGCGACTCCCTGCGCTCCTTCACCAATGTCTACTCCATCGTTGAAGGCAATTACGCCGACAAGATCAGCGGCGACAAGGCCGATAAGGCGATCTACGACGGGGCCATTCCGGGAATGCTCCACGTCCTTGATCCCCACTCCAACTTTTACGATCCCAAAGCGTTCGCCCAGATGATGGAGGACCAGCACGGTCGCTACTATGGCGTCGGCATGACCATCCAGCCGCAGCTTGTCGCCGGCGTGCCCCACGTCTTCGTCCTCTTTCCCGCCGAGGGTATGCCCGCCTTCAAGGCCGGCATCAAGCCCGGCGACATGATCCTTACGGTGGACGGCAAGCCGACCGAAGGCCTCGACTCCGCCGCCGTCGCCTCCATGCTCAAAGGGCCCAAGGGCACCCACGTTTCAGTCGTCATGCAGCGCGAAGGCGCCGCCAAGCCGCTCACCTTCGATCTAACCCGCGGCGAGATCGCCCAGTTTTCCGTCGACCTCGCGTATGAGATCAAGCCCGGCATCGGCTATATCCACGTCAAGCAATTTATGGAGACCACCTCCCGCGAGGTCTCGGACGCGGTCGACAAGTTCGGCGAAGGAAGCATGAAGGGCCTCATCCTCGACCTTCGCAATAATCCCGGCGGCCTGCTCAACGAGGCCGTCAATATGTCCGACAAGTTCCTCCAGAAGGGCCAGATCGTCGTCTCGCAAAAGGGCCGCGCCTTTCCCGACCAGGTCTATCGCGCCTCCCACGGCTCCGACGCCAAGTACCCCATCGTCGTCCTCGTCAACCGCGGCACCGCGTCGGCCGCCGAGATCGTCTCCGGCGCGCTCCAGGACCACGACCGCGCCCTGATCGTCGGCGAAACCACCTTCGGAAAAGGCCTTGTGCAGACCGTCTTCCGCGTCTCCGACAATACCGGCCTCACCCTCACCACCTATCACTACTACACGCCCTCGGGCCGCCTCATCCAGCGCGACTACAGCAACATCTCGCTCTATGACTACTACTACGTCCGGGACGGCGTAAAGAAGGGTGCCGACCGCGAGGTCAAGCTCACCGACGCGGGGCGCACCGTCTACGGCGGCGGCGGCATCACCCCCGACGAGAAGATCGACCAGGTGAAGTCCAACCACTTCCAGGACTCGCTCTTCCCCAAGTACGCCTTCTTCAACTTCTCCAAGCACTATCTCGCCACGCACACCGTCTCCAAAGACTTTCAGGTCGATGACGCTGTGATGTCACAGTTCAAGGCCTTCCTCAAGGACAAGGACATCGAGTTCACTGATCAGGATATCGCCGACAACGCCGACTGGCTCAAGACCCAGATCAAGCGCGAACTCTTTCGCTCTGCCTTGAGCGATACCGAAGGCCTTCGCACCCTGATCGACAACGATCCCCAGGTCGCTAAGGCCATCACCTTCATCCCCGAAGCTCAAGCCCTTGAAGATCACAGCAAGTCCAACACGAAGACAGCCAGCATCGCTCACTAGGAGCACATCACCGGTGGTGTAACCGTGCTTGTCTTTCTTGTTTGTCATTCCCGAAGGGAATTTGCGTCTTCAACCTCTAAGCCAAAGGGCAAGAATGCTTTAGCCGTATAAAGCGTCGTTCTCAACCAGTCCTTGTTCCTTTCAGCTACTATGGTGCATCGCACACGAACCTAGCTGAGGAACTCCTTTGCTCTTGATCGCACGTACGGCCCTGCTCTTTGCCTACACCTCGGCGGTCCTCTCATTGGCCCTCCTGGCCGACCCCATCCCGGTGCGCCATACCCAGGGAGCCTCCCGCGCCTTTCTTATCCTGAAAGATACCTCCGGCAAGCGCCTTGCTTATGGCGACTTGCTCCAAACCGTGCACGGTGCCCGCGTCACCTCGCGGCTCACCTTCCACTTTCGCGACGGTTCCCTCGACGACGACCTCACCACCTACACCCAACGCGGCGTCTTCAGGCTCCTGACCGACCACCACATCCAGAAGGGCCCGTCGTTTCCCAAGCCAATCGACTCCCTGGTCGACGCCGCCAGCGGCACCGTCACCGCGCGCTCCCTGGACAAAGACGGCAAAGAGAAGGTGAACACGCAACACCTTGATATGCCTCCCGATGTTTCAAATGGCATGGCCCTTACGCTCATCGGCAACATCGCCTTCCAGGTCCCGAAGACCACCCTTGGCTACGTGGCCGCGTCCAGCTCCAGCTCACGCCTCGTGCATCTCGTGATCCAGCCCGTAGCTGAGGAACCCGTCTACATCGGCGGCAGCCATCGCAAAGCCATGAACTTCGTGATTCACATCGAGCTCGGCGGTGTGACCGGCGTCGTCGCTCCTATCATTGGCAAACAGCCGGACGACGTCCACGTCTGGATTCTTGGCGGCGAAGTTCCCGTCATCCTGGCCACCGAAGGGCAGCTCTACCAGGGCGGCCCCATCTGGCGCATCGAGATAGAAAAGCCGGAATGGCCGAACCGGTCTAAAGAATAACTCGTCACGATTTAGAGCGGGAGACTGGAGAAGGCGAGCGGCACTGGCATTCGCCTAAAACTTGAATCCGATGTTTCGAGACTGGAATCTATCAGCCAAGCATAAGGAGACCGCTTACAATGAGCAGCGCTTCGGCGCCAAATCTACCCCCTTTATCCATCGCCTTGCTTGGTGTTGGCGCAATCGGCAGTGCCTTTGCTTACCATCTCGCGCGAGCGGGGAACGAGGTAACAGTGGTAGCCCGTCCAGGTTCTACGCGTCTACAGCAACTTCAGCGTGATCAAGCTGTTGTCCTCAAGACAGGCGAAAAGGCGGAGGTACGCATTGCCGATCGGCTGGACGAGCAAGCCGCCTACGATCTGGTGATCGTGACCACACTTGCCCATCAGCTTGATGCGGTGCTCCCCTCCCTGCGCCGCAGCAAAGCCAAATGTATTCACTTCATGATGAATGTCTTCGAACCCGAAAAGCTGCGAAGTGAAGTCGGGGAGTCTCGCTCCACCTTTGGTATGCCGTTCGTCATGTCCAGTTTAAGCGAAGGCGTGGTCGATACCACGTCCAGCCCTAGCCGGAAGACGCTTCATAGTGACCAACGCTGGGTGCAGCTGTTCGACAGCGCGGGTATCCCTTCAGCATATGAGAGCGACATGCTGCTCTGGTTGCGCTGTCACGTTCCGCTTTGCATTGCCATGGAAAGTACAGCCCTCCAGGCGAAACAGCGTGATGCGGGGGTCTCGTGGAAAGAAGCAACGGTCCTCGCCAAAGGTCTCCACGCGGGATTGAGTATCGTCAAAGGATTAGGCTATCCCCTTTATCCATCGGCCAAGAAACTTTTAGACGGCGCACCCAACATCGCGGTCGCCAGTATGCTGTGGTCCATGTCGCGGAACAAACCCTTTCGTGAGTTGTTGGCCACTGGAGTGAACGAGTGCCGCGCGCTTGTTGATGTTGTTACAGCCGCTGGGTCCGCCGTGCGGTCGGTTCCTCCGGCAACCATCAAATCGGTGCTGAACATGAAGCCTTAAAGTCGGCTCTGGAGCTGTGCTTTGGAGCGGGAGACCGGGATCGAACCGGCGACATTCAGCTTGGGAAGCTGACGTTCTGCCACTGAACTACTCCCGCCCGTACAGACCTCAGGCGATCAAGCGAATGGTGGAGCTGAACGGGATCGAACCGTTGACCTCGTCGTTGCGAACGACGCGCTCTCCCAACTGAGCTACAGCCCCTTACCGTGCCGCCCGCGACGCTCCACCCAAACGTCACCAGACGAACTCTCTGAGTGTAGCAGGGACCGCCCCGCCCGCTCAACCAATCCGCTTACCGGCGGCAAACACCTGTCCCGTCACCGGAGTCCCCGCCGCCAGCGGCTTCTCGACCACATGCCAAACATCCGCGCCATCCAGTACGAAGCCGAGCACCGGCACCTCTAACCGAGTTCCGCCTGGTGACACTGCCACCAGCACTCCCGCTAACCCGTCGAATCGTGACTCTGTCAGCAGCAGTTGCCAACGCCGCCTTCCGTTGGTCATCCCTTCATCGCGGATGTCGACCACCTCAGCCTGAAACACCCTCATCGCCCAACCATCTCCGCAAGTAGCTCCATCTCGCGCCTGCTCCCAAACATGAACGGCGTACGCTGATGAATCCCTTCCGGCACCACATCCAGCACCCGTTCCGTCCCCGTCAACGCCACGCCTCCCGCCTGCTCAGCCAAAAACGCCAGCGGATTCGCCTCATAAAGCAACCGCAGCTTGCCCTTTGGCTGCTTCGCCGTCGGCGGATACAGAAACACCCCGCCCTTCAGCAGCGTCCGATGAAAGTCCGCAACCAGTGACCCGATATAGCGCGAGCTGTACGTCCCTCTGGCTCCGCTCCGCAGCCGGTCCACATACATCTTGTACGCCGGTGGCCACTCCGCCGCGTTCGCCTCGTTCACGCTGTAGTACGGACCCTGCTCCGGCATCTTGATCCCCTCGGCCGTGAGCACAAACGCCCCGATCGTCGGGTCGAGCGTAAAGCTATGCACCCCCGTACCCGTCGTATACACCAGCACCGTCGACGGCCCGTACACCACATATCCCGCCGCCACCTGGGTGTGCCCCGGCCGCAGCACCGCCGCGTCGACCTCCTCGCCAGGCTGCCGCTTCATGATGGAGAAGATAGTCCCCACATTCACATTCACGTCGATGTTCGACGACCCGTCCAGCGGATCGAAGACCACGATGTACTTCCCGCGCTCGGCGGAGCGGTTGAACGTGACCGGCTCCTCGTCCTCCTCGCTCACCAGCGCGGCCACCATATCGCGCGCGCCCAGACACGCCAGTAGCGCCTGGTTCGCGAAGACATCCAGCTTCTGCTGCGCCTCCCCCTGCACATTCGTCTGCCCAAACGCTCCCAGCACGTCCGTCAGCCCGGCCGAGCGGATCTTCGCCTCGATGATCTTCGACGCCAGCGTGATTCCGCCCAGCAGAAGGCTGAACGTCCCGCTCGCCTCCGCCACCGCCGCCTGCTGCTGTTGGATGTGCTGCTGAACCGTGATCACCATGCGCGTCCGCTCTCCTCCACAATGGATACGACTCTAGCATCTCGCGCCAGCCGAGCCGCTAAACTGGCAGCACACCGTATGTCTCCGATCCTGAAACGCCTCTTCCTCGTCACGCTCGCCGCCGCGCTCCTCACCGGCTGCCAGCCGCGTCCGGAAGACCTCACCACCGTCGTCATGGAGATCGAAACCTCACCCAACAATCTCGATCTTCGCCAAGGCACCGACGCCCAATCCGAGCGCATTGGCGGCCTCCTCTTCGACGCCCTGGTCAAGAAAGACGCCCACTTTAACCTCCAACCCTGGCTCGCCACCAGCTGGGAGCAGCCCGACCCCCTCACCCTGACGCTTCACCTCCGCGACGGCGTCCGCTTCCACAACAACCAGCCCCTCGAGGCTGAAGACGTCGCTTACACCCTCCGCAGCCTCACCGACGGCAGCCTCGTCACGGCAAAGGGCGGAGCTTTCACCGCGATCGCAAGCATCGACACCCCCGACCGCCTCACCCTCACCCTTCACCTCAAACGTCCCGACGCCAGCCTCCTCTTCAATATGTCCGACGGCCTCTTCGGGATAGTGCCGCGCGGCTCCGGACGCGACTTCGGCCTGCACCCGATCGGCTCCGGCCCCTTCCGCTTCGTCGCCGCCACCCAGGATAAAGAGGTCATCCTCGACCGCAATCCTGTGTACTGGACTGGCCCACCGCACCTCGCCCGCGTCCGCTTCGCCGTAATACCCGACGGCATCACCCGCGCCCTCGAACTCCAGAAAGGCTCCGCCGACATCGAGTCCGACGCCCTCACCCTCGACACCGTCCACTCCCTCCAAACCGCCCCTAATCTACAAATTGAAACCGGCCCCAGCTCCGTAGTCGTCTACGC
>CAXTUR010000060.1:14347-17752 GCA_964247455.1 uncultured Acidobacteriaceae bacterium | reverse complement strand
GGGTGAACTCGGTGCCGTAGACGGGGACGTTGAGCTCGGAGAGAATCCAGGGCAGGCCGCCGATATGGTCCTCGTGGCCGTGGGTCAGAACAATGGCCTTAACCTTGGAGCGGTTTTCGGTCAGGTAAGAGATGTCGGGGACGACGATATCGACGCCGAGGAGTTCTTCTTCGGGGAACATGAGGCCGGCGTCGATGACGATGATGTCATCCTGCCAGCGGAGGGCCATGCAGTTCATACCGAACTCGCCGAGGCCGCCCAGGGGAACGATGCGTAATTTATCTTGTGCCATTCAGGTTCAAGTCTAACAGGGTGTGCGCGGCCTGGCTTTGAGGGTACTTCCTTTGCAAAGACATACGGGCGGTGGCAGAGACCTAGCGGGTAAACGGTTCTCCCTCGCAGCCGCACGATTGCCGGATGACGAGCGAGGGCGAAATCAGGATCGACGTGCCTCTCCCGTTGGCGAGGGCGGTATCGCGACCGCGCGCTTGCTCAAACAGCAGCCGGGCGGCGGTGCGGCCTATCTCCTCCAGGGGTTGTCGCACGACGCTCATCGGCGGCGTCAAGGTATCGGCCAGGTCGAAGTCGTCGAAGCTGAGCACCGCCACCTCACCGGGAATGGAGAGACCAAGCCGATGCATCGCTTCGCAGAGGAACCGGGCGGTAAGGTTATTTCCGGCGAAGACCCCGATCGCTGGACCGCCTCGCCGGACGTGCCGGATCAGCACCGCGCAGGCGTCCTCGCAGCTGCCAATGATCTCCTCCACCGGAGCGAGCCCGGCCTTCATCATGGCCTGCCGGTAGCCACGCAGGCGTTCGCGCATGGTGTAAAGGTTCGGCTTCACCTGCAGGCTGAGCACGGTAGGGTAGCCGTGGCCCAGCAGATGCTCCGTGGCCAGCAGGGCACCCTCATAGTTCTGGCACAGCACGGAGGGGCAGCCGACGCCAAGCAGCGGCCCATCGATGCCAATCACCGGCAGCCGCACACCACGCAGTAACTGCACCAGCTTGCGGCTTGGCGGCTTGCTCCCAGCTACAATCAGCCCGTCGATATTGTGCAGCAGCAGCTGGCGAACGCTGTCGAGGGCGATGCCGTCGTCGTCGCGCGAGGAGGCGACCACCAGGAGAGCGCCACGTTCGCGCACCACCGCTTCGACGGCCTCGGCGCAGTGCGAAAAGAAGTTGTCCGCGATGCTCGGCACGATCATCCCGAAGACGCCGGAGGACGCGCCCTTCAGGCTCTGCGCGACGCGGTTTGGGCGATAGTCGAGCTTCTGGATGGCCTCCTGAATACGCTCCATGGCGGGAGCGCTGACGTTTTTGCCTCCATTCAGCGCGCGCGACACGGTAGCATTGCCCACGCCGGCCAGCCGGGCGACATCGGTCAGCTTCGGCGTCCGTGGGGGGTGATCCATCTACACAAAGCGTACCAGCGAAGGTGTGCTGCAACGGCTCGGATTATCGAAGAAGGTCTTCAAGCGCAAGGGAGAGCTCGCTCTTTTCGTCGCGGTACTTGACGATGAGGGGCGTGGCGACGGAGAGGCCCCACTCCGCCCCGTAGCCGTGCCGGATGGCCCGCGAACCAGGGACGACGACCGCGCCTTCAGGGATGATGAGCGGCGTGTCGGCGGTGGCCTTCAGGATGGTGCCGTGGACAAGATCGTAGACGGGCGTGCCGCGGGTGAGGATGGTTCCGGCGGCGAGGACGGCGCGGCGGCGGACGACGGTTCCCTCGTAGACGCCGGTGTTGCCGCCGATCAGGCAGTCGTCTTCAATGATGACGGGCGAGGCGTTGACCGGCTCGAGTACACCGCCTATCTGGGCGGCGGCGGAGAGATGGACGCGCTTGCCGATTTGCGCGCAGGAGCCGACGAGCGCGTGCGAGTCGACCATGGTGCCCTCGTCGACGTACGTGCCCACGTTGATGTACGCGGGGGGCATGATGACGACGCCGGGGGCTATGTATGCGCCTGCACGGACGGAGGAGCCTCCGGGGACGATGCGGACGTTGTGCTCTGGAGTGAAGGTGCGAGCCGGGTAGGTGTGCTTGTCGGTAAATTGGAGGCCAGTAGGGCAGCCCATCTGCGTAAGCTTGCCGATGCGGAAGCCGAGGAGGATGCCGCGCTTGACCCAGGGGTTCACGCGCCAGGTGTCGCCGTCGGGTTCAGCGGCGCGGAGGGCACCGGCTTCGAGAGCAGAGCGAAGATTGAGGAAGGCGGCTTCGGCTTCCGGGTTGCCGATGGCGGCTACGCCTTGGGCAAAGTGGTGCTCTATGGATTGTTGAAGCGAGGTAGGTTCTTGTTCGGTCATAGCTTTCTTCCTAAGCAGGAGATCATTAGCGGCTCATTGGCATGGCTGAAGCCATGCCCTTCCGAGCGGGGCAGAGATCATGGCTAGCGTCGAGGCTAAAACATCCGCAGGTCCTCGCCGATGGGCGGAAGCGTGGCGAAGAGGCCGAGTTCG
This sequence comes from uncultured Acidobacteriaceae bacterium, assembly GCA_964247455.1. Lineage (GTDB taxonomy): Bacteria > Acidobacteriota > Terriglobia > Terriglobales > Acidobacteriaceae > Edaphobacter. Next base: position 15,289 of record CAXTUR010000060.1, on the reverse strand, counting down.
CCGAGGAGGCATTCTAGGGCGCGGCGTGTCCCGGGCGTGACGGGCACCATGGGCAGGCGAAGGTGGTCGTCGCCGTGGCCAAGCAGCGCAAGTGCGGCCTTGACGGGGGCGGGGCTGGGCTCGGCGAAGAGCATCTGGATAAGGCGGAAGAATTGTTGGTTGAGGCGGCGCGCCGTGCGGAGATCACCGTCGAGCGCGGCCTGGACGAGGCTGGTCATCTCGTGGGGAACGACGTTTGAAGCGACGGAGATGAGGCCAGCAGCGCCGAGGGCTAACGTCGGGAGCGCGAGGTAGTCGTCGCCTGAGAAGACGGCGAAGGAGCGCGGGGCAGTGGTGAGGAGTTCGGTGATCTGGACGAGGTGGCCGCTCGACTCCTTAATGCCGATGATGTTGGGGACCTCGGCGAGGCGCAAGACGGTGGCGGGTTCGAGGTTGGCCCCGGTGCGCGCGGGGATGTTGTAGAGGAGGATGGGGAGGTCGACGGCCTCGGCGATGGCCTGGAAGTGGAGGTATTGGCCCTCTTGGCCGGGCCGGTTGTAGTACGGGTTGGCGGTAAGGATGCCGGTGAGGCCGCTGATGCGGGCAAGCTTGCGGGCGCGGGAGATGGCCTCGTGCGTGGCGTTGTGGGTGCAGCCGGCGAAGATGGGAACGCGCCCGGCGGCGGCGGCTACTACGGTTTCGACGACGCGGAGGGTCTCGGCTTCGGTCAGGGTGGAGGCTTCGCCCGTGGTACCACAAGGGACGAGGAAGTCGATGCCCTGGGCGATCTGCCAGTTGACGAGAGCGTGGAGGGCGGGCTCGTCGACACCTCCGTCGGGACGGAAGGGGGTGACGAGCGCGGTACCGCATCCAGCGAGGTTCATGGTCAGGGTAAGTTTAGCGCGGACGGGCTGGTTTAGGTTGCGGCGAGTTCGGCTTGGAGCTGGGTAAGGAGGGCGGACT
>CAXTUR010000060.1:0-14337 GCA_964247455.1 uncultured Acidobacteriaceae bacterium | reverse complement strand
GGTGGTGTGTTGGGGGGGGTCTCGCGCGTGGGCGGGGGGGCCGCCCGCCCACGACCGTGCGAGCAGGGGGCAGCTCGTGCGCGTGGAAGAGCGCGGCGGCGAGGGTGAAGGCTCCGCTCGGCTCGGGAACCAGTGAGGTGGCGGCTAGCATAACACGCATCGCGGCCAGCATCTCCTCTTCCGTGACGGCGACGATGCCGTCGACATAGCGGAGGATGTGCTCGAAGTTGAGCGCGCCCAGGCTTTGGGTGCGGAGGCCGTCGCCCAGGGTGCGGGAGGTGAGGGCGGCGGGCCACTCGACAAGGGTGCGGGTGTCGAAGGACTCCTTGGCGTCGGCGGCGAGGGCGGGTTCGGCCCCCCAGACTTGTGTGTTGGGCCCGCCTTTCGATGTGCTGAGTTTGACGGCGGTGGCGATGCCGCTGAGCAGACCGCCTCCGGAGACGGGCGAGAGGATGAGGTCGGCTTCAGGCAGGTCTTCAACAATTTCAAGACCGCAGGTGGCCTGACCGGCGATGATGTGCGGATGATCGTAGGGCGGAATGATGGCGTAGCCATGCTCGGCGGCCAACTCCTCCGCCTTGAGCTTGCGCTCGGAGGAGGCTGGCCCGACTATGACGATCTCGGCCCCGAGCGCGGCGGTGGCGCGGAGCTTGATCTCAGGCGCGTTCGACGGCATGACGATTACCGCCCTGGTGCCAAGTGCGCGGGCGGCGTAGGCGACTCCCTGGGCGTGATTGCCGGAAGAGTAGGTGATGAGGCCACGCCGCCAGACCTCGGGCGGAAGCTGGGCGGCCATGTTGTAGGCGCCGCGCAGCTTGAAGCTGCCGATGGGCTGCTCGCTCTCGGCCTTGATGTAGAGGTCGAAGGCGGGGGTGGGAATGTTCAGCGAGGCTAAGTGGCTGAAGTCCAGACGATGCAGGCCCGTGCGGACGGCTACGCCGTGGATGCGTTGATGGGCGGCGCAGATTTCGGGTAGGGTGACGAGAGTGGGCATCATTGATATCCGCTGTTCTATCTTTGCAGATCATGACAGCCCTTGACGATCGCTAATCACTCGGCATATGACAATTTTCGCGCGATCACCGATGTCGCGGAGTGATCCCATGAAGAGTATTGTCCACACGTGTTTTTGCGTCCTCTCTATTCCTCTCTGTCTGCACGCGCAAAGCAGGCGAGGACCTTCTCAGGCCTAAGCGCACTCGATTTTGGCACTCCGCCCGCCGTGGATGCGACGCCAATGCCGCTTGTCGCGCCGGTCTTCCTCCAGACCGATCAGGTCGACAGCTCTATTACTGTAGTGAATGGGATTAACTGGTCTGTTTGAGGAACTATCACGCTACGGAGTCAGCAGGGTGCTGTCATTGCTATGTCCATGCCGACGGTTTGTTGCCGTCTTCGACAATCACTTACGTGGGTGTCCCGATAGGTCCAGAACCCTTTATGCGAGCCGCAACTCATCCGGCGACCGCCTCGAGCTGCTGGCGAAAGACATACGAGACGACCACAACGGAGGCGATCATCCATGGACACTTGAGAATGGCGCCGAGTCGACATTGTTGCTTTACAACCCCACCCCTACAGTTCAGGAGTTTCAGGTACGCATTTCAGGAAGCGGATCTTCGTGGGTCTCCCTGTACCATTTGGCACCAGAAGAGACCAAGGCTATTTCTATTGGCGACGTCGTTAAGAAGCAAATGCCCGATGCTGCAAAGCATGCGCTTCCAAGTCATCTCTCTACCGGCGAAGTGCAATGGTCTACTCAGTTTGGCGGAAGCGGTTCGGGTCGCCTTTTGATCACCAATGAACATACAGGCTTGAAGCGGAACTTCAGTTGTACAACCTATTACAACCTTTGCTTGGCTTCATTCGGTCCTTACAACGACCTGGACATACTCGACGGAACGATACAGTCTTTCTCGGAAATTGCAGTTGTTGCTTGTTCTGAATATTGTCCGAACTGCTGTGGTCAGAACTCACCATCTGGAACGCAACTTTCTTTCAGCACCTCATGGACAGGCGGAAGCTCGTCCTACACGCAAGTCGCCAACTCATCGAATACGCAAATCTCTTTGCAGGGCATTGCACCTGGAACCTTCAGTTTCGAGGGCTTCGCTCAAGCTGGCTCATGCCAGTCAGCTCCTCTTGGTGGCGGAGGAACAGTCCAACCGCCTACCAGCGCTAAAGTAGATGACAATAAGCTCACCAGCTACTCTAACCAGACGCAAACGGATTGCGACGATTCAAGCACGACGCCCAATGTATATGGTTATCAGCGCTGCGTTGATTACCAAGTTCTTGATCAGCAGAGTCCGCCGCAACCCATTGCATCTACACTAAAGGTACATGAGGTTGTCACCGTTCTTTCCAGCAATGTGACTTATGATTCGGCCACTGGCGACAACACGACTAACGCGGACGGCATTTTCTGGACGAGCTAAAGTTCACATCTAAAAGTGCTATACCAGCTAATGCTTGCATGTACATAAAGCAAACGTTCTCAGTCTCTTCAAAAACTATAAGGTTAATTGCTTGCATTACACGTCTACAGATGTGTCGATAAGTGAAATTACGGCGTCTCCGGACTCGTGTACAGCAACTTGTCAGTAAGGAGTCAATTATGCGGATAATTGCTTCAATGTTCCTCTTTATTATAAGCTCATCAAACCTGGGCCAATCTCAGGGCTTGATGAGCACGCACATACAAAGGTTTCATGCCGAAGGATACGGTCCATCTGGGATAATCCGACAAATTGCGCAACATGCCAATATCACTATTGGCGTAGAGATGGACGTCGTACTTATCTAGCAGCGTAGTATTCAGTTCGACTTCCCAGGTGGTACCGTCAGTGATTTAGTTGCGCAGATAGACACATTGCTGCCTGGTGTTGCTTGGAGGGTCGTTCGTGACAACAGTCTTCTTTTTTACAATGTAGGGGAAGCCGCAGCCTTAGGCACCATACAAATTGACTATCCTGGTTTTTCGAACGTGAGCCGATACCAAATTTGGTCCAACCTGTCGGATCGGGCGGCAATTAACCAATGGCTTAGCTCTAACGGGTGCAAAAGATTTGAGGTACTCAGCAATCACGAATGGAGAGACGACAAACCAACTATAACAATTCCTGCAGGCCTTATCAGCCTTACGGACTTGCTTGCAGCCTCCGCTGCCAATTCCAATTCACGTTCGTGGAGTATATTGAGAAATACTCGTGATGGTGCTTGTGAGATTTCACTGACTATCTGGTAGTACTAAGAATCCTAAAAGCGCCCAAGTCCGAAGTAGTCCTTGAGCAGCAGGATGTACCAGAGCACCGGCGCGGCGAGCAGGAGGGCGTCGATACGATCGAGGATACCGCCGTGGCCGGGCAGCATGGTGCCGGAGTCTTTAACGCCCGCGCCGCGTTTGATGGCGGATTCGAGCAGATCGCCAGCCTGGGCGGCGAGGTTGAGGATGACGGCGAGCAGGAGGGATTGCCAGAGCGGCTGGGCGATGTGTAGGAAGAGGTTGTTGCGGGCGGTGAGGGTGTCCGAGACGAGGACGACGGCGAGGGCGGCGAGGATGCTGCCGGCGACCGAGGCGATGGCTCCTTCGACCGTCTTGCCGGGCGAGAGGCGCGGGGCGAGCTTGCGTTTGCCGAACGCGCGGCCGATGTAGAGCGCGGCGATGTCGCCCGCCCAGACGCAGACCATCAGGAAGAGGAGGAGCGCGGGGCCGTCTTCCCCCTTCCACATCAGCGGGATGAGGGTGAGGGGATAGGCGATGTAGATCAGACCGAAGAGGCCCTGTGCGGTGTCGGGGAGGACCTGAATGAGCGGGGCGCGGAGGCCGTTCCACGCGAAGAGCGCGAGAGTCAGGGCGCTGAGGACGGGAAGCTGCGCCTCGACCGGAAAGTTGGGCAGGGTGACGACGAAGGCCAGGGCGGTGCCGAGGGCCATCCACCAGGCGGGAATGCGAAGGCGCGCATTGTTGACAGTCGCGCCTACTGCGGCGAGCTGGAGGTACTCAAAGGCGGCAAGTTCGGCCACCAGGGCGGCGGCGAGGGTAATCATCCAGAGCTTGCCGAAGAAGATCAGCACGAAGACGAACAGGATGAGGACGAGAGCGGTGAGGATGCGTTTCATCGGCAAGCTCTACTGTATCGCGTCCGCTTTTTTGTTTTGCGAAATCCTAAAGTGTTCAAGAATAGGGCTTTAGGTGTAACCGCTGTTATAAAGTATTCATTGCAAAGACTTAAGAGGCAAAGTATTGAAGCTAAAGCGGTTAGGTTCACCTAAGTGAGTTTGCGTACTCTAAATCAATTTCCCTAGGGAACGACAAACAAGATGCATGGGCGAATGTCTATAACCAAGCTCCGCAAGCGACCGCCACCCGTAGGCTGCTCTGTGGAGTGCGCCTAGTTCAATTTTACCAACCTGAGCATAACTTATGCGCAACTTTTATTAAGTTTGTAAATTACTGACGCTTATGAGGTTAGGTGGGTTTAAGCGAGTCGAAGGGGCTTGACAACATTTGGTGTCGGCGTTTGGGGAGAGGGATCTCTACTGCGTCGCGAGGGTCTTGCCGCTGGCTTCGGCGATGACCTGGTCGGGCACGCCTTGTTTGCGAAGGCTGTCGGTGAGGGCCTGCATGGGGGATTCGCTGAGCTCAGCGAGGTGCTTGCGGAGGCCTTGGCCGATGTAGGCGCGGATGAGCGGCTGGTAGCCGGAGAAGCCGAGCGTGGGAGCGATCTCCTTGAGGTCGTCGATCACGTCTTCCGGGAGGCGGATGCTGATGGTCGTCATGGGGCGATCCTTCCTCATGCGGAGCGTGAGGCGTTCAGAGAGCGTCTTCATAGTTTTAGTCAGCGCAATCGCGTGACCAGTAATGGCTGATAATACGACCATTCCTATCGCTGACGTGGAAGACAGATGATGCTCTTCGGCTGAGTTCGAGCTGATCTCTCTGGATGGCACCGAAAAGGGCGGAGGCCCTAACCGGCCTCGGTCCTCCACTCGACTGGCTTCTTCGCCGTATATACAATGGCTATATGGACGTGTTCTCGACTCTGCAGGGGCAGGATTTTGTCTGGGACAGTGACAAGGCTGCGCGGAACGTTGCGCGACACGATGTTCGGTTTGAGCAGGCGAGGCAGGCTTTCCTCGATCAGATGGCGCGGTACGAAGACGCTAGTACGCCAGACGAGTCGCGGCTAGCGTGCATCGGTGTGACCACCGAGTATCGATTGCTCTATGTGGTCCATGTGGAACGAGAAGGCGATGTGCTCCGCATCATCTCCGCGTGGGTCGCGGAGGCGGCGGAAAGGAGACGTTATGAAGATGAGTGAACGCATCAAGCGGAATATGCGGCCCAACAAGCCGATGACTTTGATCTCGCTGCGGCTGCCAGACCATGTGATTGAGGATTTGAAGAAGGTCGCGCCAACGCTTGGCTTCGGAGGCTATCAGGCTTTGATTCGGGCGTATATCTCGAATGGGCTTCGCCGGCATCTGGCGGAGATGGAAGAGGCTCGGGTTAAGGACAGCGCGGTGGAAGAGCTTAGCCGGAGGCTAATGGCGCATGGGGTGCCCGAGAAGGCGATCCAAGAGGCGGTGGCGGAGATGGGCGCTTTGGGTTTGTAGGCGGGGGTAAGAGTGCGAGAAGCAGATTCCCTTCGGGAATGACAAACAAGAAAGCGAGGGCAACTGTTACTTCATGAGTTGCTGTGGGCCCTCAGCCTCTACTTGTGGCTGAGTTCGGTGGCGATCTCCCTCGCTACTTCCTCCGCTGGTTCGAGGTTGTCGAGGTCTTCGTCGGTGAAGGATTCGCCGAGGCCGCCGAAGCGGCGTTCGCGGCGCTGGAAGGCGGCGATGGCTTCGAGCAGGTGAAGGCCGCGGAAGTCGGGCCAGAGGCGGTCGGTGATGAAGATCTCGGAGTAGGCGATCTGCCAGAGGAGAAAGTTCGAGATGCGCTGCTCGCCGGAGGTGCGGATGACGAGGTCGGGGTCGGGCATGTGGGCGGTGTAGAGGCCGCCCGTGAGGTGCCGCTCGTCGACTCTTGCCTCCAAGCCGTCGACCTGCAATAAATCTTCGAGGGAACAGCCGCGTCGGTGGGCTTCGGCGATCAGGCCGGTGAGGAGGGCGCGGGTGGAGTCGACGATCTCGGAGCGGGAGCCGTAGTTGAGGGCGAGGGTGAGGGTGGTGCCGGTGTTTTTTGCGGTGGCTTCAGACGCCCACTGCATGGTGTCCTGGACCTCGGCGGGCAGCTCGTGGGTCCGGCCGATGTAGGCCATGCGAACGTTGTTGTCGTTCATGCGCTGGACGTTGCCGGTGAGATAGTTGCGGAGGAGCTTCATGAGGAAGCTAACCTCGGAGCGCGGGCGGCGGAGGTTGTTTTCGAGCGAGAAGGCGTAGAGGGTGAGCCAGGGAAGATTGATACGGGAGGCGGTTTCGACCACGAACTGGACGGATTCGGCGCCCTGCTGGTGGCCGAGGAAGCGCTTGAGGAGGCGCTTGCCGGCCCAGCGGCCATTGCCGTCCATAATGATGGCGACGTGCTGGGGCATGCGCTCGGGGTTGAGCTGGGCGTAAACGGCGCGCTCGTCGGGGGAGAGCTGGTGGATGCGGGATGGAGATGTTGCGGGCAAGGCACTCCTCGGCGAAGGTCGTGGAAATGGCTAGACGCTAGCATAGCCCTTTTGGGCAGGGAAGCGTGGGCCTCGGACGGTCTGGGCCGGGTTTAGTCTACCGCTTTGTTTGGAGGAACCCCCACCCTTCGCGATGAGACTGCGAAGGATGGGGCACCCGTGCCCGTCCCGTACGTGAAGTAGGTCCATCATGGGACGTGGAGTAGGTTCTATGATATGAGTAGCTTTCCAGGAGGTTTGCGATGGCGACGTCGGCGGGAGCGTTACCGCAGGTTAGGGTGGGGTCTGGTGTACGGAGTGCGGCGCGGACCTCGGCGGCAGGCGCGCCCTGGTACATCTGGTGCGGCGTGCTGGCGGTCACTTCGTCCACGATCGGCGGCGCGTGGGATGTGGCGTGGCACCGATCGATCGGGCGGGACAGCTTTTGGACGCCGGCTCATATGGCGATCTACGCGTGCGGGCTGCTGGCGGCGGTGGTGTGCGGGTACCTGATCTTTCGCACGACATTTGGGCGGTCTGCCGGGGCGGCGGAGCTGAGGGCTGTTTCGGTGAATGTGCTGGGCTTTCGCGCGCCGCTAGGAGCGTTTGTGGCGGCGTGGGGCGGGATCGCGATGATGGCGTCCGCGCCGTTCGACAATTGGTGGCATGCGGCGTACGGGCTGGATGTGAAGATCGTGAGTCCGCCACATACGATCCTGATTCTGGGAATACGCGGTGTGGCGATTGGCGCGATGTTTCTGATTGTGGCAGCGATGAACCGGGCCGCGGAGATCGGCAGCGGTGCCGAAACGACGCTGCGGCGCTTGTTTTTGTATCTGGGCGGCTTGATGGTGGGCGGGCAGATGTTCTTTCTGCTGGAGTTCACCTGGGACGTGAAGCTGCATTCGGCGAGCGCGTATGAGGCCATGGGGATCGCGTTGCCGCTGGTGTTTGCGGTGCTGTGGCGGGCGTCGGGGTATCGATGGGCGGCCACGACGACGGCCGCGATCTATATGGCCGTTGCCATTGGTGAGATCCTCATCTTGCCGCTCTTCCCGGCGTCTCCCAAGCTGGGACCAGTCTTCTTCCCGGTCACGCACTTGATCCCGGCGAAGTTCCCCGTCCTGCTGGTGTTTCCTGCGCTGGCGCTCGATCTCCTCTGGCAGCGGGCGAAGGCGCGTGGCTGGAGGCCGTGGCAGGTTGCGCTGGTCTCGGGGGTGCTCTTTATGGCGGTGCTGGTCGCGGTAGAGTGGCCGTTTGCGAGCTTTCTCTTGTCGAAGGCGTCGGAGAACCGCTTCTTTGGGACGATCTACTTCGATTACAACTCGCGGCCTGACGGGTGGGACCGGATGCGGCAGTGGTTCCATCCCGACGCGGGCGTTGCCTTGTGGCGGGGGTTTGGGCTGGCTTCGGTTTATGGGGCCGTGGGCACGTGGGTCGGCATGAAGTTTGGCGGATGGATGCACACGGTGCAGCGGTGAAGCTTTGGCTCTTAGGCTTGTTGCTCGCCTGCCTGCCCCTTGCGGGGTATGCGCATGTGGGCAGCAAGGACGTCTTTGAGCAGGTGAGCGCGGGGCCATACAAGCTGATGGTCACGGTGCGGATGCCAGACGTAATCCCCGGTGTGGCTACGGTGGAGGCGCGGGTCGAGGGTGCGCCGGTCTCGCAGCTGGAGATCACGCCGCTGCCGCTGACGGGCGAGGCGTCGAAGCATCCTCCAGCGGCGGACGCGATGAAGCAGTCGAAGGACGATCCGGCGTTCTTTACAGGCGGCGTGTGGATGATGTCGCCGGGCTCGTGGCAGGTGCGGCTGGCGGCTACGGGCGCGGCGGGCAGCGGGGTGGCGTCGGTGCCGGTGCCCGCCGTGGCGATCCGGACGCTGGGGATGCAGCGTGGGTTGGGACTGACGCTGGCGGCGCTGGGACTGTTTCTTGTCGTCACCATGGCGGGCGTGGTAGCTGCGGCGGTACGTGAGGCGCGGCTGCCAGCGGGCGAGACGCCGACTCCCATGCTGCGGCGGCGTGGATTGCTGGCGATGGGGGGAAGTCTGGCGGTGATGGGGCTGATCCTTTGGGGCGGCGCGGCCTGGTGGCGGGTGGATGCGGCGAGCTATGCGGGCGACATCTACCGTCCGTTGAAGGCCAGCGCGAGTCTTGCGGGCGATCGACTGACGCTCCATGTAAGCCCCTATACTACAGACAACAGGTTTCGGTCGCGCGCGAACGACGACTTTCTTCCTGACCACGGCAAGCTGATCCACCTGTATGCGATTCGTCAGCCGGAGATGGATGCCGTCTTCCACTTGCATCCGGCGTTCGACGGGCACGGCGCCTTTACGATGGATCTGCCCGCCATGCCGCCGGGCGCGTACCGCCTGTACGGCGATGTGGTCCATGCCAGCGGTTTTCCGGAGACGCTGGTGACCACCCTGGACGTGCCTGCCGGGATGCATGGCGTAGCCTTGGCGAGTGACGATGCGAAAGGGATGCCGCCGCCGGTCAGCGCCGGGCAGGGAAGCACAGTCTACACTCTGCCCGACGGGTACCGCATGGTGTGGGACCGCTCCGCAACGATGACCGCAGGCAAAGCGTATGTCTTTCACTTCACCCTGCTTGGCCCGGATGGCAAGCCCGCCCCTGGAATGCGGCCCTACCTGGGCATGGCCGGACACGCCGCCTTCGTCAAGACGGACGGCACGGTCTTCGCGCACACGCATCCGGAGGGATCGGCGGCCATGGCCTCGGTGATGCTGGCGAACGGCGACATGGGAATGGACGAGGCCATGCCGGTGACGAATTCGGTCGATTTTCCATATGGGTTTCCCACGGCGGGCAAATACCGCATCCTTATACAGATGAAGCATGGAGATGTGGTGGAGACGGGCGTCTTTGACGTGGACGTGCAACCGGCTTCTTCATAACGCCTCCTTTATCTCCGCAGGTATAAGTTGGACGGATGTCGCTGATTAGTTTGATGTTGGGCAAGCCGCTCGCCTCCAGTGAAGAGCGGGCGGAGCATATTGGGCCGGTAGCGGGGATACCGGTGTTTGGTCTGGACGCGCTCAGTTCTGCGGCGTACGGGCCGGAGGCGGCGCTGACGCTGCTGATCCCGCTGGGGCTGGCGGGCGTTCACTACATTGTGCCGATCAGTCTGGCGATCCTTGCGCTGCTGGCGATCGTCTTCTTCTCGTACCTGCAGACCATCGACGCTTATCCACACGGCGGCGGCAGCTATACCGTGGCGTCTGAAAACCTTGGCGATGGCGCGGGTCTGCTGGCGGCGGCTGCTCTGATGATCGACTATGTGCTGACGGCGGCAGTCGGGATTTCGGCCGGCGTAGGCGCGCTTGTCTCCGCTGTGCCCAGCCTGCAGCCGCATACGTTGGCACTCTGCCTCGCGATCCTTGTCCTCTTAACGATCGTCAACATGCGCGGCGTCAAAGACACTGGCACCGCGTTTCTCATCCCCACCTACATCTTTCTGGGTACGCTGCTGCTGGTCATCACCGTAGGCACGGTGCGGGTGTTCGCATCCGGGGGACATCCCGCCCCGGTGATCGCGCCTCCGGCTCTTCCTGCCGGATCGGCCATGCTGAGCCTTTGGATTCTTCTGAAGGTCTTTGCCAGCGGATGCACCGCGATGACGGGCGTCGAGGCGGTGTCAAACGGCGTCATGGCTTTCCGTGAGCCGACGCAGAAGAACGCCAAGCGTACGTTGACCGTCATCATCGTGCTGCTGATGGTGCTGCTCGCAGGCATAGCCGTGCTGTGCCGTGCCTACGGCATCGGGGCAACGGACCCCTCCGGCGCGGGCTACCAAAGCGTGCTTTCACAACTGGTGGGCGCGGTGATGGGTCGCGGCTGGTTCTACTACGTCACCATCGCGTCGATCCTCGCGGTGCTGGCACTGTCGGCCAACACCGCCTACGCCGACTTTCCCCGCCTGACACGGGCGATCGCCGAGAAAGATTTTCTGCCACACGTCTTCAAAATTCGCGGACGCCGTTTGCTCTACTCGCACGGCGTGATGGCGATGGTGACGCTGACCGGCATCCTGCTGATCCTCTTTGGCGGTGTGACCGATCGGCTGATCCCGCTGTTTGCCATCGGTGCGTTTCTGGCCTTTACGCTGTCGCAGGCGGGGATGGTGATGCACTGGAAGCGGGATGGCAAGGCCGGGTCGGGCTGGCGGATGTTCGTCAACGGGCTCGGCGCAGTGGCTACCGGGATCACGGTGCTGGTGGTGCTGGTGGCGAAGTTTGCGGACGGGGCGTGGATCACCGCGCTGCTGATCCCGGCATTGATCGTGATGATGGTGGCCATACGCCGCCATTACCGTCGGGTGACGTCGCAGGTCTCCGAGTGTGCACCGCTGACCATCAGCACGCTCAGCGCACCGTTCGTCGTGGTGCCGATGGATGGCTGGACCCGCATCGCCGAGAAGGCCATACGGTTTGCGCTGAAGCTGAGCGACGAGGTGCAGGCCGTCCATGTGCTCGACACCGACGAGGACCGTGACCTTGTCGGGGAGTCCTGGCAGAAGAACGTCGCGCGCCCGCTTGCGGCGTTGGCAAAGAAGCCGCCGGAGTTTGTGATGATCGAGTCCCCGTATCGCTTTGTCATCACGCCGTTAGTCGACCACATTCTGCACCTTGAGAAGGAACATCCTGACCGGCAGATCGCCGTTCTGGTGTCGGAGATGGTGGTCCACTCCTGGTGGCAGAATCTGCTGCACAACCAGCGGTCTCAGCTGCTCAAGCTGCTGTTGCTGCTACGAGGTAATCAGCGGATTATCGTCATTAATATCCCGTGGTACCTCGAAAGTTGAAGCCGCCACACAACGCACCATGCCATAACCGCTTCTCACGGCTATAAGAAGGTGCCATGACCGACGACCGCAGTTCAGTTAGCTCGGCCCCCGCTGTGCAACTTTGGGGCGGCATCGAATGCACCATCAACCGTGTTGACGACACCTGGTTCGATCAGGTGGAGCGCTCGGGCCATCTTCAGCGCACGGGCGATCTGCGGCTGATCCGTGAGCTGGGCGTGACGAAGCTGCGCTACGGCCTGCATTGGGAGCGCTACGAAGCGGCGGGCACGCTCGATGTTTTTGCGCCGCAGATTGATGAGATGGAGCGGCTTGGCATCGACCCCATCGCTGGCCTGGTGCATCACGGCAGTGGACCCTCGGGGACCAGCCTGCTCGACCCGGAGTTCGGCGAGAAGCTGGCCGCGTATGCGCTGAAGCTGGCCCGGCGATACCCGCAGATCACGAACTACACCCCCGTCAACGAGCCGCAGACTACCGCGCGCTTCTCCGGTTTGTATGGGCATTGGTACCCGCATCATCGCTGCTTCCGGAGCTATGTGCGCGCCCTGGTCAACCAGTTACGCGGATCGGTGCTGGCGATGCGCGCGGTCCGCAGCGTACGCTCCGATGCGCAGTTTATCCATACCGAGGACTGCGGCAAGACTTGGGGAAGCCCTGCAGTGCGTGAGATCGTGGAGTCGCGCGAGCACCGCCGATGGTTGGGTACCGACCTGCTCTGCGGGTATGTCGATCGCTATCATCCGCTCTTTGCATTCCTGCGGCAGCATGGCTTGTCCGAACACGAGATCTTCTGGTTTGCGGAGAATCCAACTCCGCCGGATGTCTTGGGCCTCAACTACTACGTGACGAGTGATCGCTACCTCGACGCGCGCACGTGGATTTATCCGGATTGGCTGGTGGGCGGTGACTCCGGCACGGAACCTGTAGCGGACATCGAAGCTGTGCGCGTCCATGCGGGTGGCATTTGCGGCGCGGGCGCGATCTTGCGGGACGGCTGGGAGCGATACCGTATTCCGGTGGCGATCTCGGAGGCGCACCTTGGCGGGCCGCCGGAGGATCAGGTTCGCTGGCTGGCATACCTATGGAACGAGGCGAACGCTGTACGGGCCGAAGGGGCTGATGTTCGGGCGGTGACTGCCTGGGCCTTGCTGGGGTCGTATGATTGGTGCACGTTGGTGACGCGCGACGCTGGGATCTACGAGCCGGGGATCTTCGATGTTCGGGCTGGACGTCCTGTGGCGACTCCGCTTGCCCGCGCGGTCCGGCGCATTGTGCGGACGGGAAAGCTTCCCTGGGACGGACAGGGGTGGTGGACGAGGCCGGACCGGTTTACCTTTGAGCCATCGGAGCCGTTGTGGGAGGAAGACGAAGGGGCCTTTTCGGAGCAGGCCGACCTTACGATATTGATCGAAGACGAGCCTGAGGCTGTTCCGGCGTAGCAGGCGTCCAACGATCGTTATTTCGATCGCGTCCTATGTTTGAGTACGAATAGGAGAGAATATGTCGCAGACCAAGGCACATCCGGAGACAGAGTCCGGCAAGAAGCATGGCGATCCGCTCGAAGCGGGGATACCGGTGGCGGACACCCAGTCAATCAATGGGGAGCACGCCGATCCAGTGCCGCCAGCGGATCATGGCGGGCATGCCCACTCCGCAGCCGCCCACCTCGAGATCGGCGGCAAGGAGCACACCAAACCGGCGGGCAATCTGCGCCAAGGGTCAAATCCCAGTGCGCTGCGAGAACCGCCCACTGTGGTGCAGAAGGCAGGCAAGCAGCATAAGTAGAAGCCGCCGCACCAGCGCGACGGGAGACCAAAGGGGTCTACGCGGTGCGGCGATGGCCCGAAGCGAGTTCGCGGACGTGATTGAGGAAGATCGCCTTCTGGAGGTCGTCAAGCTGCGCGGTGCAGGCGGCGATCTCTGCAAGAAAAGGATCGGCGATGAGGACAGCCGTCTCCTGGCTGTGACGATTGTTCGCGTCGCGCAGCAGGCAGGAGATGTCTACTTGCAGGGCTCGCGCCAAACGATCAAGCGAGGACAGCGTCGGCATAGCTTTGCCATTCTCGATCTTTGAGATGTAGGTGCGGGGCACACCCATTCTGGCGGCGAGCTGACGCTGCGAAAGATTACGGACGTGGCGGAGATCGCGCACTGCCGTGGCGACCTGTAGACCACCTTCCGGTGCAGGAGGGGAGGGCACAAGCGTTAGCGTAGGAGCTTCAGGCGCGGCCTGCTCCACAACGAGAGACTTGTGGCAGCGGCGGCACGCGGCGCTGGATGTGCGGAATTGCACCAGGTTGCACTTGTCGCAGCGAAGGACCTCTCGCTGTTCGACCGAGGCCATCATGGTTGCCATAGTTGTGTGTAGCGGGAGGACCCAGAGCAAGGACCCCAGCGCGCGTCCGATAACGGATCGTGCGATGTGCCAAGAATGACAGTAACGAGTGTGGCACGTCAAGGAGAAAACCGGCTACTTTCGGTAAATGCCGGAGAAAGCCGAAGTGGGAACCAGGACAGTTAACATGCCTATCTTTACGTCCATCTAAAACGTGAACACGGAGCGAAAAGCCACTCCGTGTTTAGGGGCTATTTGGCGGGCTTAGTAGAGGTTTGCTCAGGCTATTCGTGAGTGACTTCCACGCTGTGGTCGCGGTCAAAGGCTTGGGACTCGGCGGTTTTGGCTTCGGCGGTGTACTTGGCGGCGCGCGCCTGATCGATGAGGGCGTTGCCGGCGTTCTTTACGTTGCCCCACGCGTCGCGTGCCGCGCCTTTCAGTTGGTTGTCCTGGCCGTCCACCTTGAGGGCCTCATCGCCGAAGAGCGCCCCGGCGGATTCTTCGATGCGTCCATAGACCTTCTGGGCTACGCCCTTGATATTGTCGTCGTTCATGGTTTAGCTCCGATCT
>CAXTUR010000059.1:0-18304 GCA_964247455.1 uncultured Acidobacteriaceae bacterium | reverse complement strand
TGCGGCGCCCGGCCCATCGAAGAGCGCAAGGGGGCAGACCGCGGCATCGATGGCCGCCTCTACTTCCATGAGGGCCGCAGCGAGTCGCGCCAGATCATCTTTTCGGTCAAGGGCGGCCGCAACATTGGGGTCGCCGAGGTGCGCGACCTGATCGGCGTTCTTCAGCGCGAGAAGGCGGACATCGGCGTCTACATCTCGATCGAAGAACCCACCAAACCCATGCAGCGCGAGGCGGCCGAGGCGGGTTTCTACACCTCCATCGACGGCTCCCGCTACCCGCGCGTCCAGCTCCTGACCATCGAAGGTCTGCTGAACGGGACGCAGAAGCTGCAGCGTCCGCTCCACGTGCGCGATGTCACCTTTAAGGCGGCCCCCCGTCACCGGCCCGACGCCGCCACCAACCTTTCGCTGGAACTGGAGTAGCTATGCCTGTAAGGATGACCCGCGACCTCGCCTTCCGCGCCGGAGTCGACCATGGCAACCGCTCCATGAGCGCGGCTGGCCGCTCCGCCTGGGACGACCAGGACTACAACGCCGCAATTCTGATGTTCAACGCGCTGTGGCCGCTCTGCCCGCACATGATCGATCCGGACGACTGGTGCCCGTACTGCGACGAGCCCCACACCCGGCGCGAACAAGCAGCCTCACAGCTGATCTTCTGATCTTCCAATCTGCGCTATACTAGCGGCAATCGTGCTAAGCACCCTCCAACCCGGTTCCTCCGTTGTCCGTCTCGCTTGTTGTTGCCGCTGAGACGACGACCCCTTTCCCTGTAAAACTCAAAACACCTCCATCCGCGCTTGTGATGCGCGATTGTCTTCAGGAGCATTCCATGCCAAGACCCCATCTCTCCCTCGACACCTGGGCCGTTGTCCTTTCGCTGGCACTGGCGCTGCTCGTCCGCGGCGGCCTCATCAAGACCGTTTCCTGGTAAGCCAAGGGAGTACGCATGACCACCTCGACCCCGCTCCCCGATCTGCGCGCCGAGTACCCCGCGCATGGTCCCGTCTCCGAGATTGTGCTCGACCCGAGAGAGCCAGCCAGCTCGTCCGGCAATCTGCTCAGCCTCCTTCCCGGCATCGGCCTGCTCTTCGCCGTTGGCTACGCGGGGAAGTGCGTCGAGCAGACCATCGCCCGCTACGGCAAGGCCCACCATCTCGTGCTGCCGAACATCGAGTACGTCCTTTGGGCCATCCTCTTCGGCGTGCTGATCGCCAACACGGTCGGTCTGCCGCGCATCTTCCGCGCCGGAGTGGCCACGTATGAGTTCTGGCTCAAGGCGGGCATCATCCTCCTGGGCGCGCGCTTCATCCTCGGCGACATCCTGAAGCTCGGCGGCATCTCGCTGGTCCTCGTCGCCGTCGCCTTCACCCTCTCCATCGTCTTTATGACGTATCTCGGCCGCGCCTTCAGCCTCGGCCCCAAGCTCACGACGCTGCTCGCGGTCGGCTCGTCGGTCTGCGGCGTCTCGGCCATCATCGCCATGCAGGGCGCCATCGACGCCGATGAGGAAGACTCCTCGACCGCCATCGCCGCCATCCTGGCGCTGGGCGCGCTCTCGCTCTTTGCCTTCCCGCTGATCGGCCACGCGCTGCACATGGGTGATCACGCGTACGGCCTGTGGACCGGCCTCGCCGTCGACAACACCGCCGAGGCCACCGCCGCCGGGGCCCTCTACTCCGACACCGCGGGCAAGTTCGCCGTCCTCGCCAAGACCTGCCGCAACGCCCTGATCGGCTTCGTCGTCCTCGGCTACGCGCTCCACTGGGCGGGCAAGGGCCAGGCCGCCAACGTCGGCAACAAGGCCGCGTTCCTCTGGCGCAAGTTCCCCAAGTTCGTCCTGGGCTTCCTGCTCATCTCCGCCTTGGCGACGGTCGGCGTCTTCGCCAAACCGCAACTCAACGCGTTGGGCAATCTCTCACGCTGGGCCTTCCTGCTCACCTTCGCGGGCGTCGGCCTGCGCACCAACCTGCGCGACCTCGGCAAGCAGGGCTTGCGCCCCTTCATCGTCGGCGCGCTGGGCGAGATCGCCATTGCGGCCATCACCCTTGGGCTCGTCCTGGGAGCGGATCACTTCTATCGCCTTTAGCTAAATGTCTATCACCTTTAGCTAAATGGACTGCTGCTGTTCGACCGCTAGCGCCACCCGCAGCAGTGTCGTCTCATCGAAGTGCTTCGCCATGATCTGCACCCCGATCGGCAGCCCGTCCGCCGTCTCGCCACACGGCACCGAGACACCGCAGATGCCCGCCAGCGACGCCGCCACCGAGTAGATGTCAGCCAGATACATCTGCATCGGGTCGTCGGTCTTCTCTCCGAGCTTGAAGGCGGGCGTCGGGGTCATCGGTCCGATGATCGCGTCGAATTGCTGGAAAGCCACGAGGAAGTCGCGCGTGAGCAGTGTCCGCACCTGTTGGGCCTTACGATAGTAGGCGTCGTAGTAGCCGGCGCTCAGCGCATACGTGCCCAGCAGGATGCGCCGCTTCACCTCCGCGCCGAAGCCCTGGTCGCGCGTCTTGCGGTACATGGCCGAGAGCGTGTTCGACTCCGTTGCGCGCAGGCCGAAGCGGACCCCATCGAAACGCGAAAGGTTCGACGAAGCCTCAGCAGTCGCCAGCACGTAATAGGTTGGAATGGCGTACTGCGTGTGCGGCAGGCTGATCGGGTGGATCGTGCATCCGGCGGTCTTCAGGCCATCGATCGTGCGCTCGATAGCGACTCGGATCTCCGGATCGAGCCCCTCGCCGAAGTACTCCGACGGAACGCCGATGCGAAGCCCCGCGACCGGTTGCGTGAGCGAGGCAGTGTAGTCCGGCACAGGTCGGTCAGACGAAGTCGCATCGCGTGGGTCCTTACCCGCCAAAACCTGCAAGACCGCCGCGGCATCGGCAACCGTATGGGTGAACGGCCCTACCCGGTCGAGCGACGAGGCGAAGGCGATCAGGCCAAACCGGCTGACTCGCCCATACGTCGGCAGCACCCCCACCACGCCGCAGAAGGCCGCTGGCTGCCGGATCGAACCGCCCGTGTCCGTACCAAGCGTAGCCAGCGCGAACCCCGCCGCGACCGCTGCCGCCGATCCGCCCGACGATCCGCCAGGCACCCGGTCCAGCGCGCGCGGATTCTTGACCGGCCCATACGCTGAGTTCTCGTTCGACGACCCCATCGCGAACTCGTCGCAGTTCAGCTTGCCGAGTAGCACGGCTCCGGCGACCTCCAGCTTCGCGACCACGGTGGCATCGTAGGGCGGTCGGTAGCCTTGGAGGATGCGCGACCCAGCCGTCGCGGGCGCGCCCTGCATGGCGAGCACGTCCTTGATCCCGACCGGCACTCCGGCCAGCGGCGGCAGCTCGTCACCATGGGCGGCAAGCGCGTCGATCTTCGCGGCCTGCGCCATCGCCCGATCGCGGCTCAGCGCGAGAAAGCTGTTGATCTCGCTGTCACGTGCCGCGATCTCGGCATAGTGCCGCTCGGCAAGGGTAGTCGCTGTCATCTCGCCGGAGGCAATGGCCACGCGCGTGGAGGCAATCGTAGCGGCGATCGTTGCTGGTGAAGACATCATCGCTCGATCACCTTGGGCACCTTGAAGAAGCGGCGGTCGGCCTCAGGCGCGGCAGCCAGGACAGCGGCGCGGTCCACCGAAGGCAGAACGCTGTCCCCGCGCAGAGCGGCCCCGTTCCCCTCGTCCTCCATCCCGGCGAGCATCTCGCCCACCTGCGCCATGGCCGGGACGCCCGTCGTATCGACCTGGTTCAACTCGGCAACATAGCCGAGGATCGCATTCAGGTCGCGCCGCATCCGTGGCTCTTCCTCCGGCGTTAGTTCGAGGTTGGCCAACTCGGCGACCCGGCGCACCTCTTCTAGCGTTACAACGCCCGTTTCCGCTTCCGTCACGCGTTATCCCCTGTAGGTGGTGCTTCTTTCGAAGTGTATCGCGGTCACCGGCACCCCGGCGACGCGGGCCAGCTCCCCGGCGATCTGCCCCTGCATGGCCATCATCTGCCGCATCCACTCGGGGTCGGCGATTTGAATGGTCACCAAACCTTCTTGATAGTCGCTCACCTTGCCCTGCGCGGCCATCGATGCGCCGCAGACCAGTGGCCAGGCAGCGGCGAGGCGATCAAGCTCCGGGAGTGCCCGGAGGCTGCGTCCAAGGTGAGTGCGCAGAAGATCGCGCATGCTGTTCATAGGGGCGATTGTAGCGAACTCAGTAGGCCCCGTTCTGCTTCACCACCTCGGAGAAGGTGCGAAAAAGAATGAGGAGATCGCGGGCCAGCGACCACTGCCGGACGTACTCGCAATCGAGGGCGACGCGCGCCTCATACGTCAGTTTGCTACGCCCAGACACCTGCCACAACCCCGTCAGGCCCGGTTTAACCCGACAATAAGTGGTAAAATCGCGGGCATATTTTTCCACCTCGGCCGCGACAATGGGACGGGGGCCGACAAGGCTCATGGTGCCGGTAAAGACATTCCAGATCTGCGGCAGCTCATCTAGGCTGAGCTTGCGCAGAAAGGTGCCGATCGGGGTGATCCGTGGATCGATGCGCAGCTTCTGCGAGGCCAGCCACTCGGCCCGCGCCTCCGGGTGCTGCTTCAGGTGCTGCTCCAGGATGGCGGTCGAATTGACACACATGGTGCGGAACTTCCACATGGAGAAGAACGCGCCGTTCTGCTTGATCCGGCGATGCGAGAAGAACACGGGACCGGGAGAGGTCAGCCGGACCAGCAACGAAAGCAAGCCAACCAGCGGCAGAAGGAAGGGAAGCATCAACAAAATCAACACGATGTCCAGCACCCGCTTGACGACCCGATAGCGAAACAGAGCGGCTGGACCAGCAACGACCGACGTTAGGCGCGGACGTTGACTCGCCTGCTCCCAGGGATAAGCACTGTCAAGGAACGTCGACGACTGCGTGTCGGAGGGAAGATGCTCATTCGTCAAGCTCATTCAGGGTACGCCCGCTCCGCTGCGCGCCTTATGCCGGCACGCGGTTGATGTAGGTGGCGCATCGCTGCCCATACAACGGGAGAGATGCATCCGTTTCCGATCGGAACCCGGGAACAAAGTAAAAGTTGGCAGGATCTTCAATCCGCTAAGCATCTTGTCTGGCCGAAGTATTCCTGTTTCTTCTATGACGATGCGTGTCGATTGCATGAAGTGGACGGTCTCGCTCCTGGAACCGACACTCAAATGAACCATATCCTGGAACTTTCTGCTTGCTCCTCGCTATCTTTCGATAAAACGGTGGATGTCGCCTGCAAGTACCTTTATGGAATCCTACACGGAATGCATCTTTTTGCGACCGCTATCTCCCGCTCTGATTATCTGTAAGCAACCAGGCCTCCACTTCGGCAAGCGACGGCATCGAGAGGTAAGCGCCGGTGCACGGTGCCGTTTCTGTTCCTTCCAGCAGAAAGGCCTGCCGAAGCCCGGCCGCATGGGCGGCGGCCACATCCGTACAGCGGTCGCCAAGCAAAAGGCTCTCCTCCAAAGCTAGGCCCTGGTCTACAGCCGCGCGCAGCAACATCCCCGCGCCTGGCTTGCGGTCCGGGTGCTCTCTGCGATACGGCCCAGACCCATGGACAGGATGAAAGGGGCAGAAGTAGACCGCATCCAGCGAAACACCCTCGCGCGCCAGCTCCACCCGCATCCAGTCCATCAGCGCGTGAAAGTCAGCCTCGGTGTAGAGCCCGCGCCCGATCCCCGACTGGTTCGTCACGACGATCAGCTTATAGCCGAGGCCCTGCGCTGTCCTGCAGAGCGAGAAGATGTCCGGCACAAAGCGCACGTCCTCCGAACGCCACAAGTAGTCTCGTTCTTCGTTGATGATCCCGTCGCGGTCCAAAAAAAGAGCGCGCTGCATGGAAGAAGGCATAGTCATCCGTTCAGGAGCTACAGTACGTTGATGGCGGCGATGCCGAGACCAAACTGGCCGATGATGGTCGCAATGTCGACAAGATTACGGAGCAACGGCCGCTTGTCGACGCGCTCGGGCACGATCACCGCGTCCCCGGGGTTCAGGTGGGTGGATTCGAAGTTGTTCAGGAAGAGCGACGTGGAGAACTGACGGCTTAGGATGGAGCCGTCAGCGCGAATAATATAGCTCCTCTTGACATCCGCGGTCCGCGTCTCTCCCCCAGCCTGACGAATATAGTCGCTCGCCCGTTTGTGGGCGTCGTAGAGAAACGAGTTCTGGGTGTAGACCGAGCCAAAGACATCGACACTCGACGGGACCTGCGGGATGATGAACGTGTCTCCATCTTCAAGCGGGAGCTCCGGAATGTCGGCAAGCGTCTTGCTGTCTGGCCGGATGTTGAGCACAATGCGCCCACTGGCGCTCAGCTGCCGTAGACGCGCCGCCACTGTGCGTGCGTTTTGGAGCGAAGCAATATCCGAGATCTGGTCTTGCGGATTGAGCGCGGTGTTGGCGCTATTGGCTTCGGCCAGACGGATGCGCCGGTCGAGATCATTGGCGTAGTCGGTCAGCCGCTGCTGCTGAAGTACGCGGGTCGATTCCCGACTGAACTGCGACCCGAACAGGTACGCCGCCGGGGTAAGGCCGCCCGCTCGGGAGACAAGCTGCCGCAACGTCTCACCCGGAGCCACGCTGTAGGTACCCGAGGCGACAAACTCACCCTCCAATCGAACATATTTCGACTGCTGGGCCTGCGGCACACGGATGTCCGCCTTCGAAAAGACGGTGACCACATCGCCGGGCTCCAGCTCCAGGTTCTGCGCATTGTCTCCATCGATCACCGCCTTGCCCAGGTTGAACGAGAGGAGCTGCGTGGAGAGATCACTCCGGTCCAGGCGCTGGATCACAGCGTACGCCCAATCGACCTCCGGGGCGGAGAGCACGACCGCGTTCTTGGCAGGGAAACGCCGGGCAGCTCCCGTCACCGCCGTGCTCAGCGTCGCCCCCGAGCTGCTATTGCCAGCCGTGCGATCGTTTGAAGTGTCCGTTGAAGGCAGAACACTGTTGCGGTAGACGCGGGAGTTGCCCGTGGCGGCGAGGTCGCCCGTTGGCGCCGGGGTTCCTGTACTCTGCGCGGAGTTCGAGGTCGCGTAGCCCGGGTCCGTGATGCTTGCTGGCGGCGGCGCAGCCATGCCGTAGACATTCAGGTCGCTGTCCTGGGCGTTCGGAGCGGTAAGCGCGAGTGGATTGCGCGTCGGCGATACGCCGGTCCCATTCAGCTGAGCGACCGGCGCTTCAGGAGCATAGCGGCGGACGTCCGGCGTGGAGTCGAGCACCGGCAGACCCAGCTGGTTGCGCTGCTCCCAGTAATCGCGCGTCAGCAGCGCTTCTTTCTCCGGGATCAGGTCACGAATCCGCATTCCCGGAAACCAGGCAAAGCGCCGCGGATCGGCCACGTTGCCCCGCAGGGTGACGACATCCTTGAAGCGGTCGAGGATCGGTGAGACCTCGATAATGTCTCCGCCCACCAGCGGTGTCCCCGTACCGGCCGTATCCAGCTTCACGTCGAGCACCGAGCGCGCGTCGTGCTGCGTGATCCGCTCGATCCGCAGCTGCTTGTCCTGCGCCAGCGTCGAAAGCCCGCCAGCCAGCGCAAGAACGTCCTTCACCGTCGTTCCGGGGGTGATCTCGTACAACGCCGGCGTGTCGACGCTCCCCGCCAGCGCCACCATCGCGGCGGCCGGCGGAATGTAGATCACGTCGCCCGAGAGCAAAGGCACGTCCTTCGACTTGTCCCCCTTCAGCAGCAGATCGTAGAAATCAAAGGTGGTGACCGTCTCTGTGCCGCGCTTCACCTGGATGTTGCGCAGACTGCCCTGCGGCGTTGGCCCCCCGGTGGCGAAGAGCGCGTTCACCAGCGTGCTGAGCGAACCGATCGTGTAGCTTCCGGGCCGTCGCGCCTCGCCCACGACAAAGATCTGGATGGAGCGTAGCTGCCCCACATTCACGTTGATGTCGAAGTTCTTGAAGGTGCGTCCGATCCTGGATCGCAGAACATCCGAGACCTTTGCGAACGGGACACCGGCCACCCGCACGGTGCCGACCTGGGGAATGTAAACATCACCCGTGCGGTCAACCGTCAGATGGCCGTCAAACGTGACCTGCCCCCATAGCCGCACCAGCAGCTCGTCACCCGGCCCGAGCACATAGTCCGGAGTCACCGGCACACGGTCGACGGGCGCAAACGTGGACGGTACATTCGTAAACAGATTGGTGCCGAAGATGGGCAGGACGCGACCCACCGACGCAGCCACCAGCCTTTGGAACGCGGTAAGCGGCACGGGCGGCTCCGGCAGCTGCTCGAACAAACGCGTGCGCGGGTCCTGATTGCTTTGGATCTCATTGCGCTCAGCCTGGGTCGGCGTAAGCACGCGCGGGCTGACCTGTACCGGAGCCGGTGCGGGAAGGGTCGCATTGTTCGCTGGGGGCGTGGTGTTCGTGTCGGTCTGCGTCTGGCCGGTTTGACCGGCGACCGAGCCAAATGGGTTCATCTGGGCGCCCGCGCACGGGCAAAACAGCGGCAGGACGGCAGTTAGAACAGCAATCTTGAGTACGGTCCAGCTTGCTCGACGAACTTCAACCACTTGAGGCACTTCCATTCTCCTGATGCGGGCGCTGCTCGGGTGCAAGGACAGAATAGCGGATTCGCGGGTGATCCGAGTGATCAGTACCAGAGCCGGTACGCCACGGCGGTCCACACCTCTGTTCGACGACCCCGCGGCGCGTTCAGCTTATACTGACCGGACGGGAGATCGGCGTTTGAGATGAAATCCGTGTCCGCTGCATAGCACTTGGAGAGCATGAGATTAGTGATCCATCGTAGATCTGCCGCCCTCGCGTTGCTGCTAGCCCTGGCGCATGGACGCGTTCGGGGCCAAACTCCCGCCGCTACCTACCCGGTCGCCGACCTCGAGCGCATTAGCGACACCGACGCCATTGGCTCCACCAACGTCCCCATGGATAGCTGGATCTACCCGGCTCTGGAGCGCCTAGCGGCGATGGGCTACATCCCCTCGCGAAGCGCCTCTATCCGGCCGTGGACGCGCATCGAGTGCCGCAGACAAGTGCGTGAGGCCGAAGAGTCGCTCTTTATGGGGGCAAATGACTCGCTCGATCTCGAAGCGGAACGGCTGCTCGGAGACCTGCGCAAGGAGCTGGATCAGCCCCTCGACCACGCCGGGGGCGTCACCCTGGAATCCGTATACAGCCGCTTCGGAACCATTGCCGGACCGGCGCTGAACGACAGCTACCACTTCGGCCAGACCTGGTGGAACGACTTCGGTCGCCCGTTAGGCCGCGGATCAAGCGCCATCAACGGCTTCTCGGTACGCGCCACCAATGGCCGCTTCTTCTTCTTCGCCCGCGAAGAAGCTCAGCACGATCCCGGCGTCGCCGCGCAGTCGGCTGCCCTGGTGCAGACCATCAACGACATCGACCGGGAGGGTTTCCCCCAATCGCCGATCATCGCCCCGGTTGCCCCAAGCGCAGCCTACGAGCGTTATCGTCCTCTCGAGCTCTACGCCGGCGTCAGCTTTGCCGGCAACGCCCTCTCCTTCGGCAAGCAGGAGCTTTACTGGGGACCCTCGCTTACAGGGCCGTTTTCGTTCTCGAGCAACGCCGAGCCGACCTACAACCTGCGCTTCGTGTCGACGCGGCCGCACCCCTTTCCCGGCATCTTCGCCAACTTCGGGACGTACCGGCTCGATCTCGTCGCGGGCAAGCTCTCCGGTCATCACTATCCGGCGCGGCCTTACTACAACGGACAAAAGCTCGCCTTCACCCTGGGCCGCAACATCGAGATGAGCTACACCCGCTGGTCGCTGCTCTGTGGAGTGGGTCACCCCTGCAATCTGCACCAGGTCATCCGCAATCTCGGCTCCGGTGGCTCGGCGGCTTCCACCGGCTACGGCGACCGCACCGATCCCGGCGACCGCAAGAGCGGCTTCGACTTCCGCTTCACCCCGCCCGGGCTCAGCCGCCTCATCACCCTCTACGCGGACTCCTACGCCGACGACGAGATCATCCCGATCGAAACCCCTAACCGCTCGGCCTACGCTCCGGGCATCTATCTGGCCCGTTTGCCGTTCCTTCCGCGCATGGACCTGCGCGTCGAAGCTCCTTGGACTGATCGGTACGCCGGCGACAAGTTCCTGGGCGGCTATCTCCTCTTCTGGAACATCCAGTATCTCGACTCCAACACCAACAAGGGCTTTCTGCTCGGCAACGCCGTAGGCCGTGACGGCAAGGCGGTCGATGGCCGCCTCGGCTACTGGATCTCCGGCCGCTCCCGCATCGAGGCCGGCTATCGCCAAAACAAAGGCGGCATCCACTTCCTTCCTGGCGGCTCGACCATCTCCGACGCCTTCGTCAACGCCTCCTATGGCTTCCGCCCCGATTGGACGTTGAACGTCTTTGCCCAGCACGAGCGCTTCCTCATCCCCTCCTACACGCCCGGCGCGCAGACCAACAACAGCGGCTGGTTCCAGATCATGTACTCGCCTAAGCAATGGAAGTTCCCCCGCCGCTAATCCTAAGCAACCTACCCCGCCCTTCGCCTCTCCTATCCCCTGAGGCCCACCATGGCAGACGACACATCTTCAGCCACACCCCCCCAGTCGGCGGCCGATCAAGCACCGCATGAGAAGGCTGCCAAGGCCGAACCGTCTGGCTACAAGGGCGAGAACACTTCCACTGCTGGCCCCGGCCCCACGCACGTCGAGTCGAACACTCCCGAGAACAAGCTCGGCCACCTCAATCCGTCCGCTCCCGAAGACTCCAACACCACACCCGGCACCACCGGCGAGAAGTAGCCTCCTTCACCGTCTGCTAGGACCCGATCGGCTGATAAGATCGAGCTACGCCGTTCCCGTGGGCCTATAGCTCAATGGTCAGAGCAGAGTGCTCATAACGCTTTGGTTCCAGGTTCAAGTCCTGGTGGGCCCACCACATCTCCCAAGGAGACCCTTTTGCACTCAGCCGGCTTTCAATGCGCCGCCTGTGGCGAGTGGATCGAGACCACGGTCGACGAATCCGGCGGCTCCAAGCAGCAGTATGTCGAAGACTGCCAGGTCTGCTGCCAGCCTAATGTCCTTACCGTCCGTTGGGACACCTCCGACCGCGCCTTCACCATCACCGCCGAGTTGGAGAGCTAGGCACCTTTGCCTCACTTCCGAGGCATCTCCCACGCGCCTTCCCTTCCCGAACTCGCGTCCCGCCGCACCGCTCCCCTATAATCGAGTCTGCCGGGTTACCCGAACCGGTGCGATCTTGCAGGCAGTGAGGGTGTGCGTATCTTTACCGTAAATCGAGAGAGCGGAAGCTCCCGGGAGTTTTCGATCCAGCCGTCTCCGCTCCAGCTTTCCATAGACCTCCGTTCGACCCAGCCGATGCGTACGCGCTTGAGCCGTCTCCGTGTTGCCACCCTCCTTCCACTCCTCGGCTCAGCCGCGCTTGCCCCGCTCGCAAACTACGCGCAAGCTCCCGCAGCCGCGCCCGCGCAGACCTCTGCAGCCACGCCGCAGATCCTCTGCCAGACCCAGGTGATCGGCAATCGCCGCATTCCCAAAGACTCCGTCCTCGCCCGCACCTTCTCGCACCAGGGTGAACCGTACGATCCCGCCACTGTCGAGCGCGACTTCAACTCGCTCTGGAACAGCGGCTACTTCGAAAACATCCGCATTGAGCGTGTCGAGACCCCCGCCTGCGTCCAGCTCGTCATCTACGTGCAGGAAAAGCCCACCATCCGCGAGATCAACTACACCGGCCTGAACGCCGTCACCCTCTCGGACGTGCAGGAGCGCTTCAAGAAGGCCAAGGTTCCGCTGACTCCCGAGACCCAGTACGACCCCACCAAGATTAAGCGCGCCGAGGTCGTCCTCAAAGATCTGCTCGCCGAGCACGGACACCAATTCGCCACCGTCAAGACCGAGATCAAGACCATCCCTCCGGCCTCCGTTACCCTGACCTTCCGCATCAAGGAAGGCTCCACCGTCAAGGTTGGCAAGATCGTCTTCCAGGGCAACGACAGCATCCCCGACCGCACTCTCCGCGCGTCGATGAAGAACCTGAAGCCGATCGGCATTCCCCACTCCATCGTCCTTGAAAACCTCTTCGCCCGCACCTTCGACGCCTCCAAGCTCGATGAAGACGCCGAGCGCGTCCGCTACGCCTACCAGGACCGCGGCTACTTCAAAGCACAAACCGCCGAGCCGCAAACCAAGGTTCGAGACGCCGGCGGCATCAATCCCCTCACTCTTCGCCCCTCCACCGGCAAGCGTATCGACATCCTGATGCCCGTCGAAGAAGGCGAACGCTA
The DNA here is from genome assembly GCA_964247455.1 of uncultured Acidobacteriaceae bacterium. Lineage (GTDB taxonomy): Bacteria > Acidobacteriota > Terriglobia > Terriglobales > Acidobacteriaceae > Edaphobacter. Next base: position 6,010 of record CAXTUR010000059.1, on the reverse strand, counting down.
TCGGCTCGGCGGCATCACCTTCAAGAACAACAAGGCCGTCACCAACCTCAGAGTTCTCCGCGCGCAGTTCGCCTTGAAAGACGGCGACTACTTCAACCGCACCGCCTTCGGCAAGGGCCTCGAACAGCTCCGCAAAGCCTACGGCGAACTCGGCTACATTAACTTCGTCGGCTCCCCCGTCCCGCGCTTCGACGAGGCCAAGAAGCTCATCTATCTCGATATCGACATCGACGAGGGTAAGCCCTTCTTCGTCTCGCGCATCGAGTTCCAAGGCAACTCCATTACCCGCGACAAGGTCATCCGCCGCGAGCTGCTGCTCGAAGAAGGCCAGGTCTACAACAGCCGTCTCTGGGACCTCTCCATCCTCCGCCTCAACCAGCTCAACTACTTCAATCCGCTGAAGGCCGAAGAGGACTCCGAAAGCCGCCAGAACGCCGACGACGGCACCGTCGATCTCCTTCTCAAGCTCAAGGAAAAGGGCAAGAACTCCATCGGCCTCAACGGCGGCGTCAGCGGCCTCTCCGGCTCGTTCCTCGGCCTCAACTACGAGACCAATAACTTTCTCGGCCTGGGCGAGACCCTCTCGGCCGTGGCCAACATCGGCAGCCTTTCGCGCACCGTCAGCCTCGGCTTCACCGAGCCCTATCTCCGCAACAAGCCCATCTCGGTCGGTGCCCAGATCTTCGCCAGCAAGTACGACTTCAACCCGTCGAAGAGCTACGCCGCCTCAGGCTCCACCGGCAACCTTTCGGACGCGCAGAACTCGCTGCTGACGAACTACAACCAGTCCACCACCGGCTTCAGCCTTTCTGCGAGTGAACCGCTCCGGCACCTCTTCTCGCGGTCGGGCGTCACCCGCATCGGCATCACCTACCAGCTATCGCGCGCCTCGGTCACCACCTTCAACTCGAACACGCGCAACGTCTTCCAGTCGCTGGCCTTCCGTTCGGGAGTCGCGGGCCAAAACCAGCTCAACGGCATCATCACGTCGCTGCTCTCGCCCAGCTTCACCTACTCCTCGCTCGACCGCGCCGTCGGCCCTCATGGCGGACGCGACGTAAACCTCGCCGTCCAGATCGCTGGCGTCGGCGGCAACGTCAAATACATCTCGCCCGTCCTCAGCTTTCGCCAGTTCTACCCGATGAAGGGCATTCGCATCAACCGCGAGGGGCACAACGTCCTCGGCATGCGCCTTCAACTCGCTCACGTCTCCGGCTTCGGCGGCGAGGTCGCTCCCCCCACCAACCGCCTCTACGGCGGCGGCGAAAACGACGTCCGCGGCTTCGACGTCCGCTCCTCCTCGCCCTATACCTTTATCCCAAACCGGATCAACTTCAACCTGACCAACCCGGATGGCAACGTCGTCCCGCGCGACCCCACGCAGCCGCAGCTCGGCAACGTGCTGATCCCGCTGCCAATCTATCGGCTCGTCACGATCGGCGCGGACACCCAGCTCACCTCAAACCTGGAATACCGTATCCCCATCGTCAACCAGGTCACCTTCGCCCTATTCACCGACTTTGGCCTGTCCGGCAATCTGCAACCCGGTCAGCTGCGCGAGTCCGCCTCCGGTCAGTCCCAGATCACCAGCCCCTCCTATGGCTGCCCCATCTTCACCAACGGCGCCTGCTTCGGCGGTCAGGCGGTCAACTTTCCCTACCTGCTGAAGACGGTCCCAGGCAGCAACTTCGTCCCGCGCATGTCGAACGGCGCAGAGCTCCAAGTCATCCTGCCCATCGTCAACGCCCCGTTCCGCGTCTACTACGCCTATAACCCGCTGCGCCTCTATAAAGACCTTCCGCAGCAACTCGCCGTGCCCAACACCTGCTCTCCCGGCACAACGCTCTGCTTTCGCAACTTCTTCCCCTCCTCCGGCGCGGGCGAGTACAGCTACCAGCAAGCGGTGCAGTTCTACGGGGCCAACTACACCCTCCGCGAACCGCGCAAGACCTTCCGGCTGACGGTCAGCACCACCTTCTAACCGTCGTCCATGCACAACTAAGGCCGCCAAATCACTTGGCGGCCTTTAGCTTTCTCTTCCCTAATCCCTGATCCCTCTTCCCTGCCTCAATAGCTCCGCGGATACATCCGCGACATCCGATCATGCCATCCCAGCCCCTCGTCGTCCACAAAGGCCCACAGAAAGCCCAGGCCCAGCGGACACGCCGCCAGAAGCATCGCAACCAACCGGCTGCGAATGGCCGCACGGCTCGGGTTCTCGTCGTCCAGCGTACATAGCCCGATCCGCGCATAGCGCATCCCCGGCGTCGCGTCCGACAACGTAAAGCACAGCCCGTAATACAGCACCGCCAGCGCCACCAACGCGACCGCCACACTGATCCCCGCGACCTGCAGGCTAGACACCTGGCCGCTAAGGTACGTCGTCGCCGTGGCAAACCCGAGCACCGCGCCCAGCAGGACGACCCCGTCCACCAGCGTCGCCATGGCGCGTAGCTCAATGGCGGCGATCACCGGGCGGTGCCGATAGCTGACCGGATACTCCGGCGCACTCAGGGGAGCGGTCACCTGGCAGGCGTCCAGCCGGATCGAACCCCATTCCGGCACCGTCGGTTCGTGCGCCACGACGGTCGAGATCAGCTCCGGCTCCACCTCAAAGATGCGCAGCTGGGAGTTATCACCCGCCCGCTCCTCCTCATCGCGCAGCGGCCCCTCCGCCAACCGGGGCCGTGCCTTGCGGGCCGCCACCAGCTGCCGTGGAAACTCGATCAGGTTGGCCGGCAGCGGCACGGCGGCCTGCTGGAAGTCCTCAAACACCGGGGCCTGCCGGAAGGCGATCTCTTCATCAAGCGCCATGCGCTCCTCCTCGTCCAGCTTGGCGTACGGAACCGCATTCGCCACCGCGCAACTCAGATCCCCGGGGGCAGGCACCTCGTACAGGCGCACAGTCAGACAGGCCGAAGAGGAAGGCCTGGCAACTGGCTTTGAGACCGGCAGGACCTCCGCCTCAACCGCGCACTCTTCCGCCGCAATCTCCTCGAGTTCCTCAAGAAGCTGCATCTGCACCGCGGCGACCGCCTCAGCCGTACGCCGGGCGACCTCTGCGGCGGCCCGTGCGCGCTCCGCCTCCGCATGGGCGCGCGCGGCCTCTTCGGCGAGAAACGCCCGGTAGCTCTGTGAATGGGCGTACCGCTCGGCGACCGCCGCCGCAATGCGTCCGGCGCGCGTCTCGGTAGAATGCGTCGTCTCCTCGAACAATCCCGGCCCGGACGCGTGGGCCCGCCGCGCGCGATGGGCCGCCAGCCGCTCGGCAGCTTGGAGCTTCAGGGCCGGAACCGTCGCTGCTTCCTCGTCGAATCGTTTCAGGGCCGCGCCCGGTATGCTCAAAGGTCCAATACTCGCTTTGGTGAAATCAGATAGCCTGAACAGGTGGCGGATCGTCGGTACGGCACTCTCTTAGCAAAGTCGCAATACATCGCCGCCGATGCGTGGACCAAAAGCCGCTCCATTGCCCTTCTCATAACTATCATGGCGGTTCTGTCGGCGGAACGGCGTCTTCCCGCCCAGGAGGTGACGATCCAGGCACCCCCCACCGCAATTCCGGACGCACCCCGTCCGCCGGACGCCATCCTCGTGCCACCGGCTGAAGAGGGGGTCGAGGTCACGATCAGGTCCGACCTCCAAAGCGAACGCTACGGCCATTTCGTCCTCGATGGCAACGTCGAAATCGTATACGGCTCCCAAGCAGACGCCCGCACCGTCCGCGCCGACCACATCGAGTACGACAAAGCCACCGGCGAGGTTGTCGCCACTGGGCATCTCGTCGCCACCGGAGGAAGGAACAGCGAACGCATCGCCGCCAGCCACGGCACGCTGAACATGAAGACGCAGACCGGCCGCTTCTACGACGTCTCCGGCTCTGTCGGCCTCGCCCTGAACGGCTCCCGCATGGTCTACAAGAGCGCCAACCCCTTCCTCTTCACTGGCCGCATGGTCGTCCGCACCGGCCCCAGCGAGTACCAGGTCTACGACGGCACCGTCACCTCCTGCCAGCTGCCGCACCCCGACTGGCTCCTTTCGGCGGGGTTGTTCTCGATCGACAGCGACAAGGCCACGGCACGCAACAGCGTCTTCCATCTACTCAACGTACCTTTGCTCTACCTGCCCTACGTCACGCATCCCGTCGACGCGGAAGAGCGCCAAAGCGGCCTGCTCATCCCCGTGCTCGGCCAGTCGTCCAGCAAGGGGTTCATCACCGGCGAAGAGGTCTACCTGACCCTTGGCCGCAGCGCGGACCTGACCGTCGGCGCAACCTATTACTCCCTGCGCGGCTGGGCCCAGGCCGCGGCCTTCCGCTACAAGGGCCGCGACAACGACTTCGCCATCGCGCGCTATACCGGCCTGCTCGATCACGGCTACACTCCGGCCAGCGGCATCTACACCAACCAGGGCGGCGAGGACCTTACCTTTCGAGGCCGTCACGACTTCTCCGACGCCACCCGCGCCGTGGCCGATGTCGAATATCTCAGCTCCTACACGTACCGCGAGGCCTTCACCGACAACTTCAATCAGGCCGTATCGAGCGACATCCTCTCCACGGTCTACGGGCAGCACACGATGGACGGCACGATGGCCTCGGTCCGCGCCGACCGCTACCAGGGCCTGAAGCGCGCCGCAACCCTCGCGACCGCCACCACGCCCGCAACGTCCGAGCAGCAGATCCGCATCTTCCACGCCCCCTCGCTCGACTTCGACGCCGCCGACCATCGCATCGGCCCAACGCCCCTGCTCTGGAACCTGGAAAGCTCGGCCTCGGCCCTCAAGCGCGTCCAGCCGAACTTCGTGACCGGCGGCACCATCGAGCGCTTCGATCTCCATCCGCAACTCTCCCTTCCGATCGCGGGCGGCGGCCTGCATCTGCTGCCCAGCGTCGGGGTGCGCGAGACCCTCTACACGCGCAATCGCAAGACGCCCTACACCGGGGGACCGCCGGTCGAAGGCACAGGCGGGCTAAGCCGGTCGGACTTCGAGGCCAATATCGACGCGCGACTTCCTGTGCTCGCGCGCACCTTTACCGGCCCGCTCGCTCATCGGCTCTTTGGCGCGGACGTTCGCCACACCATCGAGCCGTACACCACCTACCGCTACGTCACCGGGGTCGGCAACTTCCTCAACGTCCTCCGCTTCGACGACAAAGACGTGGTCAGCAACACGGACGAGATCGAGTACGGCACCACGCAGCGACTCTTCGTGAAGCAGCGGGACGGAAACGCCTGCGCCGACAGCGCATCACCTATAGCCGCCGCAAGCGACGAGGAGACCACCATCGAGGCCAACTGCACCACCAGCCAACGCCTCGCGTGGCGGGTCGCGCAGAAGTACTTCTTCAACTCCAACTTTGGCGGCGCTGTGACTGCCGGCCGACGCAACATCCTCGATACGACGCTGGCATTCTCCGGTATCGCCTTTCTCACTGAAGCCCGCGACATCTCTCCGCTCATCTCGCGCCTGCGCGTGCAAACCTCCGAAAAGACGAGTATCGAGTGGAACTTCGACTACGACACCGGGGCGAAGAAGTTCACCTCCAACAACATCTTCGTCGATGTGCGGCAAGGCAAGACATTCGGCGGCCTCAGCTATGCGCGCCTCAACGCGCCCGGCCGCTTCTACACGGAGGGTGTCAGCTCATCGGTGTCGAACTTCAACCAGTTCCGCGTTCTGCTCGGCTACGGGTCGCCCACCAAGGCCGGCCTCGGGATCGCCGCCAACGCCGGCATCGACCTCAACATCGGCTCGCTCCAATACGCCGCCCTCCAAACCTCCTACAACTGGAACTGCTGCGGCTTTAGCGCCGAATACCGCAAATACGAGCTGGGCGCTGTCCGCAACGAGAACGCCTACCGCTTCAACTTCACACTGGCCAACATCGGCACCGCCGGAAACCTCCGCCGCGCCGAGCGTCTCTTCTAAGCGCGTCCTGCTTTTCTTGTTTGTCATTCCCGAAGGGACTCCGCGTTCCGCACCACCCCCCCACCCCCAACCCCCCAACCCC
>CAXTUR010000058.1:0-18452 GCA_964247455.1 uncultured Acidobacteriaceae bacterium | reverse complement strand
TCTCGGACTTCCGCCCGGCGGACCTCGCGGCGGGCGGCCAGGGCGCGCCGCTGGTGCCGATGCTCGACTACACACTCTTCCGCTCGGCGAAGGGGAACCGCGTCCTCCAGAACCTCGGCGGCATCGCCAACCTGACCGCCATCCCAGCAGGAGGCGATGCGGACAGCGTGCTCGCCTTTGACACCGGTCCGGCCAACATGGTCGTTGACGCCTGCATGATGCGGCTCTACGGCAAGAAGATGGACCGCGACGGCCGGGTCGCCGCGCGAGGCCGCGTCCTCCAGCCCGTCGTCGACACGCTGCTGCGCGACCCCTACTTCGCCGCCGCGCCGCCCAAGTCCTGCGGGCGCGAGCAGTTCGGCGAGGCCTACACCACCCGCTTCCTCTCGTTATGCCAAGCCGCAGGCGCTACCAACCCCGACATCGTCGCTACCGCCACCACCCTGACCGCCGCGTCCATCCTCGACAGCTATCGCCGCTTCGTCTGGACGCATCTGGGCCAGCGCGCTCCCCTCGCCCCCACCGAGTTCCTCGTCGCGGGCGGCGGCGCAAAGAATCCCACGCTGATGCGGATGCTCGCGGACTGCCTCACCCCACTCGGCGTCCGCGTCCGGGCTATCGACGAACTCGGCATTCCGGCGCAGGCGAAGGAGGCGGTCGCGTTTGCGCTGCTGGCGTGGCTCACCTGGCATCGGATGCCCGGCAACTTGCCCGCCGCGACAGGTGCTGTGCGTCCGGTGGTTCTGGGCAAGGTGATTTGCATTTAGAAGTGCTCCCTGCTGGTGGTACGCCTGGCTCTATCTGATTACACCACCCACCTCTCCACGAAGATAAATTCCACCTAAACTCCGTAGCCGACCCACCGGATAAAACCCCACGCGGTTGGCCTTGTACCATTCGGAGCGGTCGTAGAAGAAGGCGAGTCGGGCGCGAGGGCTGGAGGCGAACGCCTTATCGCTTTTGAGCTTGGCGTCGAACTCAGCTTTGAGCTTGGGATCGTGCGCCAGCATCTCCCGCGCCAGCCGCTCGACGACATAGTCTTCGCCGTACTCCTTCTGCTCAAACATCGGGTCGAAGAAGCCCCACTGCAAGGCGGAGTCGGGCGCGGAGGGCTCTAGCCATTGCACGGCCACCTTCGACAGCCGCTGGTCGAGCTTGACGACGGCGGAGCCAGCCGGATACGTCCGCCGTTCCGTCATCGCATCGCACGCGCCAAAGTTGCCTGGTCCACGCGCGGTCTCGCCGTTGAAAGTGGGGTGGTGGCCCTCGAATGGCGGCTCCTGCCATCGCATCCCCGAACAGCGGTAGCTTTCAACGTCCCCTGTCCAGGCTGCGGTCGTCCGCTGCATCGCCACGCCATGCGCCGCGAGCACGTCGATCACTTTCGACCATTGGGGAGGAATGATGTAGGCGGCGGGAAGCGTGACCGTATTCGTCACTTTAAAGCCAATCTGCAACGGCACCGTCGTATCCACCGGATCGTGCGTCCAGTCGATGCGGGTCGCGCCGGAGATACCGCTTTTGGCGCGCGTGTATTTATAGCCGTGGAAGACGAACGGCGTCGTCTTGCCTCCCCCACCGACAGCCAGGGGAAAGTCCTTCTGCGAACCTAAAGCCGAAGCCTCGCGGTCCGCCGCAGCGTTCAGCCCGATGAGCGTATCGGCCTCGCGGTTTACCAGCTCCATCAGCCCAGCGAGGATCTGGTAGTTCCCCTCCACCCGCGTCCGATAATCCTTCAACATATGCAGCTCGACCAGCATACCCGGGCGGCCTTCGAGGATCATGTAGCCGGTCGAAAAGCGCGGCGGATCGTCGTTGAAGCCGAGCCCCTTCGCCGGGTCGGCGTCGTCGGCGAAGGTGATGTAGGTGGGCGCGGCCAGATGCCCGTGCGCGTTCACGTACTTCTCTAGCGTGGGCGTCACGATCTTGTCCACCCACGCGGCAGTGCCCGCTGGGACGTTCGGCCCGTCGTCGATGGTGAAGGTCACGTCGTACTGGAAGTCCGCCCCGTCCGTTACGTGGTTGTCGACGAAGAAGTCGGGCAGCCAGCGGTGGAACATGGCCAGGAAGGCGCGGGTCTCGGGCGCGTCGGCCTTCAGATAGTCGCGATTCAGGTTCAGGTTGGTGCCGTTGCCGCGCCAGCCCATCTCCTCCGGCCCGTTTTGGTTGATGCGGTTGTACGCGCCGCGCCGCTCATGCCCATCGGCGTTGTAGATCGGGATAAAGACGAAGACGGCGCGATCGAGCAGCGCGGCCTTGGTCTTGGTCACGACCATGTCGCGCAGCAGCGCCAGGCAAGCGTCCTTGCCGTCCATCTCGCCCGCGTGGATGGAGTTTTGCACGAGGACGATGGGGCGTTTGGCCGCGTGGAGGGCCGCTGGATCAAAGACGCCGTCCTTCGATACGACCACTATATCCAGCTCGCGGCCTTCGCCGGTAGTGCCGAACGGCTCGATCCGCACCTGGCTCGGTGCGCCCGCCGCGATCTTGCGTAGATACGCCATGGTCGCCGCGTAGTCAGGCGTGGTTCGATAGCAGGTCGCCTGAGCGGGCGTGGGGTCGGTTGGGACAGACGTACACGCTGCAATCGGCTTCGACCCCGAAGGCAGCAGCGGATCGACCTGCGCCCCCGCCACCGCACATCCTAACGCCACTAGCAGCAGGTATCGCATTTGGCCTCCGTGTTATGTCAAATCTTCCGTGTCGAAGCTAGGCACCTTACGCCCGAGAGCCGTGATGTCTCGCGAGTCGCCCACCAGACCGCGCACGACCACATCCATTTCGCCGTCGGCGACTCTGTCGGTGTCCGCTTCCGCTTCCATCGTCAGCAAGCCTGGTAGTTCCGGCACGGTGATGCTTTCGAGCAACACGGTCGCATGGGCCACCGCCACGCCATCCTGGTTGAGTCCCTCGGGCGTTTTGGCCTTGATGCCCACCTCGCCCGGCTTCACTCCAAGCAGGCGCGCTACGCTCTCCCGCAACTCATTGGCGATAGGCACGATTTTTGGCCGGGCCAATATCAGCACCGTGTCGATATTGACGATCTTGTACCCGGCGGTGGCGATCTCTTCAAGAGCGGTCTCCAGAAACACGCTCGAAGCCGCACCCTTCCACCGTAGATCGGTCGGCGGGAAGAACGTGCCGATGTCGCCGGCTGACACCGCGCCGAGCAGCGCGTCCGTGATTGCATGGAGCAGGACGTCTCCGTCGGAGTGCCCGGCGAGTCCCTCCGTATGCTCGATCGGCAAGCCGCCGATGACCAGCGGAACGCCCGCCTTGAACGAGTGCGAATCGAAGCCGTACCCAATCCTCATGCTCATCGTATTGCCTCCAGGGCGGGTAAAGGCCTAACACCAATCAAAGCGGATGACACCGATTTGCTCGCCGCCAGCTTAGTTTCATTGTCCATCACCAGGCGTTTGAAGCGAGGCTCAGTTCCGAAGTTCATCAAGAGCGCTACCTCAATTGTGGTCGTTTTCAGGTAATAAAGTGCCTGCGACTCATGCTGGCGAGTCAAACCATCGAGGGCCTTCAATTCGATTAGAACAACATCATCGACGATCAAATCAGCCCTAAATACACCAACTACTTGCCCACGAAAGCTGACTGGAATCTGCACTTGCGTCTCGACGCGCAGCCTAGCCTGGCTTAGGGCCAGACACATAGCACCTTGATATACCGACTCAAGAAATCATATCCCAGCTCGTTATAAACCTCGTAATAGACGCCGATGATCTGCCGAGTCAGTGCATCATGCTTTCCCACCATAGCCTGATCTGTCCTTACCCGTTTATCCGCCTTGATCGGTGTTAAGCCTTCTCTCGCCCAAGATAGAACTCCGCCAACTCAATATCCCCCGGCTGCGTGATTTTGAAGTTTCGCGCGGAGCCTTGCACCACCGCCACCTCGACGCCCGCCCGCTCGAGCAGGCTTGCCTCATCTGTCCCGGCAAACTCATCCGCCTCGGCCTCGTCGAAGGCGCGCTTCAGCAGATCGTATCTTGCCCCCTGGGGCGTCTGAGCCTGCACCACCCGCTCCCGGGGGATGGTCGATGAGATGATGGCCCCATCCGCCGTGCGCTCCACTTGCTTGATCGTGTCCACTGCCGGCAGGCCCACAATCGCCGCGCCATGTTTCCCGATGGCCTCGATCGTCCGCTCGATGGTCGCCGCGTCGATCAGCGGACGCACCGCGTCATGCACCAGCACAATGTCGTCCGGGGCACACACCAGCGCGGCCAAAGCATTGTGGACCGAGTGCTGGCGGTTATCTCCGCCCTCGACCACGTGGACGCGGTCGCCGAGACCGTACTCCTTCACCTGGTCTTCAACGCGGGCCATCTCCTGCCGCCGCACCGCGACCCAGATCGAGACGACCCGCGGCACCGCAACGAAGGCGCGCAGCGAATGGACAAGCACCGGCACACCGCCGACCGCCACGAACTGCTTCGGCCCAGCCGTCGCCGCCGCCATGCGCGTCCCTATACCTGCAGCCGGAAGAATCACAAACACACGCATCGACCTCGGAGTATACAAGATCGCTCGCTACAATTCACCGATAAGATCATCACTAAGATATAGGAGCAATGGCCTTTCCCTCCTCTTTGTCGCTGCACCGGAACGGCATTCGCCCTGGCGACCGCCTTTGCGCGGCCGTCTCGGGAGGAGCCGACTCGGTGGCCCTGCTCCTTACGCTGCACGCCCAGCGAGAGGTCCTCGGCGTCGGCCTCTCCGCCGCGCATGTCCACCACGGGCTGCGCGGCGAGGAAGCTGACGCCGACCTCGCCTTCGTCCGCGACCTCTGCATTCGGCTCGACGTGCCTCTTCACCTCCATCACGCAAGCGTTCCCGACCGCGTCCAAGCCACCGGCGAGTCCACCGAAGAGGCCGCCCGCCACCTCCGCTACAGCTTCTTCCACACGCTCCTTGCGGACGGACAGGTCAACACCATTTGCACCGCACACACCCTCGATGACCAGGTCGAGACCGTCCTCCTCAAGCTCCTGCGCGGGGCTTGGACCGAAGGCCTCAGCGCCATCCATCCCAGCGTGTCTATGAAAGTTGGCGTGATCCTGCGCCCGTTCCTGAACGTCCGACGCGCCGAGATCGAAAAGTTCCTCCGCACGGCGAATCAGCCATGGCGTAACGACAGCAGTAACGCCGAGACCGTCTACACCCGCAATCGCGTCCGCCATCAGCTATTGCCGGTCCTTCGCGAGTTCAAGCCCGCCCTCGACAGCACCCTCGCCAACCTCGCCGAGCTGGCCCGCGCCGACGAAGACCACTGGCAGCGTGCCACCGCACAGCTTCTGCCGCAGCTGCTGCTTCCCGGCAAACCGGTTCGTGGTGGAGGCCGGGCCGTTTCCACCGCTCCCGGCGAGCAGTCGTCTGCCATCGAGCTAGACCGCCTGCGCGCGCTCGATCTCAGCACCCGCCGCCGGGTCCTCCGTGCTGCCGCCCGCCAGCTTGGTGTTCGGCTCGGCTTCGAGGACATTGCCCGTCTTCTCGCCCTGATTGAAGCGAAGTCAACCTCGACAGGCGGCGCCCTCCAGCTGCCGAATGGCCTGCGAGCGCAGCGGTCCGTCCGCGAACTTCAGCTCCATCGGCAGCCCGAATCGGGCGTCGACCGGCCAACTTCGGTGTAGCGCGATCGAACTCCTGTGCGGTTTCGGAACAAAAGCTCCGATGAATCCATCTATGAATCGATGACAGCGGAGTAGAATCAGATCAATTTGAGTGAGAACGCATCAGAAATCAGAACCCGTAGCCGGATCGGCTCCACCTTCGCCCCGGTTCATCGTCTAATTAGCAGGTAACGCCGCGCGCATATCTGCGCCGGCTCCGGTTCTTACCGAAGCGATTCACCAGACCGGAGATTTGGGAGATGCACTTGAATTCAACCGTAAAGCAGATACTCACCGGCGTCTTCATGATTACCTGCCTCATCATTCTTTGGCAGTTTGTCAAGGGCTCCAACGCCGGTCCCGACAAAGGCATCAGCCTCACCCAGCTGCTGAACGACGCGGATCAGGGCAAGGTCGCCGACATCGTCGTCAATGGACAGGAAGTTACCGGCCACTACAGCGATAAGACACTCTTCCACACCCAGGTGCCTACCGGTTACAACGACCTGTACACCAATCTTCGCCAGCATGGCGTAAACATCAACATCAAGGACCAGAACTCGAACGCCTGGCTCGGCATCCTAATCCAGTTTGCGCCAGTCGTCCTAATGCTTGGGCTATGGCTCTTCCTGATGCGCCAGATGCAGTCCGGCGGCAACAAGGCCATGAGCTTTGGCAAATCGCGCGCGCGCCTGCTCTCCATGCAGCAGAAGAAGATCACCTTTAAGGATGTCGCCGGCGTCGATGAGGCCAAGGAAGAACTCAAGGAGATCATCGAGTTCCTGCGCGAGTCGGCCAAGTTCCAGAAGCTCGGCGGCCGCATCCCCAAGGGCGTCCTACTCGTCGGACCTCCGGGCACCGGCAAGACCCTGCTTGCCCGAGCTGTTGCTGGCGAGGCGAACGTCCCGTTCTTCTCCATCTCCGGTTCGGATTTTGTGGAGATGTTCGTCGGTGTCGGCGCATCCCGTGTGCGTGACCTCTTCGAGCAGGGCAAAAAGAACGCTCCTTGCATCATCTTTATCGATGAGATTGACGCGGTTGGCCGTCACCGTGGCGCGGGCCTCGGAGGCGGACATGACGAGCGCGAGCAAACTCTAAACCAGCTGCTTGTCGAGATGGACGGCTTTGAGGCCAACGACGGCGTCATCCTCGTCGCCGCTACCAATCGCCCTGATGTGCTCGACCCCGCCCTGCTGCGTCCGGGCCGCTTCGACCGTCGCGTGATCGTCGACCGCCCGGACATCCGCGGCCGCGAAGAGGTCCTCAAGGTGCACTCGAAGAAAGTTCCCATGGCCGAAGACGTGAACCTCAACGTCCTCGCTCGGGGCACACCAGGCTTCTCCGGCGCGGACTTGGCCAACATGGTCAACGAGGCCGCCCTCACCGCTGCTCGCTTCAACCGCAAGGCTGTTCATATGTACGACTTTGAGGTTGCCAAAGACAAGGTGATGATGGGCGCGGAACGCAAGTCCATGCTCCTCACCGAAGAAGAGAAGAAGGTCACCGCCTACCACGAGGCTGGCCACACCCTAGTCTCCGCCCTGCGCGAACACTCCGACCCGCTGCATAAGGTAACCATTATTCCGCGCGGTATGGCCCTTGGCGTTACCGTCTACCTCCCCGAAGAAGACAACCATACCGTCACCAAGGACTATCTTGAAACCCGCATGGCCACCCTGATGGGCGGACGTTGCGCCGAGGAGATCTTCCTCAAGAAGATGACCACCGGTGCCGGCAACGACATCGAGCGCGCCACCGATCTCGCTCGAAAGATGGTCTGCGAGTTTGGCATGTCCAAGCTTGGCCCCATGACCTTCGGCAAGAAGGAGCAGGAGGTCTTCCTCGGCCGCGAGATTGGCCAGTCCCGCGACTTCTCCGACGATACGGCCCGCCAGATCGACGCGGAAGTCCGCAGCTTCGTCGATTCTGGGTACAAGGCCGCTTACACGATTCTTGAGACGAACCAGGACATCATGCACCGCATGGCAGCCGCCCTGCTCGAGCGCGAGACTTTGGACGCGCTGGAGATTAAGATGATCATTGAAGGCAAGGAGCTTCCCGTCGCCCGGTCCCCGCTTTCGAGCGTCGATCCAGGTTCGGGCGAGACCCAAAAGATCCTCAAACCCGAGACCGGTCCAGGCCGCAAGCCCGGCTTCGGCGAAGGTCAACCCAGCCCGGCATAACCATGTCGCCTCTACACTAAGAGCAGCCTTCGGGCTGCTTTTCTTTGCGCTCTGCACAATCCGCGAGTGCGACAATAGTTTCAGCGGATGCGACCTCTCCTCCCCACTCTCCTCCTCGCCCTCACCGGCTGCGGCTACCATGCCGTCGGCTCGGCCGCGCATCTTCCGGCTAACGTCCGCACCCTCGCCGTTCCCATCTTCACGACTCGCGTCCAGAACTTCCACACGGAGATGACCTTCACGCAAGCCGTCGTCCGCGAGCTCAACACCCGCACCAAGTATGTCATCGCCAGTACCGACCGTGATGCCGACGCCGTCCTTCGCGGCACCATCCTTGCCGAGTCCGTCGCGCCCCTCACCTACGACTCCTCTAGCGGCCAGACCGCCAGCTACCTCATCACCATCACTGCTAAAGTCGTCCTTACCGCCCGCGACGGCCGCGTCCTTTACCAGAACGACGCGCTCGGCTACCGCGAACAGTTCCAGTCCACCCAGGACCTCAACGGCTTCATCCAGGAGGACGCCCCCGCCGTGCGCCGCGTCGCCCACGACTTCGCGCAGGCGTTGGTTGCCGATATGCTGGAGTCCTTCTAAGTGTCCACTCTCCTATGCACTGTCATCCTGAGCGAAGCAAAGCGTAGTCGAAGGACCTGCGGTTCCGCCGCGTGGTGCATCTCCAACGGAAGCTCTAAATGACCACCCTCCGCAGCTTCGCCTCCTCAGACCGCTTTCTGGCCGAGATCGCCTCCGCCGCGATACGCCCCGGCTACGTCCTCGCGGGCGACGAAGTCTTCCTCTTCGAGCGCTGCCGCAAAGGTGTTATCGTCGCGCTTGTTCCGCCCGATCTCCGCGACTTCTGCCTCACCGACGCCGACCTCGCCGACACCAGCATCTTCGAGCTGCTCGACCGCGCCCAGACCCCGTCGCTGATGGCCCCCTTCCAGGTCTTCTTCATCCGGGGCGTCAAGACCCTCTTTGGACGCGGCAGCAAGAAGGAAGAGTTCGCGGCCATCGACGCCTACTTCCGCTCGCCCAACCCACAGTCTCTCCTCCTCTTCGTCGCCGATCACCTCCGCATCCCCGTCGACCTACGCAAGATGGACTACCAGGATAAAGAGCGGTACGACCGCATCCGCGAGACGCTCGGCGAGTCTTGCGGCATGGTCGACCTCGCCCGCGTCGACGAGGCCGACGCCGTCCACTGGATCGCCGCCGCCACTGAGGCCCGCCACACCGCAATCGACTCCGACGCTGCCCGCGAGCTCGCCGACGCTCTCGGGGCCGACATGATGCTCATCGCCAGCGAAGTCGAAAAGCTCCTCCTGTACGTGGAAGGCCGGGGCCGCATTGCCCTGGGCGACGTGGAAACCATGGTCCTCGCCGCCAAGCAGCGTTCCCTCTATGAGCTGACCGACGCCATCTCACTCCGCGACCGTCCCCGCGCGCTTGCCCTGCTCCACGGGCTGCTCAACGCCTCGGACGGGGGCGAAGACGCCGCCATCGGCCACCTCTATATGCTCGCCCGCACCTTCCGGCAGATGCTCATCATCTCCGAGAAGAACGTCCGCGACTCCCGCGCCCTCTGGCAGGTCCTCTGGCAAGGCTTCCGCATGCCCCCCTTCGCCGCCGACGAGCTCATCCGCCAGGCCCGCCGCTACCGCACCCGCCGCGCCCTGACCCAAGCGCTTCGTCAGATCGCCCGCGCCGACCTCGAACTCCGCTCCAGCCCCGCCAACAAGCTCCTCGTCTTGGAACGGCTGGTGCTCGCGTTAGCCACCGAGCCGAAACCCGAGAGCTTCGCGCCAACGACCCAGTTCGCAATCGAACTGTAAGACTGCATATAGTTACTCGATCAGAGCTTGCTGAACGGCTTTTCTGATTTTTCCAATTGAAGGACTCTTCGTAACCGTAACATCCTCTTGGCCAGCATCATCTGAGTTCTTAGTCTCGGAGAAAACTTCTCCCCCTTGCCCAGCGTTCAGATTTTAGAAAGGCGTTACGATCTTGTGTCTTGACAGACTCGGGTTCTGTGAAGAGTGAATTATAACTAATTCGCGTCAGATAATTATCTAGGAGCGATATGGCTGCTTTTCCAATGTCTTGCAAAAGCATTTCCCGCCCAAGCGCTATGACTGCCTTAGATGTTGAAGCTGCGTCAGAGTCTAAGCCCGTATTGATCAGTATGTCTCTTATAAGATCAACCATAATCATAGTGAACAAATAACGAGTTTGACCACGGATCTGCTACTTCGCAGCACGTCCGAATTTATGTTCGTTCGAGATGCACAAGATTGAGATCACCGGAGATCGGAGCATGATCGAGAAGTTCGGGGTGAAGGGCGACTGTGTCTATGCGAACGGGATAGTGTCGGTGACGATTCAGGACAAGCCGTTCTTCCTGTCGGTCGCGCAATGCGAGCACCAGTCACGGGTTTAGTTGGCGGTTAGATAACGGTTAGTGGCCGGCGCGCGTTCTCTTTTGTGCAGCGGTACAGCGGCCTTCAGCCGTTTATCCCATGAGACGGCGTGTGCAGCGGCTCCCTCATGTTGATTTCTCAGGATGACAGCGAAGAACGCCTTTCCCGTCCTTCATGTTGCCTTCATGTAAGGCGGTGCAGACTGGATGCGACACCAACACGCTCCAAAGGAGTTCTATGCGTTTCCAGTCTCTGCTCTACAGCCTCCCACTCGCCGCCTGCGTGGTCGCGCCGCTCGCCCATACCCAGACCGGGCCCTACTCCGTAATTGACAAGTGGACCATCGGGGGCGAGGGCGGATGGGACTACCTCCTCGCCGATCCGTCGGCAAGCCTGCTGTACCTGACGCATGGCACGCGCGTCGAGGTGATCGACACCAAGACGGGCAAGGCCGTTGGCGCGATCACGGGCTTGAAGGGCACCCACGGCGTGGCGCTCGACACGGAAGGCAAGTACGGGTACATTAGCGAGGGCGCGGGCAACAATTTGGTCGTGTTCGACCGCAAGAGCTTCGCGAAGGTGCAATCCATCCCCGTGGGGACGAACCCCGACGGCATCGCCTTTGAGCCTGTGACGAAGACGGTCTGGACGTTCAACGGGCGCAGCAGCGACGCCAGCGTGGTCGACACGGCCACCATGAAGGTGCTCGGCACGGTCAAGCTTTCGGGCAAGCCGGAGTTCCCGGCAGCGGACGGCAAGGGCACGATCTTCGTCAATATCGAGACCAAGAACACCATTACCCGGATCGACGCTAAGACGATGAAGGTGACGGCTGAGTGGCCGCTTGCCGGGTGCGACTCGCCGAGCGGGCTGGCCATGGACACGACTGGCCGGAAGCTCTTTCCCGTGTGCGACGGCAAGGTGATGCCGGTGGTTGACGCCGACTCGGGCAAGGTGCTGAAGCTGGCCGCCATTGGACAAGGACCGGACGCGGCGGGCTTCGACGCCAAGGACCACCTGGCCTTCAGCTCGAATGGCGAAGGCACCGTTTCGGTGGTGGACACGTCGTCGCCGGACTATAAGACGATCCAGACAATCCCCACCCAGAAGGGCGGACGGACCATGGCCTACGACTCTGGTATGGACCGGGTGTATGTGGTCGCGGCGCAGAACGGCCCAGCACCCGCGGCGACGACAGAGAACCCAAGGCCAAGGCCGAGCATTGTGCCGGGCAGCTTCTCGGTGATCGTCCTGGGACGTAAGTAGGAGCTAGGGGTGAGTGGGTGGCTCACTCCGTCTCTTCTTTCGACACTTCCCGCTGGCGAGTGGGTTAGCGCGAGTATGTCCCTACTTCTGAAAGCTGCCGCTGTCTGGGGTCTGATGGTGATGGCGCATCTCGCTGTCGCGCAAACGGTCCGGTTGTCCGGCACGGTGCGCTCCGGAATAGCTTATCGTCACTCGATTGGCCGCAGGCTGCTTCTGGTGGTGAACACAGAGGAGATCAGGGTTCGCCGCGCCTCTACAGAAGGAGAGCTGGACAACTTTGCGCGCTGTGTGACGACGCCCGTTCACGGGCCAAATGACCTCGACTTCTTAGCGGTAGACTTTGATCCGGCCCGCAAAGCTCGAAGACGCTTCCACTTTGTATTGAACGCCGCCGACGACAAAGCAGAGTGCAGGGAACTAGAACGTGTGATAAACCCCAATGCACGCGTCAACCACTGGTACTCCCATCCCATGGGAACGGGCGACGTGATCTTGTCTTAGGTGAAGCTCAGCGGACCGCCGTCCAACGAATACGCTGACGTCGTGTCGTTCCGATTTACGGCGGTAATCCGGCTACCGCGTTCGCAAAGCGTTAAGCATGACGTTGACGCGTCAGCCGATAGTAGATGACCGGCGTGACGATGAGGGAGAGAAAGACGGACAAGAGCAGGCCTCCGATGACGGCGATGGCCAGGGGTTGGAGCATCTGCGATCCCGCGCCGAGCGCGAAGGCTAGAGGAAGCATTCCCGCAATGGCAGCGATGGCCGTCATGACGATAGGGCGGAGCCGGCGCTGCGCGGCGTGGATCATTGCTTCGCGTGCTGGATCGCGGAGAGTGTCGGCATCCGCGGAACCCACCTTAGACGATGAGACCGCCGAAGGTGGGGCACCCAATTCGTCAGCGTGAGCTTCGTCTTCAGCCCGGAATTTCTCGTCGGCGTCGAGCAGCAGGATGCCGTTCTTGGCGACGATCCCGATGACCATGATGAGGCCCATGAAGCTAGCAACGTTGAAGTTGGTGTGGGTGACCAGCAGCGCCAAGACGACCCCGGCAATCGAGAGCACGGAGCTGGTAAGGATCGCGATGGGAGCAGAGAGGTTGCGGAACTCTGCCAGCAGGACGCCGAAGACCAGTGCGAGCGCAAGGAGGAGCACGCGGGCAAGGTCGCCAAAGGACTTCTGCTGCTCCTGGTAGGTGCCGCCGTATTCGACGCGCACGTTCGAAGGCAGATGAAGGCCATCAACCGTCTGGCGGACCTTGACCATGGCGGTGCCCAGGTCTGAACCTTCAAGCCGGCCGCTGACCACGACGAGCTGCTGGAGGTTCTCGCGGCGGATTTCGTTCTGCGGTGGCAGCTGTGTGACTTGGGCCATCGAGCCGAGCGTGGCCGTATGCCCTGTGGCGGAGTTGAAGACAGTGTTCTGCATGGCCTCGAGCGAGGCGCGGTTTTCAGCCGGCAGGCGAACGCGGATCGTGTACGGCCGACCCCCGACGATCATGGGATCGTTGGTAGGCAGGCCGTCGAGGATCGCGGTGGCGTCTTCCGCGACCTCCTGCGGGGTGAAGCCAAGACGAGCCGCGAGGACGGGGTCGATCTGGAAGCTGGTGGCGGGGCCGGAGACGGTGTTGTCGATGCCGTTCTGGGTGTCGACTACACCGGGTATCTTCTGGATCGCGGCTTGCACTTTGGGTGCCAGGTCGTTCAACTGCTGCGGGTTGTTGGAGAACAGCTTGATCTGGATGGGTTCGGGCGAATTGGAGAGGTCGCCGATCATATCTTGAAGGACCTGGACGAACTCTACGTCGAGCTCGGGTTCGGTCTTCTTGATCTCGGCGCGGACATCGGCAATGATGTCGTCGATGGGTCGAGATCGCTTGGTCTTGAGGCGGACGGTGATGTCGCCGTAGTTGGCTTCGGTGACGGCGACCAGGCCCAATTGCAGGCCGGTGCGGGCGGAGGTGATGGTGACCTCCGGCGTATCGTGGAGGATCTCCTGGACATGGGTGAGGACGCGTTTGGTCTCCGTGAGGGAGCTTCCGGCGGGCATGATGTAGTCGATGATGAAGGCACCCTCGTCCATCGCGGGAAGCAGATCGGTGCCGAGCCCTTTGTAGCTGAAGTAACCGATGACGATGACGACGAGGCAGGCTAGAGCGAGGAGCATCGGGTTGGCGAGTGCCCAGGTGAGAGTGCGCTGGTGAGCGTGGAGGATGCGGCGCATGACGGGGCCGGATTCGTGTTCTTCTTCGGCGTGGACCGCAGGTCCTTCGACTTCGGCTGCGCCTTCGCTCAGGATGACAGAGTGGTCAAGTGGTTTCTTGTTGCGGAGAAGGAAGAGGCTTAGGGCGGGCGTCCAGCTAAGGGCAAGGCCTAGCGACGTGAGGAGGGCAGCGGACATGGTCACGGCGAGCGCGCGGAAGAAGCTGCCGGTCACGCCGGTAACTGTGATGAGTGGAAGGAAGACGACGACTGGCGTGATGGTCGAGCCGAGCAGCGGGACGGTGATCTCGTGGAGGGCTTTGCGGACGGCGTCCACACGTGACTGGCCCCGGTCGCGGTGGACGACGATGTTTTCGACCACGACGATGGCATCGTCGATCACCAGGCCAATGGCGGCGGCCAGACCGCCCAGAGTCATCAGGTTGAAGCTCTGCCCGATGAGCCACAAAAAGAGAATGGTAACGGCGACTGTGACGGGAATGACGAGGCCGGCGATGAGCGAGGAAGACCAGTCCCGCAGGAAGAGAAACAGCACGACGCAGGCGAGCAGGATGCCGATGAAGATCGAGTCGCGCACGCTGGCGATGCTTTGGCGCACCAACTCGGACTGATCGTAGAAGGGTTCCAGATGGACGCCCGGTGGAATCTTGTCTCGCAAAAGCGCGATCTGTGCCGTGACTGCATTGACTACAGCTACTGTATTGCTTGAGGGTTGGTGCGCTATGCTCAATAAAACGGACGGTTTGCCATTGGCGGTGACCATGGTGTACACGGGCAAAGCCGACTGCTCTACTGTTGCGACATCGCCGACACGGACGGGGGCGCCTCCAGCGGTGGTCTTGATGACAAGGTTGCCCAGCTGGGCGGCGTCGTGAGCTTGCGCGCCGATTAGGCCAAGGACGAGCTGGTGGTCGCCTTCGTAGAGACCGGGGGAGTCGATAATGTTTGAGGCCTGGACACCGTTGACGAGATCGAGCAGGGTGACGCCCGAGGTCTGAAGGCGGGCGAGGTTGGGAATGATGTGGAACTCAGGCACTTGACCGCCCTGCACAATGACGGTCGAAACGCCGTCGACTCGGTTAAGCGGAGGCTTCAGGTCGTAGGTGGCGATCTCCCAAAGGCGTGTCGGGGAAACTGCATCGTGGCCTTGCGCGTCGGCATCGGCGGTGAGGGCGTATCCGAGGATGGGAAACGTCGCGAAGGTGAGCCGGTTGCTGGTGAGCTTAGCCGTGGCGGGAAGGGTCTGCTGGACCTTGGAGAGGGCGGCGTCGGCCAGCTGCAGCGTCCGGAACATATCGACGTTCCAATCGAAGAAGAGGGAGATCTCGGCCGAGCCGCGGCTGGTGGTGGAGCGGACGGTCCTCAGGCCGGGGACGGAGTTGATCGCGTCTTCGATCGGTTTGGTGATGGTGACTTGCATCTGTTCGACAGGCATGACGCCGTTGTCGACGCCGATCACGACGCGGGGGAAGTTAGTGTCGGGAAAGACGGAGATCGGAACCTGAAAGGCACCGTAGATGCCCGCGGCGGTGAGGACGAGCAAGAAGAAGAAGATCGTTTTAGCGGAATTGGCGAGCCAGAAGGGGGCTTCCTTGGGCAATGGTGTAGGAGCGGTCATTTGTCGTCCGCGTTCTTGCCGCCCTTGGGCTTGGCGTCGGCTGGGGCGTCGTCCTTCTTACCGGCGGCAACTACCTTTACCTTGGTCTTGTCGTCAAGGCCGTAGGAGCCGGTGGTGACGACGGTGTCACCGGGGGCAAGGCCGGTAAGAATCTGCACGGCTTCGGCTGTCTGGATGCCGACCGTGACGGTCTTCTTGGCGGCGGTGCCATCGGGCATGACGATCATAACGAAGTTGCTCGAGCCATCCGTGGACGCTTGGAGCGCTTCGGTCGGGACGGTGAGGGCTTTAGCCACGGTGCGGCCCGTGATAGTCGTGCGGACGGGGGTTCCCGCCTTGAGCTTGCCGTCTTTGTTCTCGACACGGAGCCAGACCTCGACCGTTGTGCTGCCGGGGTCCAGCGCGGGAGAGATAAGGGAGACCTTGGCGGGCACGGGATCGTCGATGCCGGGGATCTTGAGGGTAGCGTCGCCGCCGAGCTTGAGTTGCTGGGCCTGCTGCTGCGCTAAGTGCAGCTTGGCAAGCAGCGCGGAGGTGTCCATCACCGTGACGACTGCTGAACCGGCCGCGGCGGTCTCCCCGGCGAAGAGCGACCGGTCGGTTACGATGCCGGAGATAGGGCTGCGGATCTCGGTGTAGTTCAGTTGTGCCTCCGCGCCAAGGTACTTGCCTTTGGCGGATTCGAGGGTGCCTTTGGCGGTCTGAATCGCAGCCTGGTTCGACACTTTTTTGACGGAGGCAAGGTGCTGCGCGGCGATGTCGTACGTGGCCTGAGCCTGGACGAGGGTGGCCTTGGCTGTGTCGAGGTCGCGGCCCGGAATGGCACCTTCGGTGAAGAGTTTGGTGCGGGCTGCTACGACGGACTGGTTGAGCGCGAGGGTAGCCTGTGCCTGGGAGAGGTCGAGCTGAGCCTTGGTGAAGTCCTCGGGAACTGTCGCCTGGACAGAGGTCTCGTAGGTGGCTTGGGCGGCGGTGTACGTGCCTTTGTTGTCGAGGGCGGCGGCGGCCAGGTCGGCGTTCTCGAGCGTGGCCAGTAGCTGTCCGGCGCGAACACGGGAGCCACGCTGGACGTAGAACCGGCGAACAGGTGCGGTGATCTTAGGGGAGATGGCGGCCTGCGCAAGCGGCGCGAGGGTAGCGTCCGCGGCGATCTCCTCCGAGATGGAGCCTTCGGTGGGGTGGGTCGCCTGGACCTCGACCTCGGGCGTGGGGGTCGCTTCGGCAGCGTCCTTCTTGCAGCCGAGGGGAAGGAGGGCGAGCAGCAGGAGGAGGCACCCGCAGGTCCTTCGACTCCGCCTCTGGCGGTGAGGCTGCGGGAGGCTCCGCTCAGGATGACAGTCCGGTTGGAAGGTGAGGAAGGGGCACATGGTCACAGGGTTCCTGTCAGCAGCTGTAGGTTGGCGAGGGCGGTCTGGTAGCGGGTGACGCCGTCTTCGCGGGCGTTCTCGGCGATGGTCAGGGAGGTCTGGGCGTCCACAACTTCGAGGACGGTGGCCTCGCCGGCGGTGTAGCGAAGGCGCGTGAGGCGAAGGCTTTCGGCGGCGGTAGTGGCGCTGAGGGCAAGGCTTTCGAGTTGGTCATGGGCGACGGTAGCTTCCGCCAGAGAGGTCTCCACATCGGCCAGCAGGCGGCGCTGTGTGTTCGTGAGGACCACACGGGCAGTGTCGCGCTGGATCTGCGCCTGCCGGACGCGGTTGTGGGTAGCGAACCAGTCCCAGACGGGAATGTCGAGCGTGGCATAGGCGGCATAGCCGATCAGGCGCGCGCCATCATAGCCATGGGTGGCGAACTGCGCGGCGTCGAGTCCGTAGGTGTAGTTGAGCGAAAGGTCGGGCAGGTAGGCGAGGCGGGCGGAGGTGACGGTCAGGTCTGCCAGGCGGGAGCTGGCGAGGGCGGATTGCAGATCGGGGTTGCGGCGGGCGAGGGCGGCTTCAACCTCAGCGCGGCTGGGCGGGCTGACAGGCGAGGGCGCGGTGAGGATGTAGGGCGAGCGCGGATCGGGGAAGAGGAGGACGGCAAGATCAAGGCGGGCGCGGTCGGCGGCGAGTTTGGCGTCGGCCAGATCGCGGACGCGTTGCTGTTCAAGGAGCTGAGCCCTGAGGACGTCGGCGTGGGCGACCTCGCGGGCGTCTTCACGCTGCGTGGTGAGCTTGGTAAAGCCGCTGGCCTCGTCGGCGGCGCGCTGGGCGATGGTGATCTTGCGGTCTGCTGTAAGCGAGCCGTAGAAGAGCGAGACGATTGTGGCGGTTAGGCCGCGGCGGGCAATTTCAAGCTCGGCAGTGGCCACAGCGGCAGACGCCGAAGCGCGGGCAACGGCGTTAAGCTGGACGCCGCCGAGGGTTTCTGTAACTAAACCCTGAGAGACGTACTCGTGGACGGCGTTGTTGGCGATGAAGCGCGGCGTGGAGGTACCGGTCGCGGCGGGGTTGGCGTTGAGTAGGCGCTGGGTGGCGAGACCCGCGCCCTGGGTGTACAAGAACTGATTATGGTAGACGGCTTGGGGCAGGAGCGCGGCGCGGGCGATCTTCTGGTCGAGCTGGGCGGTCTTGGCGGACGCGGCGGCGGCGGCGAAGGTGGGCTCGTTTGCACGGGCTTGCGTAAGCACTTGGTCGAGGGTGAAGGTGGATTGCTGAGCGGGCAGGCGGGTGGCAGCGAGGCCGATTAGCAGAATGCTCGCGGCGGCGCAGACTTGCCAGGGCTTGCGGGAGGAAAGGCTCACATTCAAACTGTAGAGCGGAATAGCTTAAGCCGCAATGAAGGCCACACCTTCGGGCGTAATGAAGGGTGTTCGGGTACGATGTTGAGCATGACGAATCGACGAGAGTTACTGGCGGGATTGTCGGCGTTGGGCGTTGCGGCTCGGTTGCAAGCCCAGACGGAAATTAAGACTGCGCCGAAGCTGGAGCATTCGGCCATCTTTCCGTTCGAGGGTTTGCCAATGAAGACGGCGGCGAACGGAATGCAGAGCCGGGGCGTGATCCATGGCGATCTGGCGACGGGCGAGTTTGTCGAGGTGCACGAGACGGTGCTGCCGGCGGGCGAGATGCCGCATCCGCCGCACCGGCACACGCACTCGGAGTTTCTGCTGATCCGCGAAGGCACGCTGGAGGTGACGAGCGAGG
>CAXTUR010000057.1:0-18549 GCA_964247455.1 uncultured Acidobacteriaceae bacterium | reverse complement strand
CACCAGATGAGGGCGGGGCGGAGGACCTGGCCGTGCTCGTCGAGCATGACGCAGCCGTGCATCTGCCCGGTGAGGGCTAGGGCTTCGATCTTCGACTCCGGCTGCTGGTGGAGGACGGCGCGGATGGCGATTTGAGCGGCGTGCCACCATTCCTCGGGGTTCTGCTCGGCCCAGCCGATTTGGGGGGAGTCGATGCCGGGGTGCTCGCTGGAGTGCGAGGCGAGAACGGTGCCCGCGCGGTCGATGACCAGGGCGCGGGTGCCGCCGGTGCCTACATCGATGCCAAGAAACATGGAGACTCCTGAGGAAGCGTTCGATGTGCAGTGTATCCAGAATGAGGAGGAAGGTCGATTGTGAAGTGGGGATCGACGAACGGGGTTCTCCATTTTGACGACGGTGTTTTTTTGAAGAGTTGGCGAGACGACGCGCATCCCATCCATAACCGGTCGATTGAGCTGCGGTACAAGAACGCGCCGCCGGGAGTACGCGCGCCATCTTTGCAGGATCGAGGTAAGGGAATCATTTCGTCCGCGACACATAAGAAGACGCACAGGAAGACGGCTCGATGTTTGCCGATAGCAGTGTTTACGGGTGCGCTGGCCTTTACGCCGTGCACAGCGGCATGGGGTCAGGGCGGTAGCGCAGCGATGCCATTGCCCGCGCAGTCGACCACTTCGGGTACAAGCTCGACGGTCCCGCAGGCGCAGACTTCTTTGTCGACGGCCTCTGGAACCAACGGATCGCAGGTTACTCAGGATTCGTATCAAGGGTCGTTAGTGGAGGGCAAGGCGACGGGCGGCGTGATGGACCTGTCGCTCGACGAGGCGATCCGGCGGGGGTTGCGGAACAATCTTGGATTGATCTTGCAGAGCTCGAACGAGAGGAGTGCGGGCGGGCAGCGGCTGGAGCAGTTACAGGCTCTGCTGCCGACGGTGAACGCGCAGGCGAGCTACTCGGTGGAGCAGCTCAATCTGGCTTCGTTTGGCTTGCGGTTTCCGGGATTGAATCCGATTGTGGGTCCGTTTCAGGTGGTCGACTTCCGCGCGTACCTGACGCAAAGCTTAGTGAATGTGCAGGCGCTTGAAACGTACATCTCGGCCAAGCATAGCTTTGAGGCGGCCAAGTTGACGGCGGCGGACGCGCGCGATCTGGTCGTGCTGACGGTCGGCAATGCATATTTGCTGTGCATTGCGGATCAGGCGCGGATCGATGCGGTGAATGCAGAGCTGGCGACGTCGAAGCTTTCGCTAGACCAGGCCGCGGCGGCCCATGCGGCGGGCACGAGTCCACGACTCGACGAGCTGCGGGCGCAGGTGGATTATCAGAACGAGCAGCAGACATTGATCTCGACGACGAACGATCTGGCGAAGGCGAAGCTGGCGCTGGCGCGGACGATCGGGCTGCCGCTCGATCAGCAGTACAGGTTGACGGACTCCGAGCCATACCAGTCGCTCGATACGATTGATCCGGAGGCGGCGTTTGCCCAGGCTCTGAAGGGCAGAAAAGATCTCGCGGCCGCGGCGGAGCAGGTAAAAGCGGGCGAAGCGGGCAAGGCGGCGGCGCACGCGGAGCTTTATCCGACGGCCAGCGTGAATGGCGACTTCGGCGATCAGGGAACGACGGTGGGACACTCCCACGGCACCTTTACCGCGACAGGAACGGTGAGCGTGCCGATCCTACAGATCGCCAAGAATCGTGGCGACGCCGAGGTGGCTGCGGCGGCCTATGAGTCGGCGCGGGCGCGGTACTCGGATCAGGTGCAGCAGGTGAATGCGGACATTCGCAATAGCATTCTGGACATCAAGGCGGCGGCAAAGCTGGTCGAAGCGACCCAGTCGAATGTGGAGTTGTCCAAGGAAGCGTTGAGCGAGGCGCAACAGCGATTCCGCGCGGGCGTGGCGGATAACCTGCCGGTGTCGCAGGCGCAGACAGGCACCGAGCAGGCCAATGATCAATATATCAGCGCGCTCTACCAGCACAATGTGGCGAAGCTGTCGCTGGCGCGGGCTTTGGGCATCGCGCAAACGAACTACAAAGATTATCTCGGAGGGAAGTAATCGTGGCCGACCAGAATCAAGGCGCAAAGCAGGGTGAAGATAAGCAAGAGATGCAGACGGCGGAGATCAGCGGCACCGTGCAGATTAAGCCACAGGGTGGTGGTGGCGGCGGCGACCAGAAGCAAGGCCAGGACGCCAAGCAGGAAGACCAAGGCGGTGGTGACAAGGATAAGAAGGACGAAGAGTCGCCGCAGAAGAAGTCTGGCAGACGGTTCCTTATCATCGCGGTGGTCGTGCTGCTGGCGTTGATCGGTGGGCTGTTCTACTGGCGATCTACCTATACGGTAAATACCGACGACGCGCAGGTCGATGGCGATCTGTACCAGGTGAGCTCGCGCATCGCCGGGCAGGTGATCAAGGTGTATGTGGAGGACAATCAGAAGGTCGAAGCAGGCGCTCCCATTGCCGACATCGATCCGAAGGATCTCCAGGTCTCCCTTGCGAACGCCGAGGCATCCCTGGCGAGCGCGCAAGCGGCCTTTGTCCAGGCGAATGTCAACGTGCCAATCACGAGCGTGACCTCGCGGACAAGCGTCAGCACCAGTTCAAGCGATGTGCTGAGCGCGGCGGCCCAGATCGCACAAGCGCAGAAGCAGGCCCAGGCAGCGCAGGCGCGCGTGGATCAGGCGAAGGCCAACGCCATCAAGTCGCGGCTGGATGTGGAGCGGTACACGCCGCTGGTGCAAAAGGACGTGATCTCGAAGCAACAATATGATGGGGCTGTAGCGTCGGATGCCGGCAATACGGCGGCGGTGCTGGATGCTGAAGCGACGGTGCTGGCGCAGCAGGCGGCCGTCTCGCAGGCGATGGAGCGGTTGGCCCAGGCGCAGGTTACGGCGGCTCAGGCCCAGAAGAACGCGCCGCGGCAGGTACAGCAGCAGCAGGCCCAAGCCAATGCTCAATTGGCTCGCGTGAAGGAAGCGCAGGCGCAGGTGGATCAGGCGAAGTTGAACCTGAGCTATGCGCACATCATCGCTCCGTCGTCGGGCGTGGTCAGCATGAAGACAGTTGTGGTGGGGGCAAACCTCAGCGTCGGACAGGACTTGCTTACGGTCGTTCCGCTGACCAACCTGTGGGTCACGGCTAATTTCAAAGAGACGCAGCTCGATAAGATGAAGGTCGGGCAGACAGTCGGTCTGAAGGTTGACGCTCTGGGCGGACGCAAGTTTTCCGGCAGGGTAACGCAGGTGGGCGGTGCGACCGGATCGCGGCTTTCGCTCTTTCCGCCTGAGAACGCCACGGGCAACTATGTGAAGGTAGTGCAGCGCATCCCGGTGCGGATCGACTTTACCAATCTGCAACAGGAAAATGGAGATTACGCGCTGCGGCCCGGATTCTCGGTGACTCCGGATGTAGCCGTCAAGTAGCTGGACGTAACGCGAAGCATGTCAGAATGACACCGATCGGGCTTCCGGTCGGTGTTCTGTTTTGGAGCAGGCTTGCGGAGAGAGCTAACCGGCTTGACGGTGAGGGCATCTATGTAGGGGAGGTGAATTATGGCGGTTGCAACCAAGAAGACTGAAGTGCAGGTAAACGATCTCGCCACTCCCCGCTGGCATGCGCAGGCACGCGAGATTCAGAAGTATGGCGAGGTGACGGAAGATCTTCCGCACGCGCTCGACGCCGGCGTCCGCGGAACGATGGTGGAGCAGCTTAATCAGCTGCTGGCGGATTCGATCGCCATCCGGGATATGTACAAGAAGCATCATTGGCAGGTGGCTGGGCCGACGTTCTACCAACTGCATCTTCTATTCGACAAGCATTTCGAGGAGCAGGTCGAGATGGTAGATACGATCGCCGAGCGCATTCAGCTGTTGGGCGGCGTGTCGATCGCGATGGGTGCCGATGTGGCGGAGTTGACCAAAATTCCCCGTCCGCCGCGCGGCAAGGAAGAGGTGCCGGTGCAGATCTCGCGTTTGCTTGAGGCGCATAAGATCATCATTACGCGGTGCCTGGACATCTCTGAGGCGGCGGACGACGCGGGCGATCAGGGAACAAACGACCTGGTAGTCTCGGATATTCTGCGGCCGAACGAGCTACAGTCCTGGTTCATCGGACAGCATCTGGTAGAGATGCCGTTGACTATCGCTGAGTAACTGCGCGGTAGCTTTTCTGAAGCTCAAACGACAAGGCCCAGCGATGCTGCTGGGCTTTGTCGCGCTTGAATAACGCATCGAGGCAGGTGGAGGATCATCTATTGAGGTAAGCCATTCAGTACATCGTGTACGCGGATTGATACTATGCCCATTGCTCTTGCCTTCTTCGTGCAGTACGCCTACGGCATCCTTTTCCTTTGGGTGCTGGTGGAGCAGCTGGGCATACCGATCCCGAGTATCCCCGTGCTGCTGACGGCGGGTACGCTGAGCGCGACGCACAAGGTCCACGCGAGCTATGCGCTGCTTGCGGTGTTGGCGGCGTGTGTGATCGCGGACAGCATGTGGTATTTCCTGGGCCGGCGTTACGGCGGGAGCATTCTGCGGCTTCTGTGCCGGTTGTCGCTCGAGGCCTCAACGTGCGTCTCGAAGACGGAGGGGTACTTTAACAAACGCGGCGCGGTGACGCTGCTGTTTGCGAAGTTTGTGCCGGGACTGTCGACCGTGGCTGCGCCAATCGCTGGTCAGACGGGGATGCCGTATGCACGGTTCTTCCTTTATGACTTCGCCGGATCGCTGATCTGGGCGTTGACGTATCTCCTGGCGGGGCGGTTCTTTGGGGATGTGGCGCAAAAGAGTGCGCCGTTCTTCCATCTGCTGAGCCGCTTCGCGTTTGCGGTGTTTGTGCTGATGGTGCTGTGCTTTATGGGCTATCGCGTCTTCAAGCAGCGGCGTTTTTTGACCCAGGTGCGGGCGATGCGGCTCGATCCCGAGGAGTTGAAGGAGATGATGGAGCGGGCAGAGGCGGCGGGGAACATCGCGCCGTTTATCGTCGATCTGCGGCATCCGCTTGATTATCTGCCGGACCCACGTGTGATTCCAGGGTCGGTGCGGATCGGCCCGAGCGAAATCGCGCTGCACCACGAGCGCATTCCGCGGGATCGGGACGTGATCCTCTACTGCACATGCCCCAGCGAGGAGACGAGCGCGAAGGTGGCGCTTCAGCTACAGAAGGTGGGCGTGTACCGGGTGCGTCCTTTGCGCGGCGGGTACGAGGGGTGGAAGCTGGCGGGCTATCCGCTGGTGGAGTATGTGGAGCCGGTTAGTGAGAGGCTGGATGTGACTGCGAAGTTGGCGGCGGCGCTGTAACGAACGGCTTGACACCGATCAGTACGGATGACGCCGATCCTAAGCGTACAGATTCTTGCTAGACATTGCGTGCTCTGGTGCTAACAAATCTTCGACAGGATTTGAGGCGGCTGTTGGTTTGGCATGGGGATAAGGCGCGCAGCCGGTACCATGAAAGTGGCCGCTTGACTCGGACGCGGCGGGGGATGAGCGTTGGCTTATAGCGATTTGCGGGAGTTTATCCGGCAGCTGGACAAGGCCGGGGAGTTGAAGCGGATTACAGTGGAGGTCGACCCAATCCTGGAGATGGCGGAGATCGCCGACCGCGTCTCCAAGCTGGGCAAGGGAACGGTGAGGGCGGGTGGGCCGGCGCTGTTGTTTGAGAACGTGAAGGGCTATCTGGGGACGCGGGTGCTGATGAATCAGTTTGGCTCCGAGGCGCGGATGAAGCTGGCGTTGAATGTGGACACGCTGGACGGGATTGCCGACCGCATCCGGACGTTGCTGCATCCGCCCACACCCACGAGCATGATGGACAAGCTGAAGATGCTGCCCATGCTGGCGGAGATAGGGAGCTTCTTCCCCAAGGTGATTGCGGCAAGGGATGCGGCGTGCAAGCAGGTGATCCACAAGGGTACGGATGTGGATTTGCTGAAGCTGCCGGTGTTGCAGACGTGGCCGCAGGATGGGGGGCGGTTCATTACGCTGCCTTGCGTGATTACGCGCGATCCCAAGAGCGGCAAGCGGAACGTAGGAATGTACCGGATGCAGGTCTACGACGGCCAGACCACGGGGATGCACTGGCAGCGGCAGAAGGTGGCGGCCGAGCATATGCGCGAACGGATGCGAGCGGCGACGGGCGACTTGGCGACGCAGGTCGAGATGATGGCACTGACCGCCGGGGGAACGCGGGCGGCGACTTCGGTGCTTCCGTTGAACAGCCAAACGATAACCAAGCTGCGGGGAGAGCGGCTGGAGGTGGCGGTGGCGATCGGGACCGATCCGGCGATCACCTTCTCGGCCATCGTGCCCGCGCCGCCGGAGGTTGAGGAGTACCTGATCGCAGGGTTCCTGCGGCAGAAGCCGGTGGAGCTGGTGAAGGCGGAGACGGTCGACCTAGAAGTGCCAGCCCATGCAGAGTACATCCTCGAAGGCTATGTGGAGTTGGGCGAGCTGCGGACGGAGGGGCCGTTTGGGGATCATACAGGCTTTTATACGATGCAGGACGAGTACCCGGTCTTCCACCTGACGGCCATCACGCACCGCAAAGACCCGATCTACGCGGCGACTGTGGTGGGCAAACCGCCGATGGAAGACGCGTGGATGGGCAAAGCAGTCGAGCGCATCTTTCTGCCGCTGATGCAGTTGACGCTGCCGGAGATTGTGGATGTGAACCTGCCCGCGGAGGGTGTGTTTCACAACCTGATGATCGTCTCCATCCGCAAGAGCTATGCGGGGCATGCGCGCAAGATCATGAGCGGCATCTGGGCCATGGGGCAGGCGATGTTTACCAAGTGCGTGATCGTGGTGGACGAAGACTGCGATGTGCAGGATGTGGCGGAGGTGACGCTGCGGGTGGCGAACAACATTGACCCGGAGCGGGATATTCAGTTCACGCTGGGGCCGGTGGACTCGCTCGATCACGCCAGCCGGCTGCCGAACTTTGGGTCGAAGATGGGCATCGACGCGACGCGCAAGTGGGCGGCGGAGGGGTTTAATAGACAATGGCCGCCGATGTTGACGATGGACTCGGGGGTAAAGGCGAAGGTGGACGCGATGTGGAAGAAGCTGGGGATCGAATGAAGGCGTGTTGCCTTCGAAAGAGGAAGTCGAGCATAATAAGAACATGGAAGCTCAGACTCGCAACGAACCATCCAGCGTTTGGTCCTTGCCGTGTTCCGATCCTAGAGAGGGTACGCCATTGAAAGACCCAACCGGACTTCCCGTAATGGATGTGTCGACGTTTGAGGCGCGCAGCGAGGATTGGGTGGGCAAATACCGCGCACAACGGCTGGCAGAGGGATATGCCTCCACGGAAGCGTGGATGAACGACGTCCGCGGACGTTAGCCGTTGATCACCGCCGTCGACAGTAACTTGCTGATCGGTGTTCTTTCCGGCACGGACGTGGAAAGCCGAACGGCACTTCGGGCGATTATGCGAACCGGCAGCGAGGGTCCGCTTCTTCTGCCCATTACGGCTGGGACGTACTTCAGGCAGTATCTGAAGCGGGGAGGAAATCGCGCCCGCATTCTGCCGGATTTTGTCATTGCCGCTCAGGCAAGCAGATACGCTGACCGGCTGTTGACCGATGACACCCGGTTCTCACATTCGGTGTTTCCGGCGCTTGTGGTGGTCAGGACGAACGAGTTCACTTAAAGTACAGCCTCAGTTAGCCTGATTGACCGTAATAACGGCCAGATTGCGTACCCAGCGCTGAGGCTTCTTGTCTTCACTGTCGACGAGCTTGAACTGGCCATCCTGGTCGAGCGGTTTGCCGTCGACAGAGAGGGCGATCAGGACGGTGCCGTTGTGTTCGCTGGATTCAATCTCGGTCAAAGAGTACAGGACCCAGTACTTATCCGTGCCTTCGGCTTTGAGGTAGCTGCGGAGCATCTGCTGGTGCGTGGTCTTGTCGACCGGCAGCCCGTTCTTTGCCAGCAGATCACCAAGAAGGACGCCGGTATAGGTTTCGTCTGACTTGGTGTGCTCGTTGTGGACGGTGAGGGTCTTCTGCGGCATGGCCTGCAACGCGGCGGCGTCGAGCGTTACGGTCTTGCCGCCAAGAGTCAGAGCCAGGCTGGTGGACGGTTTTGAGGGTGCTTTGGCAGGCATGGATATGTCGTGCGTTTGGGTATGCGCGGGCGGTGCCGCCACCATCATCAACGCTAACGCAGCTGTCCAGCACAGACTACCTGTCGTCATTGCCATGGTCCCTCTGAGTCAGAGTATCGCACCCGTTCAATCTCCAATCCTGCGGTAACTACGGGCAAGTGCCCGATGAGGTTGACCATGCAGCAGATCGAGCAGGCGATGGAGTTCCTGCGGACGCACGAAGCGGGTGCCAAATCGAAGTGGGTTGTTGAGCGTACCGCAACTCGCCCCGTCAGGCTTTCGGCAAGCTGGCGCGCGTCGTATAGTGGAGCTATGTCGATGATTAAAGACGCCGCCGCCATCGCCAAAGGAATGAGCATCACCTTTGGGCAGATGTTCCAGCCGACCGAGGTCGAGAACTACCCGGACGGGCCAGGGCCGATGCGCGGGGCAAAGTTCCAGGAGCGATTCCGGGGCAAGCACCAGTTGCAGCGTGACGAGAATGGCCTCGAGAAGTGCGTGGCGTGCTTTTTGTGCGCGGCTGCTTGCCCGTCCAACTGCATCTACATTGAGGCGGCGGAGAACACCGAAGAGGTGCGGATCTCGTCGGCGGAGCGGTATGCCAAGGTCTACAACATCGACTATAACCGCTGCATCTTTTGCGGCTATTGCGTAGAGGCCTGCCCGACCGACGCAATCACGCATGGGCATGGGTTTGAGCTTGCCAGCCTGAACGCAACCACACTGGTGATGCGGAAGGAAGACCTGCTAGTCGGGATACAACCGGCGATGCCGCTGGAAGGCCGCAGTAATCAGGACTTAGTCAACGTGCTCAGCTAGTTCCTTCTTAATGTCCGTGGACGTGGATTCCAGGCAGTTCCTGGGCCTTCGTTGTGTATTTGCTTGTATTCTGTAAGGAGTGGTTTCCATCAACTCCAATCCGCATCCATTGCAGAAGATTCTCGCCGAGCGCATCGCTATCATCGACGGCGCGATGGGAACGACCATCCGCACCTACGGGATGACTGAGGCGGATATGCGCGGGGAGCGATTCCAAGGCTCGACTAAGGACTTGCTCAATAACGGCGATCTGTTTTCGCTGACCCAGCCCACGATGATCTGCGATATTCATCGCCGCTTCCTGGAGGCGGGCGCGGACATTATTGAGACCAATACTTTCGGCGCGACGAGCATCACGCAGAGCGAGTTCTTCGTCGACGACCCACGCGAACATGGCGGGCGCAAGGACCCCGAGTTCTACCAAAAGATCATCGAAGACAAAGCCCTGAGCGCGCTGGCGTGGGAGATCAACGAGACCTCCGCCCGGCAGTGCCGCGAGTGGGCCGACAGAGTGGGTGACGAGACCGGACGGCAGAGGTTTGTCGCGGGAGCGATCGGGCCATTGACGGTGTCGCTGTCGAACTCGCCGGATGCCGATGACGCAGGCTTTCGCGTGGTTACCTTCGATCAGGTCAAGACGGCGTACATGGAGCAGGTGCGCGCGCTCATCGCGGGCGGATCGGACCTGCTGCTGGTGGAGACGATCTTCGACTCGCTGAACGCCAAAGCTGCGCTGGTAGCCATCCGCGAGGTCTTCGACGCGGACGGTAAGGAGTTGCCGGTGATGATCTCGGCGGCGGTCGGGCGGGGTGGGGAGACGCTGATCTCGGCGCAGACGACAGAGGCCTTCTGGAACG
Source organism: uncultured Acidobacteriaceae bacterium (assembly GCA_964247455.1). Lineage (GTDB taxonomy): Bacteria > Acidobacteriota > Terriglobia > Terriglobales > Acidobacteriaceae > Edaphobacter. The sequence continues at coordinate 8,762 of CAXTUR010000057.1, read as the reverse complement.
CGGTCAAGCATGTGAAGCCATTGTCGGTCGGGCTGAACTGCTCGCTTGGGCCTGACCTGATGTATCCGTTTCTGAGCGAGCTCTCGGCCAAGGCGGATGTAGCGATCTCGTGCTATCCGAACGCCGGTCTGCCGAATCCTTTATCAGAGACAGGCTTCGACCTGCTGCCAGCGGACATGGCGCGCTATCTGGGCGGCTTTGCGCAGGATGGGCTGATCAACATCGCCGGGGGATGTTGCGGCAATACGCCGGAGCACATCGCGGCCATCGCAAAGGCTCTTGAGCATAAGGCTCCGCGTTCGCTGGTCAGTCTCGGGGTGGCGGCGTGAGCATCGAGACCAAGCCCCTCCGGCTCTCCGGGTCGCAGCCCTTTACCCAGCAGCCGGGCGTATACATGATGATCGGCGAGCGGACCAACGTCGCCGGGTCGCCTAGATTCGCTAAGCTGATCAAGGAAGGGAAGTACGAGGAAGCCGTGAGCGTCGCGCGGCAGCAGGTGGAGAACGGCGCGAACGTCATTGACATCTGCATGGACGAGGGCATGATCGACGGCGTGGCCGCGATGACCCGCTTTCTGCAGCTGCTGGCGAGCGAACCGGAGGTCGCCAAGGTCCCGTTCGTGGTCGACTCCTCCAAATGGGAGGTAATCGAGGCCGGGCTGAAGTGCCTGCAAGGAAAGGGCATAGTCAACTCGATCTCGCTCAAAGAGGGCGAAGACAAGTTCCGCCAGAACGCCCGCACGGTGCTGAAGTATGGGGCGGCGGTCGTCGTGATGGCGTTCGACGAGCAGGGGCAGGCCGCCACCTACGCGGAGAAGATCCGCATCTGCGAGCGGGCCTACCGCATCCTCGTCGACGAGGTGGGCTTCCCTCCCGAAGACATTATCTTCGACCCCAACATCCTGACGGTCGCAACCGGGATGGAAGAGCATAACAACTACGCGGTCGACTTTATCGAGGCGACGCGCTGGATCAAGGCCAATCTGCCCCACGCGAAGGTGTCGGGCGGCGTGTCGAACATCTCGTTCAGCTTTCGCGGCAACAACAAGGTCCGCGAGGCCATGCACTCGGCGTTCCTCTACCATGCGATTGGCGCGGGCATGGACATGGGCATCGTCAACGCCGGGATGCTTGAGCTTTACGAGGAGATTGAGCCGGAGCTGAAGGTGCTGGTCGAGGACGTGCTGCTTAATCGCCGCCCCGACGCGACCGAACGGCTGGTCGAGCATGGCGAGGCGCTCAAGAACGTCGGCAAGGTCGTCACCGAGAAGCAAGCCGAGGAGTGGCGCGCGGGGACAGTAGAGGAGCGGCTCTCCCACGCGCTGGTGCGGGGGATCGACACCTACATCGAGATCGACGCGGAAGAAGCGCGGGTGAAGCTGGGGCGGCCACTGCTAGTCATCGAGGGTCCACTGATGGCGGGCATGAGCGTTGTCGGCGATCTCTTCGGCGCGGGCAAGATGTTTCTGCCGCAGGTCGTCAAATCGGCTCGCGTGATGAAGAAGGCGGTCGCGCACCTGACGCCGTACATGGAGGCGGAGAAGGCCGCTATGGAAGCCTCCGGGCAGGTGGTGAAGGCGCAGGGAAAGATCGTGCTTGCCACCGTCAAAGGCGATGTACACGACATTGGCAAGAACATCGTCGGGGTAGTGCTGGCCTGCAACAACTATGAGGTCATCGACATGGGCGTAATGGTCTCGGCGGAGAAGATTTTGGCGCGCGCCAAGGAAGAGAAGGCCGACTTGATCGGGCTCAGCGGTCTGATCACGCCCTCGCTCGACGAGATGGTTCATGTCGCTAAGGAGATGGAGCGGCAAGGCTTTACGCTGCCTCTGCTGGTGGGCGGGGCTACGACCAGCCGCGCGCATACGGCGGTCAAGATCGCGCCGCACTACAGCCGGCCGGTCGTCCATGTGCTCGACGCCAGCCGCGCCGTGCCGGTGACGACCAGCCTGCTGAGCGAGGACGGGCGTGACGAGTTTATCGCCAAGCATCGCGCCGAGTATGAGGCATTGCGGAAGGCGCACGCCGCGCCCAAGCAGAGTGTCGTCCCGCTGACAGACGCTCGTGCACGCCGGACGCCGATCGAGTGGCGGGCGGTGGACGTTCCGACTCCGGCGTTCACCGGCGTCCGTGTGCTGGAGAACTTTTCGCTGTCGACCCTGCGTGAGTACATCGATTGGTCACCGTTTTTCCACACCTGGGGGCTGAAGGGCATTTATCCACGCATCCTCGACCATCCGGAACAAGGCGAGCAGGCGCGACAGATCTTCGCCGACGGTAACGCGCTGCTGGACACGATCATTGGCGAGAACCTGCTGACCGCGCGCGGCGTCTACGGCTTCTTCCCGGCAAACGCTATTGGGGACGATGTAGAGCTTTACGCCTGCTGCGACAAAGGTCCTGTCCGCGAACGCTTCCACTTTCTGCGCCAGCAGGCCAACCGCGAGGGCGGCGAGCCATGCCGGTCGCTGGCGGACTTTATAGCGCCGCGCGAGACTGGCCTGCGCGACCACATCGGAGCCTTTGCCGTGACTACTGGCATTGGCCTTAAAGACGTATGCGACCGCTTCCGCGCGGAGCATGACGATTACAACGCCATCATGGCCGAGGCGCTCGCCGATCGTCTGGCTGAGGCATTCGCCGAGTGCCTGCACAAGTGTGCGCGCGACGAGTGGGGCTATGGGCTGGACGAAGGATTAAGTCCCTCCGAGTTGATCCAGGAGAAGTATCGCGGCATCCGCCCCGCGCCCGGCTATCCGGCTTGCCCGGACCACACGGAGAAGGGCACGCTCTGGCATCTGCTGGACGTGGAGGCGAACACCGGCATTACAATCACCCAATCCTTCGCCATGTGGCCGGGATCGAGCGTCGGCGGTCTCTACTTCGCGCATCCGCAGGCTCGGTACTTCTCGCTCGGCAAGATCGATCGCGACCAGGTAGAGGATTATGCCGGACGCAAAGGAATGACGGTTGCTGAGGTGGAGCGCTGGCTGGGACAAAGCTTAAACTACGATCCAGCGCGCTAGCTAAACAGTAGACCTCCCATTTGCGCCGGAGCTATGTCTCCAAGCGTATATAAAGATTTAGTACACTGATCCATAAGCCCCCATGGATACGCTGAGCTCTCCAACCTCCGAATCTATACCCATGATCCTGCACATCTGCCGACGCGAAATACTGCGTCCCTTGCGGGATCAGATTCTGCGTCTCTCCGGCTTCCAGGTTGATTCGACGTTGACGCCAAGCGAAGGGTTGTCGATGTTCTGGAGCAAACCTTACGATCTGGTGTTGATTGATGTCGAAGGCGAGGAGGGTGTGCCGGAGGCGGAGCATCTCTGCTCGGAGATCAAGACGGCGCAGCACAGCCAGTTGGTGGCGTTTGTGTGCAACTGGCGCGTCGCCGTGCTGACGGACTGCCCGGACGAGATCGTGCGGACGGAGTTCAACCCGGAAGCATTTGTGGACGGAGTACGCGAGGCGGTACGCAAACACTAGCAAGCAGGTTGCACCGCTGTGGGCCTTGTGGTATTACTTATCTATTCCGATTCGCTTCGGCGGATTTGAGTTTCATGCAGAGTGGTTGAGGGACGAGCCCTTTGACGCCACGACAACCGGACAGACCACGCGTACCGGTGTCAACTCTCTCCTGAGTGCCTAGTGCGCCACAGGGAACATGAGATTCGGAGCACGCAGTCCAAACCGCTGGACCGCATCCGTTATTCTCCTCTTCCTTCGCCACCCCGGCGCCCAGATCAGAGACGTCATACAGGCCAGAACCCCTCTCCACACGGGAGATGTGCGGATGGAGTATTCCTGTTCGGCGTATGAGTTGAAGTGCAACGAGTGTGGGCGACGCTTCGGAAACCGCCCGCTGTCGGGCTGCCCGGAGTGCCTGGCGCCGCTCGAAGTCGTCTACGACATGGAGGCGGCGCGTTCGACGTTTACCCGCGCGAACATCGCAGCGGGTCCCTTCAATATTTGGCGCTACGCCGCGTTGCTACCGATTCCGGCGGGCTTCGAGCCAGATTTGCCGGTGGGCTTCACGCCTTTGATAAGGGCAAAGAACCTCGGCAAGCGCACCGGCGCGGAGAAGCTCTACATCAAGAACGACGCGGTGTGCTTCCCGACGTTGAGCTTCAAGGACCGCGTGGTGTCAGTCGCGTTGGCAAACGCGCAGAAGTTTGGGTTCGATGTGGTGGGGTGCTCGTCGACGGGCAATCTGGCGAACTCGGTGGCGGCGCAGGCGACTCGGCTTGGGCTAAAGGCGACGATCCTGGTCCCGGCCGATCTGGAACCGGCAAAGATTCTGAATACGCTCGTCTATGGCGCTCGGCTGGTGCGGATTGATGGCAACTACGACCATGTAAACCGGCTCTGCACGCAGATCGCGGACGAGTATAGCTGGGGATTTGTGAACGTCAACTTGCGGCCGTACTATGCCGAGGGTTCAAAGACGGTGGGGTATGAGATCGCCGAGCAGCTGGGTTGGCGGCTGCCGGACAATGTCGTGTGTCCAATGGCGGGCGGGTCGCTGATCCGCAAGATCCGCAAGGCCTTCAACGAGCTGATTCAGCTGGGTTTGGTGGAGGCAAAGCCGGTGCGCTTCTTCGGGGCCCAGGCGACGGGATGCTCCCCGATCGCAACGGCGGTGAAGGATGGCACGGACGACATTCTGCCGCAGCGGCCGAACACCATTGCTCGGTCGCTGGCGATCGGCAATCCGGCGGACGGACCGGCCGCGGCAAAGATGATCCGTTCCACAGGCGGCTGGGCTGAGGACGTGTCCGACGTGGAGCTCGTCGCCGGGATGCAGGAGCTTGCCGAGACCGAGGGAATCTTTACCGAGACGGCGGGCGGCGTGACCACAGCGGTGACGGCTCGGCTCTACGCCCATGGACGCATCGCGCCGGACGAGACGACGGTGATCTGCATCACAGGTAACGGCTTGAAGACGACCGACGCGGTGAGCGGCCAGTTTGCCACGTCACGCGCGGTGCGTGCACGGCTCGCGGACTTTGACGCGTACCTGCGTGAGCTGGACGGCGGCCGCAACGAGGAGATTGAGGTGTTGGAGTTGGAGACCGTAGGAGGATTTAGTGGCCGGTAAGATCAAGGTGGTGCTGCCAGCGGCGTTTGTGCGGCACACAGATGGACTGAAGCAATTCAACTCTGATGCGACGAACCTGCCTGGCCTGGTTGCGGACATCGACGCGAATTACCCGGCGCTCTCCACGCAGATTAAGGACGATAGCGGTAAGCTCCGCAAGTTCATCAACATCTATGTAAACGAGGAAGACATCCGCTTTCTTGGTGGGGAGGCGTACGCCTTTCAAGATGGCGATGAGGTGATGCTGATCCCGTCGATTGCTGGAGGTCTGGTTACGATCGATTGATCCTTAATGTTTACGCTCAAGCAACGTGAAAGCTTCCTCCTCGCTCTCACAGAATGCGGCTGCTCCCATAGAGCATGACATCCTTGATGCAAAGAAAGAGGGAAGCAAATGTTTCTAATTCTCGCGGTCGTTCTAGTGGTGCTCTGGCTCGGCGGCTTTACGCTCTTTCATGTAAGCAGCTTCTTGATCCATCTTCTTCTGATCTTCGCGGTGATCTCGATCATCATGCACTTCGTAACGGGTGGGCGGCGAGCTTAAAGTTTGAAGTACAACAAAGGCCGAGCCGATCAGGGCTCGGCCTTTACTGTTGGCGGATTAGAGGTGGATCGCAGGCAGATCGGCGATCAGCTGGGGCATGGCTGCGGCCAGCACCTCAGGCATCTCCTCCGAGAGATCTGGCAGGCGTTCTTCGAGTGCGATGGCCAGTACTTCATCCATCTCCTCAACGAAGTGCAGCTTCATCGTCGACTTAATAAGCTCAGGCAGATCGGCGAAGTCCTTGCGGTTGTCCTCGGGTAGGATCGCTTCAAAGATGCCTGCACGATGAGCGGCGAGGAGCTTCTCCTTAAGGCCACCGATAGGCAAGACCTTGCCGCGCAGGGTGATCTCGCCGGTCATGGCAATGTCGCGGCGCACTTTGATCTTTGTAAGTGCGCTTGCCAATGCTGTGGCGAGCGTAATGCCGGCAGACGGGCCGTCCTTTGGAATGGCACCTTCCGGAACATGGACGTGGATGTCGATGTTCCGGTAGAAGTCCTTCGGGAGGCCGAGGCTTTGTGCGCGCGAACGGATGTAGCTGAGCGCCGCCTGAGCCGACTCCTGCATGACGTCGCCGAGCTGTCCAGTGGCCGTCATCTTGCCTTTGCCGTCGAGCACCTGCACTTCGGTTTGGAGAATCGAGCCGCCGACCTCCGTCCAGGCGAGCCCGGTGACAAGGCCGACTTCGCTCTTCTCCTGCATCTCCGTGTCGCGAAACTTCACGACGCCCAGCAGGTCGGGAAGAGAAGCGGCGGTAACCGTTTCGATATGCTCCGGGCCGTTCGAGACGACGCGACGCGCAACCTTGCGGCAGACGTTGCCGATCTCCCGCTCGAGATTACGGACGCCTGCCTCGCGTGTGTAGCCGCGAATCAGGAGCTTGAGCGCGTCTTCCGAGAAGGTAATCTGCTGCTCGGTGAGGCCGGTGCCTTCGCGCTGCTTTTTCACCAAGTACTGGCGGGCGATCTCCAGCTTTTCGAGCTCGGTGTAGCCGTGGAGGCGGAGGATCTCCATGCGGTCCTGGAGTGGGCCGGGGATGGTGTGGAGGACGTTGGCCGTTGCAACGAAGAGCACGTTTGATAGATCGTACTCGACGTCGAGATAGTGGTCCTGGAAGCTCGTGTTCTGCTCTGGGTCGAGGACTTCAAGCAGCGCACTTGCCGGGTCGCCGCGGAAGTCGGACGCCATCTTGTCAATCTCGTCCAGCATGAAGACGGGATTCTTCGTGCCAGCCTTCTTCATGGACTGGATGATCTGGCCGGGAAGCGCGCCGATGTAGGTGCGGCGATGGCCCCGAATCTCGGCCTCGTCGCGGATTCCGCCAAGGGACATACGGACGAACTTGCGGCCCGTGGCCTTGGCGATAGACATGCCGAGCGAGGTTTTGCCGACGCCCGGAGGCCCGACGAAGCAAAGGATGGAGCCTTTCGGGTTCTTGACCAGCTGGCGAACGGCGAGGAACTCAAGGATGCGCTCCTTGATCTTCTCCAGACCGTAGTGGTCCTCGTTGAGGATCTCCTCGGCGTGCTCAATGGAGCGAATCTCCTTCGACCGCTTCTTCCACGGCACGGCGAGGAGCCAGTCGATGTAGTTGCGCGAGACGGTGGACTCGGCTGACATAGGCGGCATGGCTTCGAGCTTCTTGAGCTCCTGCATGGTTTTGTCGAGCACGTCTTTGGGCATGCCGGCGGCTTCGATCTTCTTCTTGAGCTCGTCAAACTCGGACTTCTCGCCCCGGCCCAGCTCCTTCTGAATCGCCTTAATCTTCTCGTTGAGGTAGTACTCTTTCTGCGCCTTCTCCATCTGCCGCTTGACCCGCGACTGGATGGTACGGTCCATGTTCAGCTTCTCAATGGCCACATCCAGCGCGTCGGCTACCTTCGACAGGCGCATGGCGGGGTCGAAGACTTCGAGAAGCTGCTGCTTTTCTTCGATCGAGAGCTGGAGGTTGGCGGCGATGGTGTCGGCCAGCTTGGCCGGCTCATCGGCGCGGACGCTGGCGGCCATCGTCTCGTAGTTGAGCGACTGCTGGAGCTTGACGTACTGCTCAAACAGCGTGTGGACGCGTGTCATCAGCTGCTCAACCTGAGGGCTGGGGTCGAGATTGACCTGCCCTGTCTGCACGGTGGCGACAAAGAAGCCGTCCAGATCATTGACGGACTTGGCGCGTGCGCGCTCTACGCCTTCGACGAGGACCTTGATGTTGCCGTCCGGCATCTTCACGCTCTGGACGATGGTGCCGATGGTGCCTGTTGCGTAGATGTCATCGGCGTTCGGCTCATCGACAGAGGCGTCGTGCTGCGTGGCCAGAAAGATCTTGCGGTCGCCGTTCAGGGCCTCTTCCAGGGCGCGAACGCTGGACTCGCGGCCGACGACAAAGGGCGTAACCATGTGCGGGAAGATGACCATGTCTCGGATGGGCATCATGGGGAGTTTGCGGGTCGGGCCGCTCAACGGTTCTTTCGGTGTGGTGGTCATCATGCTCCCCAGTTAGACGGCGACGGAGCCATTACGATGCAGGTGCTCCGTTGCGACATCCTGTGATTGTAATCCGTATGCAATGAAGAAACGGCCTGGTGTGCTGTGAATCCGATGGCATCAACAGAGTTGGAGCCGGAGCCGGGTCTTCATGGACCAGCCGCCCTTCTATGGCGCTCTCAACCTTCACTGCGCGTTACCGCTCTCAACGCACGGCTCAACAGCTACTAACAGGTTGTTAGTCGGTATTCCTCCGGATAGAGGATCATGCACGCGTCTGTTGATGCAACAAAGCACACCGCACATCATTAAGGATGGTCGGTGTCCAGGAAGTACAACGTATTTGACTCAGGCGTTTACGAGACGGACGCTACTTAGCAAATCTGCGTCGGGCCGCGCCAACTACGCCGAGAATGCCGGTGCCGAGCAGAATCAGGCTGGATGGCTCGGGTGTGGCAGGAATCGTTGTCGGCACTCCGAAGGGTGTCAGGGTACCGCTTACGAAATCAAGGTTTCCAAGACCGGGATCATAGCCGCTGACCTCGTTATTGCAATAGGTCAGGGAACAAACGATTCCGCCTTGATAACCGACCAAGGAAGCAAGCGGCAAAATCAAGTCGAAACTCGGCTC
>CAXTUR010000056.1:0-18562 GCA_964247455.1 uncultured Acidobacteriaceae bacterium | reverse complement strand
TCCGTCCGGCTTGCCGATCCGGTCTTGATCTGCCCCGCGCCCGTCGCCACCGCCAAATCCGCAATGAACGTGTCCTCGGTCTCGCCAGACCGGTGCGAAATGATCGAGGCATACCCATACCGCCGCCCAACCTCGATCGCCTCCAGTGTCTCAGAGATCGTGCCGATCTGGTTGACCTTGATCAGGATGGCGTTCGCGACCTTCTCCTCAATGCCCTGCCGGAGCCGCTTCGTGTTGGTGACGAACAGATCGTCGCCGACAAGCTGAATGTGCCCCAACTGGTCCGTCAGCAGCTTCCAGCCCTCCCAATCGTCCTCCGCCAGCCCATCTTCGATGGACACCACGGGGTACTGCCGCGTCCACGACTCCCAGTACGCCACCATCTCCTCGGGCGTCTTTTCGCTCTTGTCCGACTTCTTGAAGACGTACCGGCCTGTCTCCTTGTTGTAGAACTCGCTTGCGGCTGGATCGAGCGCCAAGGCGATGTCTTCCCCGGGCTTGTACCCGGCCAACTCGATCGCCTCCAGGATCAGTTCGATGGCCTCGCCGTTCGACTTCAGCGACGGCGCAAACCCGCCCTCATCGCCCACCGCCGTGCTGTAGCCCTTTTTCTTCAGCACGCCCTTCAGCGTATGGAAGACCTCCGTACCCCAGCGCAGCGCGTCCGAAAACGTCTCGGCGCCAACCGGCATCACCATAAACTCCTGAAAGTCCACGTTTGAGTCCGCGTGCGCGCCGCCATTGAGGATGTTCATCATCGGCGTCGGCAGAATGCAGGCGTTCACCCCTCCGAGATACCGGTAGAGCGGAATCTTCAACGCCTCCGCCGACGCCCGCGCGCAGGCCATCGAAACCGCAAGGATCGCGTTCGCCCCAATGCGCGACTTGTTCTCTGTGCCGTCGATCGCGATCATCGTCGCGTCGATCAACCGCTGGTTGGCCGCGTCCATTCCAGCCAGCTCGGGCGACAGAATGCTCTCCACATTCTCGACCGCGCCCAGCACACCCTTGCCCATGTAGTGCTCGTCGTCTCCGTCGCGCAGCTCCACCGCCTCATGCTCGCCGGTAGATGCGCCACTCGGCACCGCTGCCCGTCCGCGCACACCACCATCAAGGATCACATCGGCTTCAACAGTCGGGTTGCCGCGCGAGTCCAGAATCTCGCGTGCGTGGATGGAGACGATTTCGGTCATGGGTCGGGTGTCCTTCAGAGTGCTTTGAGATTGGACGACACGATGCGTGAGGCGGTCGTTCAGCTTCGGCCGCTGGTCGACTGCGACGGCTCCGCCCCGTGCGCCCGCAATGGTTTCTACAAGTTCCACTTAGCCTACGCTCGATTAAAGTTGGATCGCTCACCACGGATTCTAGCAAAGGAAACCGGCGGCTGTGATGAAAACCTCCCGCGTCAAGCTACCGTGACCATATTGACCGGCTCGATTCCCTTGCCGCGATTGTCTCCCCGGCAACCGCCAAAGCCTCTACGCTGATCGTTAGCGCAGCGTGTTACCCGCACCAGCGCACGATCTTGCACCAAGAGGCCTACCTATGAAGATGCTACTCACCGCCGCCGCCGTCCTCTCCACATTGCCGCTGTTGGCCCAGGCGGGAGAACAAGGCGTCTCGCACCCTGACAACACCCCTATCATGGCCGATGAGCAGACCGTCAAGCCCGCCGCCTACAAAGCGAAGCCGTCGCCCTATAATCCCGACGCCGAAATCGTCACGACAACTACCCTCCCCGCGACCGCACCGACCTCCGTACAGGACGACGCCAGCGCCTACAAACCCTATCGTCCCGCCGGTACATCTGCTCCCGGGCTGACCGTGCGCTCTGTGCCGCAGCCGGACGCGCTCGCGTTCGACCCCGACGCCAACATCGTCACCGAAGTTCCGCTGCGTCCGGGCGAGGTCGGCGAGGGCACCCTGATCAAGGTCCGCATGAATGAGCCGCTCTCGACCACCAGCACCCTGCGTGGTCAGCCCTTCTCTGCCACGCTCACCGAGGATGTCCTCCGCGACGGCGTCTCCGTCATCCCCGCCGGTTCGGTCTTGGACGGCACGGTCACCGAGGTCCATGGCGGCAGACGCATCTCCGGTCGAGCGGCCATCCACCTTGAGCCGCGCCGCATTACCTTGCCTGATGGCCGGTACTTCGTCCTGCACGCCCAGGTGATTGAGACAGGAGAGCAGCACGCCGTCCGCGTCGACGGCGAAGGGAGTATCGTCCGCCGCGACCATGCAAAGGAGATGCTTGCCGTGGCGTCGCTCACGACCGGCAGTGGAGCCGCCACCGGTGCCGTCCTCGGCGGAGGCGTCGGGGCGATCGTCGGTGCAAGTATCGGAGCCGGCGTCGGCACGGTGGTTTGGCTCAAGCAGGATCGTCAGGAAGCCTTGCCCCGGAACACGCCGCTCGTCTTCAGTCTGACCACGCCCATGATGATGCAATCATTGCGCGACGGCGCGGCTCTCCGCCCCTAAACATCTGGGTGCCCCACCTTCGCGATAGTCTCATCGTCGCTAAGGTGGGTCTACGCCAGAACGCGCACGCGCCGCGCCGCCACAAAGCTACGCACACATAGCAGCACAAAGATCAGGCACAGCAACGACATCGCCGCTTTCTCCTCGACCGCGATCGGGTGCGGGAACTCGACCCCATGCGCCAGCTGGTAGACCTGCCAGTCGGCCTTGATCGTACCCAGAAACATCAGCAGCGCGACCGTAACCGCCACGTGCATCCAGAGCATCCGCTTCTTGGCGTCGGCGGTATTTGCCAGCGCGCCAAACAAGATAAAGATCAGCCCCACCGCCCCGGGGATCAGCGAAGTAGGGTGGGAGCTGCCCGTCGCCACAAAACCCGCCACCGCCACCAAGACCAGGAGCACACCAAAGACCATCGTCAGCTTCGCCATGCGATGAGCATACCGGATCAAGCCACGCTACGCGGCCGCCTGTTTTACCGCGGCCACCATGTCTTCCACCTTCCATTCGTTTGATGGATACCAGGCCACCACCTTGCCATCTTTGCCGATCAGCACGGTCGAGAGCGAGTGCGTGAGCGTCTTTGGATCGCCCGGGGTGATCCCCACGTCGAAGAACTGCGTGATCGCGGGCAGCTCCTTTTCGGGCGGCGCGGCAAAGTCCCAATGAGCGAAGTCCTCTTTGGCGAACCGCCCCGTATACGACGCGCCGTACCGCTTGAGCACGGCGGGTGTATCGTAGGCTGGATCGAAGCTGATGCTAAGGAGATGCGTCTTCGCATACAACGCCGGGTCCGCCGCCAAAGCTTTGTCGATCTCGGCAAAGTTCGTGCTCATGCGCGGGCAGAAATCCGCCATCTGGCAGCGCGTGTAGATAAACGTCAGCAGCACCGCACGCCCCTTAAGCTGCGACAGATGTACCGTCTTGCCGCTTTGGTTCAGCAGCGCGAAGTCCGGCACGGCGTCACCCGCTGCCGGAACGTGGTACTGCACGGCGGGCTTGTAGTCCGGCTTGGCTTGCGCGATCACCACAATCTCGTCGAGTTGTAGGTCGCGGTACCCCGCCGCATCTTTGCGCGCCAGGATCTTCGCCGTAATGCGGTCACCCGGATGCAGCTCGCCGACAATGGAGGGGTCCTTCAGCTTGTAAGGCATCGTCATCGCCTCCATAAATCCGGGGACCGCCTCATGGTTGAGCGTGACATGCGTGGAGTCGACGGAGACGATCTTTCCACGCATCGGAAAGGTCTTCACCTCAGCCGTAGACGCAGCGGGCGGAGCGGCCGAACGGCACCCAAACACAAAGACGAGCAGCAACAACGAAAGACGGCGCAAACGAGGTTCCTCTTCGAATGATGATAATGACTCCATGAGCACCGCCGCCCCGACCGACCAAAAGCGCCTTGCCCCGACGGAGCTCTGGATGCACCTGGCCTTTATCCTCACCGGACTCGGCACCCTTCTGCTTGGTCCGATTTTGCCTCTGCTCACGCGCCAATGGCACCTTAGCGACGCGCAAAGCGGCCTGCTCTTCTCGGCGCAGTTCTATGGCTCGTTCCTCGGCGGCCTTACGGTCTCAAAGCACCTCAGCCGCAGCATGATCGTCGGAATGTTCTCCGCATCGATCGGCTTCGGCCTCTTCGCTCTGTCGCCTTCTATCTTGCTCGCTTGCATCGGCCTGTTGATCGGTGGCTACGGCTGCGGCCAGCTCATCACCTCCATCAACATCCTCGGAGGCCGCCGCTACGCCGGCCATCGCGGCTCCCGCTTGGCGTTCCTCAACTTCTCCTTCAGCTTTGGCATGATGCTCTCTCCGGCACTCACCGCCCTGCTCGCGCCACGTTTCGCCCTCCGCACCCTGCTCACCACCTTTAGCGGCTGCTTCTTTGTCTTGTTATTGGCTTTGTTTCTGCAACTCCGCGGCTCAGCGAACGAGACCACAGACGCTCCCGAGCTGACCGCCGGACGCGGTCTTCCCACGCCCGTCTTCCTCTTCTTCTGCGCTCTGCTGATCCTCTACGGCGGTCTGGAGACCTGTCTCGGTGGCTGGCTCACGACCTTCTCCGTCCGCTACGGTAGCGGTTCGCTTGCCCTCGGAGAATCTACCCTCATCCTTCTGCTGATCGGCCTCACCGCTGGTCGCGCCGCCTCTTCCCTGCTGCTGCTCCGCATGGGAGAGCGCCTTCTTCTCCGGCTATCGCTCGCCTTCGCAGCCACCTTTACCGCCACGCTCGCGCTTGCCCACTCCGCCGCAACCATCGCCGCCTTCGCGGTGCTGCTGGGACTCTCGCTTGCGCCGTTCTTTCCCGCCACCTGGTCGTTGCTGATGGCCCGCACCCCCACCGCGCGCCAGGCCGGGGTGATCCTCGCCGTCTCGGCCATCGGAGCGGCGGCGTTCCCCTGGCTCATGGGCGTCGTCTCGGCACGAACTGGCTCCTTACAACTCGCCTTGGCCCTTCCCTTTGGCGCCGCGATGGTGCTGCTCGCACTGAGCCTCGTTCCGGCCCTCACTCGTGGTGAACTTCCACCTGTAACCGGCGTATAACCAAAGCATGGCGGCTCTGCTTCATTCTGAGATCTTAGAAGCCGTGGCGCGTGGCGTCACCGTCCTGACCGGCAATCAACGGGCCGCACGCACCCTCCGGCAGCAGGCCGACACAGACCACCACGCGGCTGGGCACACCAGCTGGCAGCCGCCCGCGATCTACGCCTGGGAGACGTGGACCGCGACCCTCTGGCACCGGCTGCTGGCCCACGGGCAGACCGCGGAGATCCTGCTCAACTCCGCCCAGGAGCATGCCCTTTGGCGAGCCATCATCGCCGCCGATCCGGACTCCCAAAGCCTCCTCGCCCTCGACTCCCTGGCCGATCTCGCCGCCCAAGCGTGGTTCCGGCTCTGTGCCTACGGAGGCGAGGCCCGTCTCCGCGGCTCGACGTCCAGTGCCGACACAAGGGCCTTTGCCAGCTGGGCGCAGACCTTTACAACCCGCTGCCGCGCGGAGGGCTACCTCACGGAGGCGCAGCTGGAAGCCACCCTCGCGGAGCACCCCGTCGCTCTCTCTACGAACGGCTATCTCCTCGTGGGTTTTGACCGCATGACGCCGGCGCAACAGCTCCTCGTGGCGGCCATCCGGGAACGCGGCGTGGAGATCGCCGAACTTCCCCACGCCCGCGTGACAGACGCCCATCTCTGCGCAATCCCCGATCCCCATGCGGAGCTTCAAGCAGCCGCACTCTCCATGCGCCGCCACCTGAAGCGGCACCCTTCCGCCCGCCTCGCCCTCATCGTCCCCGATCTTGCCGCGCACCGGGCGGAGATCGACCGCGTCCTCCGGGCGACCCTCGCCCCTGAGTGCAACACCATCACCGCCAACACGCCGCCGCCCTTCGAGTTCTCCCTCGGCGTCCAACTTGCCGAAACGTCGCTCGTCGCCGCCGCACTCGATCTCCTGCGCTGGACCGCCGCGCCGCTGCCCATCCCGCGCATCGGCCAGCTTCTCCTCTCGCCCCACTTTGCCGCTGGACATGACTTTCCCGCCCGCGCCGCCTTCGACGCATACATCCTCCGCCGCCATCACCCACTTCGCCCCGAACTCTCGCTTGAAGCCCTCCTGCGCCTTGCCGAATCCGCAAAGCACCCTGTGCCCGGACTGACCAGCACGCTTCGCAGCCTCCGCCGGGTGCTGGCCGCCGATCCGCTCACCGATTCACGCTCACATACCGATTGGGCCGAAACCTTCCAGGAGCTTCTCTCCGCCGCCAGCTGGGGAACAGGCCTCGACAGCACCGGCTTCCAGGCCCTGAGCCGCTGGGGCAACGCGCTCGACGAGCTGGCGACGCTCGACTTCACCGGCATCCGCGTCTCCTACGCCGACGCCCTCGCCAGTCTCGAACGCCTCGCCCAGCAGACCCTCTTCGCTCCCGAGACGCGCAACGCCTCCGTGCAGATCATGGGCCCGCTCGAGGCCGCCGGGTCCACCTTCGACGCCCTATGGTTTGTCCACGCGGGCGACGCCACCTGGCCGCAACGCCCCGGCACCAGCCCACTGCTCAGCTGGCACCTTCAGCGCGACCTGAAGATGCCCGGGACAGACGCCGCCCGCGACCTTGACGATACCCGCCACATCGCGGAGCGGATCGCAGGGAGCGCGCACCTCGTCACCTTCAGCCACGCCCGCGAGCTTCCCGACACGCACCAGCGCCCGGCCTCCGCGCTCACCGAGCTGTCCTTGAAACCCGTCGAAGCGGCTCCGCTGCCTCTCCCGCCGCCGCCCGTCGCACTCGAAACCATCGACGATACCACCACCCTTCCGCCTCTTCCCGACCAGATCCTCAAGGGCGGCGCCGAGGTCCTCAAGCTGCAAGCTGCCTGCGGCTTCCGCGCCTTTGGCGAGCGCCGCCTCTACGCCACAGCACTGGAAGCGGCCGAGCCGGGCATGAACGCCCGCGACCGGGGCAGCGTCGTCCATCGCATCCTCCAGACCTTCTGGAGTCAGGTCCAGACACAGGACGCTCTCCGCGAGCTTTCTCCCGATCACCGTCGCGCCCTGCTCGCCGACGCCATCGAAGACGCGCTGGCAAAGACCGTCGCCTCGAACGCCGGTGCGTGGCCCGCCGCCTACCTCGACGTCCAGTGTGAGCGGCTCCTCACCGTACTCGACAGCTGGCTGCTCAAGGAGCTTGACCGCAAGGTCCCCTTCGCCGTGCGCGCCGAAGAGCTCACCCTGGACGATGTGCGCATCGGCCCGCTGCGGCTCACCCTGCGCGTCGACCGTGTGGACGAGACCGAGTTTGGCGACGTGATCCTCGACTACAAGACGGGCGAGACCCGGCCCGCGCACTGGCTCACCGGCCGGCCAGACGAGCCACAGCTTCCCCTCTACGCCGTTACCTCCACGAATCTGCTGGCGGGTGTCGCCTTCGCTAACATCCGCGCTGGCAAAGACATGGCTCTCGAAGGCTACGCTACGCAGGAGGACATCCTCCTCAAGTCGGCAAAGCTGCCAACCGGCACCCTCGAAGCGCAGGTCGATGCCTGGCGCGATACCCTCACCACCTTGGCCGAGGACTTCCATCGCGGCGACCTCCGCGTGCGCCCCAAGAGCTACCCGCACACCTGCCAGTACTGCCAGCAGCGCCTGCTTTGCCGCCTCGACATCACGCTGCTCCAGGCCGCCGACGACGAAGACGACCCCGCCGGGGACGCTGGGGATGTAGATGGCTAACCTCTTCCTGGTTGGAGGCAATCAAGACCGCCGCCAAACCCCCCGCCCAACCGTCGACGATCCGCCGGACGCCGATCAGCGCGCGCAAGCCCTCGACATCCGCCACTCCTGGATCGTCGAAGCCCCCGCTGGCTCCGGCAAGACGGGCCTCCTCATCCAGCGCCTGCTCAAGCTGCTCGCGGACGAATCCGTAACCGAGCCCGAGCAGGTGCTCGCCATCACCTTCACCGTCAAAGCGACCGGTGAACTCCGGGAGCGCGTCTTGACCCAGCTCGAAGCCGCCGCCTCCGCCGCACCGGTCCACAGCAAGTTCGACCGCGAGACCCGCGAGTTCGCCCTGGCCGTTCTCCAACGCGACGCCGCACTCGGCTGGCATCTGCTTGAGAACGCCAGCCGTCTCCGCATCCGCACTATCGACTCTGTCTGCGCGGAGATCGCCCGCTCCCTGCCCGTGCTCTCTGGCAGCGGCGGCCAGCTCGCGCCTGTGCTCGACGCCGCTCCGCTCTACCGCGAGGCCGCCCGGCGCACCTTCCTCCATCTTGGCGGTGGCGACGATCTCCTCACCGAAGCGCTTCGCACCCTCTTGCTCCACCGCGACGGCAACCTCCTCGACTGCGAACGCCTCCTGGCCGAGATGCTCAACCTCCGGGACCAATGGGGCAGCCTCGTTCCGCTTTCCGGAGGCGCGCTCAGCGACCCGGAGCTCGACGCGACCGTCCTCCCACGCCTGGAGCGCGCGCTCGACCAGGCCATCTGCGCAGGCCTCCAACAGCTGGCCAAGAGCATCCCGGTCGAGATCCTCGAAGCCCTTACCGGGGTCGCCAGTGAACTTGGGCACATGGCCGGCTACGCGGGCAGCGCCTCGCCGTTCGCCCTCTGCGCCAACCTCCGCAACGCTCCGGGCGAGACCGCCGACCACCTCGCCCACTGGAAAGCGTTGATCCATCTGCTCGCCACAGGATCGAACGGGTGGCGCAAGGAAAAAGGCCTCAACAAACGGACGATCGGCGTCCACGACTACAACCGCAAGTCGCCCTACCACGGCATCCTGGGCGACATCCTCGAAGCCTGGAGCCAGCGCGACGACCTCCTCACCGCCTTCGGTAAAGTCCGCTGCCTGCCGCCCGCCAAGTACCCCCCGGAGCAGTGGCTCGTCGCCAAGGCGCTCTTCCGCATCCTCCAGCGCGCGCTCGTCGAGCTCCAACTCGTCTTCGCCCAGCGCGGCGAATGCGACTTCACCGAACTTGGCCTGCTTGCCCGCGCCGCCCTTCGCCGCGACACGGAGGGTGATGACCTCGCCGCCGCGCTGGGCCTCCGGCTTCAGCATCTCCTGGTCGACGAGATGCAGGACACCTCGACCTCGCAGTACGACCTCATCGAACTGCTGACCTACGGCTGGGACGGGGCGAGCCAGACCGTCTTCCTCGTCGGCGATCCCAAACAATCCATCTACCTCTTCCGCCAGGCGCGGGTGGAGCGGTTTGTCCGCACCATGCGTACCGGCAAACTCGGCGACCTGCCCGTCGGCACGCTCCGGCTCACCGCCAACTTCCGCTCCCAGCGCGACCTGGTCGGAGACGCCAACGACGACTTCTCCCTTCTGTTTCCGCGCGAGGTCACCCCGCTCCATCCGGAAGATGTGCCGTTCGTCGCCGCCACCCCTGTCCGCGACACGACGGGTACCGACGCTCGTGACTGGCACACCGTCCTTCTGCCGGCCAGTGCCAACGCGGAGGACCGCCAGCGGCAATCGCGCGGCGAGGCGCTCGCCATCCGCCAGCTCGCGGAGCAATGGCGCGCCCAGCCTCTGCCACCAGGCCGGTCTAAGCCGTGGAGCATCGCCGTCCTGGTCCGCTCCCGGTCACACCTGGCCGAGATCGTCGCCGAGTTCAAGCGCGACCGTCGGCCAGAAGGCGGCACCGCTTCCGTTCCCTTCCGCGCCGTCGACATCGACCTGCTGGGCGAACGCCAGGAGATCCTCGACCTGCTCGCCCTTACCCGCGCGCTGCTGCATCCCGCCGACCGGGTCGCGTGGCTCGCCATCCTGCGCGCGCCCTGGTGCGGGCTTACCCTTTCGGACCTCCACACCCTAGCCGCTGGAGACGACCCGGACCTGGCCGAAGCACTCGTTCCCGCCCTCATCTCCGAACGCCGCAACCTGCTCTCCCCTGATGGCCGCCAACGGCTCGACCGGCTCGCCACCATCATGCGAGCCGCCGAAGCCGAACGCGGCAAACTTCGTCTCGCGCAATGGGTGGATCGCACCTGGCACGGCCTGGGCGGCCATCTTTACCTCACTCCCGAAGAGATCGCCAACAGCACACGCTTCTTCCAGCTGCTGGACGAGCTGGAGCACAGCGAAGGCAATCTCGCAAAGACGCTGGAGCAGCGCCTGAAAACACTCTACGCCGACTCTCCACCCACCCCCGGAGCCGTGGACCTCCTCACCATCCACAAAGCCAAAGGGCTCGAATGGGACGTGGTCTTCGTCCCCGCGCTCGAACGCCGGAGCCGCACCAACCGCACGCCGCTGCTGACCTGGGCTGAACTCGACACCCTCGACGCCGACTCCGCCCACGTCGTTCTTGCGCCGATAGCGGGACGCGGCGAACCTTCCCGCGAGCTCAACGATTGGCTCCGAGGCCTGGAAAACGCCCGGGAGGCCGCCGAGCGCAAGCGCCTCCTCTACGTCGCCTGCACCCGCGCCCGCGAGGAGCTGCACCTCTTCGCCGCGCCGCAGCATAGCGCCGCCGGTGAGATCACCCCCGCCCCGGGTAGCCTTCTCCAGGCCGCCTGGCCCGCGGCGCGCAGCCACTTCGCCCAGGGAGCCGCTGTCGTTCCCATCAAGCTGAGGCCACAAGAGACAGGGCTGGCCCTCGCCGCCGCGTCCGAAGCCACCGCCGAGCCGCCGCCACTGCTTCATCGCCTCCCCAGCGGCTTTGACGTACAAGCCTCACTCGCCACGTCACCTCCGTTGACGCAGACACGCGCCCACGCCAACCATCAGACATCGCCCACACCAGCTCGGCCCGAGGGCTCCTTTGCCGCGCGCGTCTTCGGCAACGCGGTCCACACCTTCCTCGATCTGCTTGCCCAGCGCATGGCCGCGGGCACCTCGTACGAAGCCGTCCTCCGCGAGATCGCGCTTTGGACGCCGCGCGTCACCGCCGTTCTGCGCGCCGGGGGCCTGCCCCCCGCGCAAGCGGAACGCCTGGCCCAGCGCGTCCTTAGCGCGCTTACCAACACGCTTCAGGATGAGACCGGCCGCTGGCTCCTTGCTTCGCACCCCGGAGCCGCCTCCGAATACGCCCTAACCGCCTGGAACGAGAAGCCCACTACCGTCCGTTTCGATCGCACCTTCCACGCAGGCCCGGAGCCCTGCACACACGGCGACACCCATCTCTGGATCGTCGACTTCAAGACCGCCACTCACGGCCGCGAAGGTCTCGACGCCTTCCTGAAACAGCAGCGCACCCAGTACGAGCCGCAGATGCGGACCTATGCCCGAACTGTCGCGCCGTCGGAGGCTGTCCGCCTGATGCTCTACCATCCCTTGATGCCGGCTCATACCTGGTGGGTGGACGACGGTCCTACCGCCATGCAGGGGTAAGAAATTCTTGAACTTTTGTGTTTTTTGATAAGTGATCTACAAAACAAAGAACTTAGATCCAGATCAACCCCGAAAATCAGGATGCACTGATTATGGTGCACCCACTTTATGGATGATGGTTTGGAGACGCAGATTCCCTTCGGGAACGACAAGCTGAAAGGCAAAGGCGTTAGACCGCCATACTGTTATGCCGTACATCCGCGCCGCGCACCCAGAAGATTACGTCCTCCGCGATGTTGGTCGCGTGATCGCCGACCCGCTCCAGATTGCGCGCAATGATCAGCGCGTTCAGCGACTGCGGCGATAGGTCTGGCTTCTCCTTGATGAGTGTACTGAGCGCGTAGAACGCCGCGTCGTTCATCTCGTCCACCTGATCGTCCATCGTCAGCACGGACTCCGCCAGCTCCGCGTCGCCCTCGATAAACGCTTGCAACGCCTTGCGCACCATGGCCGAGGCCAGGGACGCCAGCTTGGGGATGTCCACGGGCAAATCAATGTTGGCGAATGCGCCCATCTCGCGCACCCGCACGGCGATGTTGACCGCCTGATCGCCCACCCGCTCGAGATCGGCGTTGATGCGGATGACCGACAGGATGAAGCGCAGATCGATGGCCATGGGCTGCTCCATCGCCAGCAGATCGAGCGCCAGTTGATCGATCTCGCGCTCCAGCCGGTTGATCGCCGGCTCCGACCGGAAGACCAGCTCACAGATAGACAGATCGCGCGACCGATATGCCTCGATCGAGCGCTGGATGGCCTGCTCCGCCATGCCGGCCATCACAAGCAACCGCTCCTTCAGGTCGTCCAGATTCTGGTGGAACTTCACTCTCGCCATCAGCCGAACCTCCCGGTGATGTAGTCCTCCGTGCGCTTGTCTTTTGGATTCGTGAAGATCTTGTGCGTCGAATCGAACTCGACCATCTTGCCGTTCAGAAAGAAACCGGTGTTCTCCGCCACACGCGCTGCCTGCTGCATGTTGTGCGTGACGATCACAATGGTGTACTGCGTCTTTAATTGAAAGATGAGGTCCTCGATCTTCGAGGTGGAGACCGGATCGAGCGCGGACGCTGGCTCATCCATCAGCAGCACCTCGGGGTCGACCGCCAGCGCGCGCGCGATGCACATCCGCTGCTGCTGTCCGCCCGAAAGGCTCGCGCCCGACTTCTTCTTCAGGTCGTCCTTGACCTCTTCCCAGAGCGCCGCCTGCTTCAGACTGCGTTCCACGGTCTCGTCCAGCACCTTGCGGTTTGAAAAGCCGTTCAGCTTTAAGCCGCTCGCGACGTTGTCGTAGATCGACATCGTCGGGAACGGGTTGGGCCGTTGAAACACCATGCCTACCCGCCGCCGAATCTCAACCGGCGAGGCGTCGGCGTAGATGTCCACGTCTCCCATCTTCACCTTGCCCGTCGCCCGCGCGATCGGATTGGTCTCGTGCATCCGGTTCAGGCAGCGCACAAACGTCGATTTTCCGCACCCTGAGGGACCGATCAACGCCGTCGCATTGTTGGCCGGCATCTTCAGGTTGATGTCCTGCAACGTGTGCGTCGTGCCGTACCAGGCGTTCAGGTTTTCTACGTCGATCCCAACTCCCA
Source organism: uncultured Acidobacteriaceae bacterium (assembly GCA_964247455.1). Taxonomy (GTDB): domain Bacteria; phylum Acidobacteriota; class Terriglobia; order Terriglobales; family Acidobacteriaceae; genus Edaphobacter. Next base: position 5,658 of record CAXTUR010000056.1, on the reverse strand, counting down.
CTAGCTGTTTCCTTTCAAAATCCCTCGCCCGGCGAAGATGCGGACCAGCGTGACCGAAACCATAATCAGGACGATCAGCACCAGCGATCCGGCCCACGCCAACCGGTGCCATTCGTCATAGGGCGAGATCGCGTAGACGTAAATTTGTAGCGGGAGAGCGGCGATTGGCTCGTTCAGCTTGAAGCTCCAGAACTGATTACCGAACGCAGTGAACAGTAGAGGAGCCGTCTCACCCGCCACACGCGCAAACGCCAGCATGCACCCGGTAATGATGCCCGGCGACGCCGTCCGCAGGCTGACCGAAAGCACCGTCCGCCACTTCGGCACGCCCAGCCCCAGGGCGGCCTCGCGGATGGCATGGGGCACCGTGGCCAGCATCTCTTCGGTCGTCCGCGTGATCGTCGGGACCATCATGATCGCCAGCGCGATTCCCCCAGCCAACGCCGAAAAGTGCTTCTGCTGCATCACGACGAGCGAGTAGATCGCGATCCCCATCACGATGGACGGCACCCCGTTCAGCACGTCGGCGGTGAAGCGGATCAGGTTCGCCAGCGTCTTTCCCCGGCCAAACTCCGCCAGGTACACGCCCGCCGCGATGCCGATGGGAATCCCCATGGAACTCGCCAGCGCAAGCACCACGCCCGAGCCGACGATGGAGTTTGCCATGCCGCCACCTACCTCGCCGACAGGGCGCGGAATGTGCGTAAAGAAGGCGAGGTTCAACGAGCTTGCGCCCTTATAGACGAGGTATGCGAGGATGGCCACCAACGGCGCGATCACCAACACCGTCGCCAGGACCGACAGCCCCGTAACGAAGTGGTTCATCCCGGCCCGCCACGCGCGGTTCAGCCGCATGGACTGCATTTGTACATTGATCGGTTGTGTGCTCATGCTAGGCCACCCTCGCCGGTGCGCCGCGCGTGACGGCCCAAACCAGCAGCCGCGCGATCGCATTCACCACGATGGTCACCAGAAAGAGCGCAAGGCCGATCTCGATCAACGCGCTCAGGTAGAGATTGTCCGTCGCTTCGGAGAACTCATTCGCGATCACACTTGCCAGCGTGTACCCCGGCGCAAAGAGCGATTTGGCGATGTCCGGATGATTGCCAATCACCATCGTGACGGCCATCGTCTCGCCCAGCGCGCGGCCCAACCCCAGCATCACCGCGCCCACGATCCCGATGCGCGCATTCCGAAGAACGCCAGTCCGGATCATCTCCCACCGCGTCGCGCCGAGCGCCAGCATGGCTTCGCGCTGCGAGTTCGGCACCGCCGTCATAATGTCGCGCGTGAGCGACGAGATGATGGGAAGAATCATAATTGCCAGGATGATGCTCGCGGTCAGCAGGCCGACCCCAAAGTTCGACCCTTCAAAGAAGCCCGTCCAGCCGAGATACTTCTTCAGAAAAGGGCCGAGCGAGTCTCGCATCAACGGCACCAGCACAAACACCGCCCAAAGCCCGTACACAACGCTCGGGATGGCCGCGAGGATCTCCGTCAGGAAGGAGATGGGCGCGCGTAGGGCACGTGGGCAAAGCTCCGTCAAAAACACCGCCACGCCCAGCGCGAGCGGGACCGCCATCAACAACGCCAGGAACGAGGTCGCCAGCGTGCCGTAAATAAACGGGAGCGCGCCGAAGTCGCCCGAGACCGGGTCCCACGCCTGCCGCGTGAAGAACTTCCAGCCAAAAGCGTGCAGGCTGAGGCTCGACCGCGCCACTAAGATGTAAGCAATAAAGACGACGATGGCGAAGATGCTGAGCGCACACAGCAGCATCACAGCCGAAAAGGCCGAGTCGGCTCCGCGTCCGCTGCCTCGCTGGCTAAGATACTGCCGAATGGCCGAAGGGGGCTGCGCCACGGCGGGAGCTGGACGCACGCCAGAGTCCAGCACCACCGGCAAAGCGAACCCTGACGGTGTCAATGGTTTTCGATCTCTTTCAAGCGTCATGGGACCTGGAGACACGTTCTTTTCCTGCGATCAAGAGTCTTGCATCTGCGAAAAGCATCGCCGTGCTGCCCGGAACGACAGCGCGGCGAACGGACCCGGTTACTTTACTTGCTTGATCGTCGCGCGCACCCGGTCCTGCACCGGCTTCGGCAGGGGAGCATAGGTCATCGAAGCGGCCTCGCCCTCCCCCTTATCGAGCATCCACTCAAGAAATCCTTGCAGCGCCTTGCCCTTCGCCGGATCGGTAGACTGCACCGGGATCAGCAGCCAGGTAAAGCTCGAGATCGGATACGCGTTGGCGCCCGGAGCGTTAGTGATCGAAACACGATAGTCCGCCGGAATCTTTGCGCCCGCCGCCGCCTCTGTTACACCCTCGGTCGAAGCCTTGACGAACTTGCCCGCCGCGTTCTTCACCGAACCGAACTGCATATTGTTGCCGCGCGCATAGATCAGCTCGACATAGCCAAAGGAGTTCGGCGACTGGCGCACCATGCCCGCCACGCCCTCGTTGCCCTTTTGGCCGATGCCCGTGGGCCACCTGACCGAAGTCGCATTGCCAACTTTGCTCTTGAAGTCCGCGTTCACTTTGGAAAGATAATCGGTGAAGATGAAGGTCGTCCCGCTGCCGTCCGAGCGATAGACCGGCAAAATCGGATCGTTCGGAAACTTCACGCCCGGATTGTCTTTGGCGATGCGCGGGTCGCTCCAGCTCGAAATCGTGCCCAGATAGATGTCCGCGATGACTTCTCCCGAAAAATTGAGCTCCTGCGTCACACCCTTAAGGTTGTAGACCGGCACTACGGCGCCGAGGACGGTCGGGATATGCATGGTCTTCACCTTCGCCGACTTCATTGCCTCGTCGCTCATGGGCCCGTCGCTCGCTCCGAAGTCGACCGTGCCCTCAGAGACCTGCCGTATGCCCCCGCCCGAGCCGATCGACTGATAGTTGATCTGGACGTTTGGATGTTCGGCCTTGTACTCGCTGAACCAGCGCGAATAGATCGGGTAAGGGAACGTCGCGCCGGCGCCGTTCAGATTCTGCGCGCACGCCGCCATAGTGGTCGCTGCAAAGATTCCTGCCGCTGCAATTGTCTTAAGTCTCACGGGTGTTCCCTTCGATGTACGAATCAGAATGGATGGAGAGTAACTCTTCGAGTCTCCACAGGTTGTGTTACGGGCGCGTTACATACCTATCAAGTTCAAAAGAAAGCCACATCAGGGCACCGGGTAGAGTGCCTTCGGTAAAGTAAACAAGAAGTTACTCCCAGCGTTCAACTCGCTCTCCGCGCGTATCCATCCGCCCTGCGCCTGCACCATGTGTTTCACGATCGCCAGCCCCAGTCCCGTTCCTCCCGACTCGCGCGACCGCGCCTTATCCACCCGGTAGAACCGTTCGAAGATGCGGTTCAGATGCTCCGACGCGATGCCCTGCCCAAAGTCCCGCACGCTGAACTCCACCGCCTCATACGGCTCCGTCACCTCGCGCGCGCTCAGGATCACCCGCGACTGCCCCGCGTTCCGTGCCCGTCCATACTTGATCGCGTTCTCGATCAGATTGCCGAGGATCTGCTGCACCGCGTCGGTGTCCGCAAAGACCTGGGTCGCCGTCACGTCCCCGATCTCCAACACCGCGTCGTTGTCCTGCACCAAGCCGCTCATGCCCTCCACTGCGTCGCGCACCAGCACATCGGCCCGTATGGGCGCGGGATGCAGCTCCTGCTCGGCCGCATCGATCCGAGCCATCACCAGCAGCTCTTCGGTCAGGCGGTTCATGCGGGTCGCGTTCTTGAGGATCGTCCCCAGAAACTCCTTCGCCAGCGGACTTAGACCGGCTTCATGGTCGAGCAGCGTCTCGACATATCCCGTAATCGAGGTCAGCGGGGTGCGCAGCTCGTGTGACACATTGGCGACAAAGTCCTGCTGCGTCCGCTCGATCTGCTCGATGCGGGTGATGTCGTGCAAGACCGCCACCGCGCCGCCGCCGGGCATGGGAGCCGCGCTCACCTCGAAGATGCGCCCGGGAATCAACGAGATCGATCGCCGCTCCGACACCTGCCGATGCGTCAGCGCAGCGTGGACGGACTCCAGCACATCCGGATCGCGCACCGCCTGCACCAGCGCATGGCCAACCCGGATCGTCGCCGAAAAGGACGCGCTCGGTACAAGCCTTTGCATCCGCAGGTTCGTCCACTGGATACGCCCGGCGGCGTCCACCGCGACCACCGCGTCCTGCATGGAGTCAAGCATGGCCTCAAGCTCCTGCCGGGCGTTCACCGAGGCATCCAGCACTTGATCGAGCCGCTGCAGCGACCCATGTACCTTCGCACCCAGCTCCTCGAACTCGCGGACCGCAATCGCCGGTACTGCCGCAGAGTTTGCGTCCACAGCGCACAACGTCATCACCGGCTGCAGCTCCTTACGAAGCACCCAAGCGATCCACCAACCGAGGGCACAGGCAATCACCGCCGCCAGCCCAAAGCATAGCCCCCAGAGCAGAGGGGATCGCACACGTCCCACGCCAAGGAGGCCCGCCGTCAGCAAGACCATCCCCACGCCTACCCGGACCGACACGGTATTCCACAAGCTCACCGCTGCATCCTAACGCATCGTCCGCTACGCCGTGGCACCCTTGGGAATCTCAAAGCGATAGCCCGCACCCCGCATGGTCTTGAGGTAGCGCGGCGTCTCCGCATCGGCCTCGATCTTCTCGCGAATCCGCCGGACGTACACATCGACGGAGCGAGGAGTAACGAAGCGCGCATCGCCCCACACGGCGTCCAGCAGATGATCGCGCGAGAAGACCCGTCCTGGATGACGCGCTAAGTAATCCAGCAGACGGAACTCGGTGGCCGTCGTCATTACTAGATCGCCGTTCACCCGCAGCTGCATCGCATTCGCGTCAATCTCAATCTGCTCGAACTTGATCAGCGAAGGCCCCGTCGGCCGCTCAAACCGTCGCAGCACCGCCTTCACCCGGGCCACCAGTTCGCGCGTCGCAAATGGCTTCGTGATGTAGTCGTCAGCGCCCAGCTCCAGCCCGTGCACGCGGTCGTTCTCCGCCGCCCGCGCCGTCAGAAAGATGATCGGCACCGTCGACAGCGAAGGATTCAGCCGCAGCCGCCGGCACAGGTCCAGCCCATCGCCGCCCGGGACCATGATGTCCAGTAAAAAGAGCGCCGGAGGCTGCCGCTCGGCATCGCCGATGATGTCGCGCGGCGCAAGATACGGCCACACCGTAAAGCCCGCGCTCTCCAGGTGATACTGCACCAATCGCGAAATATCCGCGTCATCTTCCAACACGAAGATCGTTTGACTCAAAGACATACCCCTCGGGTGAACGCCTTCAGGGTAGCGCACCGCCCACGCCGCAATTGCGAACGCACGATGAATCCACCGATCATGCAAACGATCTTCTGTAATCCGGCGCTTTTCTGGTTGTCATTCCCGAAGGGAATCCGCGTTCGTCGCGCCAGAACCGGGTGCCCCGCCTTCGCAACAGCCTCGTCGTCGCAACCTGGCTTCGACAGCCAGACTAAGCCACCTTGCCCAACTCCCCCACCAACACCGCCGCCGCCCTTTCACATGCCTCACGCTCTACATCGAAATGCGTTACCAACCGCACACTTCGCGGCCCAACCGCGCTCGCCAGCACCCCGCGCTCCTTCAACGCCCCCACCAGCGCCGCCGCATCCCCCGCGACCTGAAAG
>CAXTUR010000055.1:0-18874 GCA_964247455.1 uncultured Acidobacteriaceae bacterium | reverse complement strand
GACCCGGAGAAGGACATCCAGCTCTACATCAACTCGCCCGGCGGCTCCATTACGGCCGGTCTTGCGATCTACGACACCATGCAGTACATCAAGAATGATGTGGTCACCTTCTGCATCGGCCAGGCCGCGTCGATGGGTGCGTTCCTCCTGATGGCGGGTAAAAAGGGCAAGCGATTCGCCCTGCCGAACTCCCGCATCCTCATCCACCAGCCGTCCATGGGCGGGCTGAGCGGACAGGCCACGGACATCGACATCCATGCCCGCGAGATCCTCCGCATTCGCGAGATCACCAACAAGCTGATGAGCCTCAGCACCGGACAGGCGCTCGACCGCATCGAGCGCGACGTCGAGCGCGACTTTATCATGACCGCCGCCCAATCCAAGGAGTACGGCATCATCGACGACATCATCGACCGGCCCCGCACGTAGTACGACGGAACGGACCTCAGGATGAACTGGAAAGCCAAAGGAGCCATTCAGCGCACCCTGAGTATGCTGCCCGGCGGCACGAGCTGCAACTACCTCCTGCAGCGCAGCCTCGGCAGCCTCCGTTCTGACGAGCGCATTCACGGCGCGTTTGAGCAGGATGTGACCGTCCTCTTCGAACGCATGGCCCGCCTCGACCTCGATCCCGCTAGGAGCCGCATTCTCGAGATCGGCACCGGCTGGCTCCCCACCTTTCCGCTGTCCCTCGCCCTAGCCGGCTTCCGTCACGTCCATACGGTCGATCTCCACCCGCATCTCCGCGAGTCAGCCGTCCGGCGCACCCTGCTCGCCCTGCGTGACCATCTTGACCACCCCGCCTTCCATCCCTTCGCCACGCCCGAGCAGGTCCATCGCACCTACGACCGCCTCATCCGCAGCGAAGCCATCCTCCCCGCCGCCAACATCACCTACAAAGCCCCGTGCAACGCCGCCGCCACGCAATGGGAGGCCGGCAGCATGGACCTCATCACCTCCAACAACGTCTTCGAGCACGTTCCCGCGCCGATCCTGGTCGAGGTCTTCGCCGAGGCCAAGCGCCTCTTGCGTCCGCGCGGCCACGTGCTCCACTGCGTCAACTGTGGAGATCACTACGCCTACTCCGACAACACCATCACGCAGCTGAACTACCTCAGTTTCTCCGAGCCGCAGTGGAGCCGCTGGAACAATGCTATCCAGTACCAGAACCGCCTCCGCCCCATCGACTTCATCGAGATGGCCGACGCGCGCGGCCTCGCTATCCAATCAGCCGAGTTCACGCCCAATCCCGCACACCTGGCACAGCTGCAAACCATGGAGATCGCCCCCGAGTTCCGCCACTACACGCCCGAGCAGCTCGCCTCCACCTCGCTCACGCTGATCGCCTCCGCGTAGTTCCGCCGCATACTCGTAATATGCCGCAAGGGGTACTTCGCAGCGTTAAACGCTGGATGCCTGTCCCTAGCGGAATCGATTCCAGGTGTAAACTGAAGAGAGTCAATCGGGTGGCATCCCAGGAGTTTTCCCACGCATGAAGACCTCACGAGGCACGGACGAGTCGCTACGCTGCTCCTTCTGCCACAAGTCGCAGGACGCCGTAGCCAAGCTCATCTCCTCTCCATCCGACTACCCCCGCGCCTATATCTGCGACGAGTGCGTCGCCGTCTGCAACTCCATCCTCGAAGATGATCGCACCGAAGCCGCGCCTGGCGCCGCGCCGCAACATCTGCCCAAGCCGCAGGAGGTCAAGGCCTTCCTCGACGAGTACGTCATCGGCCAGGAGCAGACCAAGAAGAAGCTCGCGGTCGCCGTCTACAACCACTACAAGCGCGTCCAGATGAACAAGATCCGCGGCAACGAGGTGGAGCTCGTGAAGTCGAACATCCTGCTCGTCGGCCCTACCGGCTCCGGCAAGACGCTGCTCGCGCAGACCATGGCCAAGATGCTCGACGTGCCCTTCGCCATCGTGGACGCCACCACCCTGACTGAGGCGGGCTACGTCGGCGAGGATGTCGAGAACATCATCCTCAAGCTCCTTCAGGCCGCCGACGGTGATGTGGCCCGCGCCCAATCCGGCATGATCTACATCGACGAGATCGATAAGATTGGCCGTAAGGACGAGAACCCCTCCATCACCCGCGACGTCTCGGGCGAAGGCGTCCAGCAGGCCCTGCTCAAGCTCCTCGAAGGCACCGTTGCCAACGTTCCGCCGCAGGGTGGACGCAAGCACCCGCATCAGGAGTTCACCGCCGTCGACACCACCAACATCCTCTTCATCTGCGGCGGCGCGTTCGTTGGGCTGGAGAAGGTGATCGGCCGCCGCATCGGCAAGAAAGCCCTTGGCTTCCGCGCCATCGCCGATCCGAACGCCTTGCCGAACGACGTGCTCCCCATCCGCGCCCAGCGCGACGCCGAACTCCTCCGCCAGGCCGAACCGCAGGACCTACTCAAATACGGCCTCATCCCGGAGTTTGTTGGCCGGCTCCCTGTCCTCGGTATACTGGACGAGCTCGACGAAGCCGCGCTGATCGAGATCCTCACCAAGCCCAAGAACGCTATCCTCAAGCAGTACCAAAAGCTCTTCGAGTACGAGGGCGTCAAGGTCACCTTTACCGACGACGCCGCCAAGGCCATCGCCCGCGACGCCCTCCACCGCAAGGTCGGCGCGCGCGGCCTCCGCATGATCCTCGAAGAGCTGATGCTCGACCTGATGTACCACGTCCCCGGCAACAAGAAGATCAAGGACCTCGTCATCACCGAATCGATGGTCCTCAAGCGCGACTCCACGCTGCCCGTCCTGCTAGAAAAAGCCGGCTAGCCCCTCCTTACAAGCTGTCATCCTGATCAGACGAACTTTTCTGTTTTTCGATAGGTGATCTAACAAAGGACTTAGTAGTAGATCAACCAGACCGATGACTGCACTGCAAACGGTGCGGTCACTCTTCCGGTGACAACCACAATCCCCGAGCTGGCCTTCTATTTATCACTCCCGAAAAGAAGCCGCGTCCGCCGCAGGGGAAGTAAGGCAACGCTCTACAGCCTCGCAAAGACTCTCAAGAGTGGCTTCTTCAGCCTCTCCAGACGGCTCCATCCCCGCCTCCCGCAACGCTCGCGAAGTCACCGGCCCAATCGACACTAGCGCAATCCCCGGCGGCAAAGTCAGCCCACCCGCATCGAGCAGCGTCAGTAGATTCGTCACCGTAGACCCACTTGTAAACGTCACCGCATCCGGGTAGTTCACCCCCTCCGAAAACAACGTTCGCAGCGCCTCGACTGATTGCTTCGGCACCACTGTCCGGTACGCGCTAGCGATTGTGACGAGCGCGCCCGCCGCCCGTAGCATCTCCGGCAACACCTCCGGCGCAACCTCGGCCCGCACCAGCAACACTGCCGCACCTGCCACCAACGGCCTTAGAGCCTCGCCTAATGACTCCGCCACAAACACGGGCGGCACCAGATCAACCCCGAATCCCATCTCCGAAGCCACCTTCGCCGTAGCCGGGCCCACCACCGTAACCTTCTTCGGCGACGCCACAAACCCCAGCCGCCGCGCCCGCTCCGCAAACGCCCGTACTGCGTTCGCACTCGTAAACACCACCCAATCGAAGCTCCGCACGCAAGCCAATGCCGCATCGAGCGCACACCACGACGACGGCGGCGCGATCTCAATCGCCGGCACCAGCACCACCTCTGCGCCCATGGCCTGCAGACGAACCGCCAGCTCCGAGGCCTGTTCGCGCGACCGCGTCACCAGCACCCGCTTGCCTGACAGGCTCACGCCGTCTCGGCCACTGTCAGAAGCTCAAGCGCACCACGCGCGATCAGCTCCTCCGCCATCCCCTGCCCCAGCGCCTCCGCTCCTCGCCCACTCGAGCAGGCCGTCAGCTGCACCATCGCCTCGCCGTCCGGCGCGACCACCTGGGCGTACAGCTTGTATCCATCCTCATGCGGCTCGCAATACGCCCCCACCGGCAACATACATCCGCCGCCCAGCGCATGAAGCACCGCCCGTTCCGCCTCCACCGCGAAGCGGGTGCGCGGATGCTCCAAAAACGCCACCGCCCCCCGCACATACTCATCCCGCTCCTCATCCAGCGAATACGTCGCCGCCCGTGTCTCCAGCGCCAGCGCGCCCTGGCCCGGTGCCGGACACATCTCCTCCGGTGAAAACCGCTGATGCACCGACTCCGTGCGCTTCAACCGGTCCAGCCCCGCCGCCGCCAGCACCAGCGCGTCGGCATCGCCCTTGTCGAGCTTCTTCAGCCGGGTGTCGATGTTGCCGCGAATCTCTACGAACTCCACGTCCGGCCGTAACGCGAGAATCTGCGCCCGCCGTCGAGGGCTCGTCGTCCCAATCCGTCCGCCGTCGGGCAGCGTATGCAGCGCCCAGTACGGCTCACACACCCACACATCCCGTGCGTCCGCCCGCTTCGGGATCGCCGCCAGCGTAAACTGCGGCGCAAGCACCGTCGGCAGGTCTTTGAGCGAGTGCACCGCCAGATCGATCCGTCCGCTCTCCAGCGCCTCTTCGATCTCCTTGATAAAGATACCCTTCCCGTCCACGCCCGGCGGCGGCACGAAGCCCGGCTGCTGCATCCGGTCGCCCGTCGTGCGGATCACCTCGACCTCGGCCTTGTACCCCGCATCGCGCAGCGCATACAACACATGGTTTGCCTGCCAGAGCGCCAACTGCGACCCTCGGCTTCCTATACGAATCGTCTGGTTCATCACCTGCTTAGCATACGGTAAGCTCCGGAAGAATTACTCATTGCGGCAACCTTCCTGCCACGATGTCCAACACTGCACCATAAAGCCCATAAGCTGTGAGAAGACCGTAGATCACACCGGCAATCCATCCTGCTCGCTTGGATACCCCACCCGCAACCGCCAACTCCGCCTCAGTTAACACGCCAGTAGCGCTTGCCGCGCGAATCCGCTCAATCGTCTTCGCTGCATGAGCCAGATAGATCAGCGAACTACTCCCGGCCATCGCTACAGCAATGGGAATAGAGAGCCGGGACGTCACCGGGATGAGACCGAGGATCAGGATGATGACTGCCGCTCCTGCACCCCATACCCACATCTTCCGGTAGAAGAACCACACCGGACCAACGAAAAAAGCAGGCCAGATAAAATCGCCTTGAAAGAAACGGAACACACTCTTCTCGCCCGGCGCTCGCTGTAGCCTCGCCGCCTGCACATCGTAAGTCTTTAGAAACTTACTGGCATTAGGACCCGCGAAGGCCGCAAGCTCCGCCCGCCGCGACACACGATCGGGGTCCTTCATAAACTTCGTATACATTTCATTCGGCATATGTATTTCAGAAGCACCAAGCCACCCGTAAGTTGGTCACTCTACTAACGATCCTCTGCCGGAACAAGTTCGCTCACTGCTCCCTTGACTCCATGCAGCCACACACTCGTATCCAGCACCGCATACCGCTCCTCGCTCACCATCAACGCTTTGACTTCTTCCCTGCTCCCGATTCCGCCCCGCGCGCCCACCTTCATGCAGTTCAACGCCGCCGCCGCACACGCAAAGTCCAGCTGCCGGTCGAGCGGCCAGCCTTTAAGCAGGCCGAAGATAAACCCCGCATGGAAGAGGTCGCCCGCCCCCGTCGTATCCGCCACCGGCACCTGGAAGGCGGCGCGATGGTGGAACTCCGCGCCATCCCACGCCAGCACGCCCTCCGGCCCCAGCGTCGCCGCCGTCAGCCGCGATCCATACCGCCGCCGCATCCCTTGCAGAGCTTCGTGCAGGTCCGGCTCTTTCATCAGCCTGCACGGAAAGTCGCGGCTGACGATCGGATAATCGACCAGCGAAAGCAGCTCCTCCACGCCCGGGTAAAGCTCGTCCAGATCGGCAATCACGGGGATGCCTGCCGCTCGCGCCCATCCCGCCGCCACGGTCGCCGCCGCCGTATCGTACCCGTCCACGAGCAACGCCCGCGCGCCGGTAATCCACTCGCGCCGCAGATCGCTTGGCTGCAGATCCAGCCGATGGTCCCGCCGCCACAGCACCGTCCGCTCCCCCACCGCATCCACCAGGATCACCGACTGCCGACTCGCACAGTTCGCTACGGGTGCGATTCTTGCTTCGACTCCAGCCGCTTGAAACGCTGCTCGGTGCAGCTCCGCCGCGCTATCGTCGCCCAGGCTGCCCACGTACCGCGTCGTCAACCCCCATCGTTGACACGCCACCACCGCCGTGGCCACCTGCCCACCTGGCAGCACCGCCATCTCGCTGAACTCGACCTTCGCCCCATACGCCGGATACTCGGCCAGTGGGATCACCGTGTCCGTCGCGTTCAGCCCCACGCCCACCAGATCCACTCGCGACGCATCGTCCATACCGCTACTGTAACCCGCCTGCAACATTCACTCCGCCCCGTCGCCGGTGGGCCGCCGCAGCGCAACCAACTGCGGATGCAGCAGCTTCGCCGTCAACGCCCGCGACATAGCCTCCACCACTTCAAGCTGCTGCGCCGTCAAGCCACCCAGCTTGCCCTGCGTCCGCGCCATCTCCGCCGCCCGGATCGCTTCCGCCTCGCGCTGCAACGCGACGATCGCCGGGGCGGCCTCGCGCGACTGCATCCGCTGCTGATACTTCTCCACCTCGGCGGTTACGATGCTCTCCGCCGCCGCCGCCTCGCGCGACCGGTCCGCCAGGTTCGCCTGAGCCACCTGCTGCAGATCATCGATGTCGTAGACGAAGCACCCCTCCACCTCGTTCATACGGGGGTCGACATCGCGGGGCACGGCGATATCGATAAAGAACATAGGCCGGTGCCGACGCCGATCGAGGAACTGCCGCCCGTGCGAGCGGTCAAACAGCTTTCGCGGCGCACCCGTCGAGGTGATCACGATGTCGGCCCGGTCGGCCTGCGCGTACAGCTCCTCGAACGGGATGACGCTCGTCGCCGCCGGGGAGTGGAGAAACTCGGCTGCCAGCGCCTGCGCCCGCGCCTCCGTCCGGTTCGCCACCAGGATGCTTGACGCCCCCTGGGCGATCAGGTGCCGCGCTGCCAGCTCCGACATCTTGCCCGCGCCTACCAGCAGCACCGTCTTGCCCTTCAGTGTGCCGAATATCTTTCGCGCCAGGTCCACCGCTACGCTCGCGATCGACACGGATGACGACCCGATCTGCGTCTCCGTCCGCACCTTTTTGGCCACCGTAAACGTCCGCTGCAGCAGCGCCTCGAGCCCCGACTGCACGGCCCCGACCTCCCGCGCCACGGTGTACGACTCCTTCACCTGTCCCAGAATCTGCGGCTCGCCTACGACCATGGAATCCAGCGAACTTGCCACGCGGAACAGATGCCGCACTACCTCGCGCTCCCGCAGCTCGTACAGGTGCGGCGTCAGCGTGGCGATGGGGAGCGAAAAATACTCCTCCAAAAACTTCGGCAGATCGACGCGCGCCTCATCCTGCACTGTCAGCAGCTCGACCCGATTGCAGGTCGACAGGATCAATCCCTCGCTCACCCCTGGCTGCCCCAGCAGGGTCCGCGTCGCATCGGCCAGCCGCCCGGCGGGGATCGCCACCCGCTCCCGCACCTCGATCGGCGCCGTATTGTGATTGATTCCCAATAGAACTAAGCTCATGGCGCGGTGAACCTGTGCACCGCCGACAGCTGGTTCGCCGCCCAAACCGCCAGCACCACCACAAATACAAAGCTCGACAGGTACACCGCCCGCCGCCCGCGCAGCCCGGAGTGCCGCCGGATAAAGATCATGCCGCAGTACGCCACCCACATGGCGAAGGACAGCAGCACCTTGGGGTCCATAAAGTAGCTCGCGCCTACCGTCTGCTGGGCGATCAGCGATCCGATCAGCAGACCCGCCGTCATACACGGCAGCCCAAACAGCAGTGCCCGCAGCGCGATCTGGTCCGTCGTCTCGAGCGGCGGCAGCCACGGCAGCGCGGGAGCCTTTGCCTTCAAACGCCGCTCTTGCACTAGATACAGTAGCGAGGCTAGCAAAGATAGAAACAACGCCGCGTACGCCGCCAGCAGCAGCGCAATATGTAGAAACACCCACCCCGTCCGCAGCAGAGGCAACCCAGCCGTCTCCGCACCAGGACGGAACGCCGGGATCAGCCCCAGCAGAAAACACACCGGCAGCAGAAACACCCCGAGAGACACCGTCCGCCAGCGCCAGTACACCAGCAGAAACGCCAACGCCAGCAGCAGCCCCAGCATCGCCTGCGACTCATGCGTGTCGACGGTCAACCCCTGCCGCGACGCCTGCAGCATCTCTGCCAGCGACACAAAATGAAACAAGACCGCCGCCGCCGTTGCCGGGATCGCCACCCGAAGCCAGCCCGGCCGTCCGTACACCGCCGCCGGAAGCACCGCCAGGGACGCAACCCCGTAGAGCAATACCGCGACCTTAAGCCAGAGAAGAGACATCGTTACGGCAAGCGCCTCCAACCGGCGCGAACCTTCAGTATATCGGCTATGCCATCCCCCGACCGCCGCTGCCTTGTACGCATCTGTCATACTTAAAGCGGCTCTATGGTCTTTTCCTGTCGTCAAGTACGGTCCGGCAGATGAAGCTATTCAGGCGGGCCGTCGTAACCTTGGTGCTTGCCCTTACTCTCTTGATCAGTGTTCCCGGTCAGACTCAGGAGAAGATCAGCCTGAATCCTACCCGTCCCACCGTCTCGAACGGCTCCAGTCTCCAAAGCAAAGGCGTCGTCCAGGTCGAAGCCGGCTACGATGCCTATCCTTCCAGTAAACCTGGGGAGCAGCAGACCTTCGACACGGCCGTCTACTACACCCCATACAGCCGTTTGCGGTTGGACCTTACCTGGTCGTCGCTCGCCCAGGTTGACGTGCCGGAGAACCGCGCCACCGGCATCGGGACCATGCAACTCGGCGCCAAAGTTTTGCTCGTCGGCGACCTCACCCATCGCGGCGTCCCCGGCGTCGGCCTCCAGTATGAGGCGGAACTCCCCACCGCCGACGACAAGGCTTTGCAAACCTATGGCCAGCAGATCATCCTGCTTGTGAATCATCATGTCGGCCCGGTCAACTTTATTGCTAACGCATCCATGGTCCAGACCGGCTGCCAGACCGCGCGCGGCTGCGCCATCGGCGGCCAACAAGCGGTGGCTCTCAGCTACCGTGTCGCGAAGCGGACCTCGCTCTACACCGAAGCCTTCGCCCAGAACGTCGCCCAGTCCAACTCGCCGCCGGGAACCTACATCTTCGGCGGCTTTCTGCACCGCTTCAGCGACACCTTCGGCCTGGACGGCGGCCTTCGCTTCGGGGTCAGCGACGGTGCGGCAAGGTTCGGCACCACGATTGGCATCGTCTACGGCAAACGTGTCCGGTAAGCGTCAAGCAAGGCCGCCCTTGGTTCCTCTTCTGTTTCCGACCTGAAGAGCATCCGCGTCCTTGTCTTGCTGGTTGTACCTTACGTAAGATCGACGTTCAGTCCACACCACTCCTGGATGACGCGCTTATGTTAATGGCGTACTTTGTTACATACAAAGCATACCCAGAGGCGTAGACTCGCCGCAGACTACAACAGACACACAAATGAATAAGGAATCGCACGAATGACGGTCCACCTGATCAATCCCAGTGATAACTCCTTTGGCACGGCGGTCATCACGCCGCGCTGGTTGTTCGTCCTGGCGGCGGCCACGCCAGCCTCCATGGGCGACCCCGTCCTGGTCGATGAATCGTTGGAGCAGCTCGATCCCGCAACCATCCAGCCGGGCGATATCGTCGGCATCAGCGTCCACACCGGCAACGCGCTGCGCGGCTACCAGGTCGGCCGGATCGCCCACGAGCGCGGCGCAACCGTCGTCTACGGTGGCATCCACGCCACCCTCTTCCCCGAAGAACCCTTCGACCGCGGCCACGCGGATGTGGTCGTTAAAGGAGACGGCGATCTCGCCTGGGGTAAGGTCCTCCTCGACATTCAGGCAGGCCGAGCCGGACGCATCTATGACGGTGGCAAGATCGAAGGCGAAGACTTCCTCTCCGCTCGCTGGGACCTAATGCGGACAGACAAATATATGTGGGCCTCCGTCCAGACCATTCGCGGATGCCCCAAGCACTGCTCGTTCTGCTCCGTCTGGCGTACCGACGGCCAAAAGCCCCGGCAGCGAACCTTCGAAAAAGTCATCGACGAGATCATCGACCTCCGCCGCCTGGGCTTCCGCTTCATCGCTCTGGCCGACGACAACTTCTACCCTGTCACTCTCACCGATCTCCGCCTCGCCCGCGAACAGAACAACCACGAGCGCGTTGAATCGCTCCTCCAAACCCGCGCCGAGCGCTTCTCCCTCATGGCCGAGATGGCCAAGCTTCCCAAAGACATGGTCTTCTTCACCCAGATCACCATGGAGTCCGCCGAGGACGGCGAGTACCTCGACGCCATGCGCCGGGCTAACATCAAGGGCGCGCTGGTCGGGGTCGAAGCCGTGACACCCGAAGGTCTGAAGGCCGTCTACAAGGACTTCAACTACTCCGGCGACCGCCTGATTGAGCAGCTGCAGATGTTCCGCAAACACGGCCTCCATGTGCTGGGTTCCTTCATCTTCGGGCTGCCCACCGACAAGCCCGCCACCTTCGACGCTACCGTGGAGCTTGCCCTGAAGGCGGATGTCACCTTCGCCCAGTTCGTCATGATGACGCCCTTTCCCGGCACCGTGGACTTCGGCAGATGGGAGAAGGAGCAGGAGAAGAACCCCGAGATGGTCGAAGGAACGCCGCTTACCCGCTACTGGCTCATCCCGCCGGCCATCCGCCCGAAGATGTTCACCCCGCACCCGTCGATGGCCTCTGAAGAGATCAGAACACGCACGCAAAAGGTCTGGGACCGGTTCTACGAGACCGGCGCCATCTGGAAGCGATCCGCCTGCACGCCCAACCTGCGCGCCCGCATCGCTTTCGTCATGCTGTCGAAGCTCTACCGGCAGATGTACGCCGGCACCGGCATCTCCACCGACAGCGCCCGTCGCAAAAAGGCGAAAACGTCCGCCCGTTGGATCGCCGCCCAAACCCGCAAGATCTTCAAAGCCAAACCGATGCCCGAACTGAGCTACCCGGTCTGGGAACCCCGTGCAAAGCGTATCGTCGGCCTGACCTCCATCGCTCTACCGAAGTAAGTCCTGGCTTTCTGGTTTGCCCTACAGAAGGGATCTGGGTTTGCAGCCAATACGAGCTTCACCAAGCGCCTACGGCTGCCGACGCATCTTGATTTTGACCGCTGGCACCCCCGCGTAGACGGTCCATGCTTCCAGGTCGCGCGTCGCAACCGAACCCAGCCCCAGCACCGCTCCCGCAGCGACATTCACCCCAGGCGCGACGGATGCGCGGGCACACACCCAGGCGTGTTCGCCGATCTCCATCGCATACGCCAGCAGCGGAAACGCCGGATCGTCGAAGTCGTGGGTCGCCCCGCACACATACGCCTCCTGCGAAAGGATGGCGTGCGAGCCGAAGCGCATCGGTGCCGGGTTGTAGATCTCCGCGCCATCGGCCGCCGTCACCTGATCGGCGCAGACGAGATTCCAGGGTGCCCAGACCTTCGACTTCGGATAGAAATGGCAGTTCGGCCCCATGTTGGCACCGAAGCTCCGCAGCAGCAGAGAACGCCATCCATGTAGCGGCCGGGGCGAGGTCCGGTAGAGCAGCGCCCAACAAAGGTTCCATGCCAGCCGCCGCAGTTGGTTGCCGCGTGAGAAGGCTGGACGCAGATACGGGTCCGCCGCCGTCCCGGGCGCGATGTGCTCGGCCGCGTTATAGTGGGCTTGTCTGGCCATTGCCGCCCTCCCGCTCACGCCATATTGGCTCGAAAACGCGCACAATCTCCGCCGCGTTGGTCCGCATATCGTACCGCTCCAGGAACATCTTGCGCGCACGTAAGTCCATCTTCTCTCGCTCTTCAAGCGGCATGGCGATCCATTCCCGCAGCAGCCGCGCGGTTCCTTCAAGGGTATCCGCCGCCATCAGCCCCGCACCATTAGCCGCCACATCGGGCGCGATGTTTACCTTGTCCGAGAGCAGCACAGGCCGTCCGCAAGCCATCGCTTCAGCGACCGCGAGACCGAAGTTCTCCTGATGCGAGGGGAGGATGAAGGCCTCGGCAGCGAAGAAGGCACCCCACTTCGCCCTCCCCTCCAGCATCCCCGTCCAGTGCACACGCGCGCTCAGCCCCGCTTGCGAAAGCCGTTCCGTCAGCTCTGCCTGCCAGCCCTGCTGGTCCGGCCCAGCCATCACTAGATCGAGACCCGGATCGAGCGCGGCACAAGAACAGAAGGCCTCGATCAAGAGATCGCATCCCTTCTTGCGATGGATACGCCCCAGGAAGAGCAGAAATCGTCGCCCACGCGCCGCCGGGCAGATCGTCCAGAACGCCGTCTCCGCCAATGCCGTGTCGCCCCCCGGCCCGGTAGCGCCGAACGCCACCACGTACGGTCGCCAGCGGTGCAGCCAAAAGCTCTGCCGCGCCAGCTGCTCCTCCGCCGCGCATGTAAACAGTACGCGATACGCGCCGCGCAGCACCCAGTACTCGGCCGGAAGCCACCAGAGCCACTTCTTCAGGTGCTTCAACGGAAACGCGCGCTTGAAGTAGGGGTCCAGCATCCCGTGCGTGAACACGGCATACGGCTTGCGCCCCACAAAGGCGCGCCAAGCCGCATACCCGGGATAGATCCAAAGCCCATGGACAAAGACGCCGTCGAAACGCTCTCGGTTCGCCCGCAACCAGGGTAGAAGCCGCGAACTGTACTCCAGCAGCCGCCAATGCGGACCCAACGGATGGACGGGAAACGGCAAGGTGGCAAGAAAGCTCGAAGCCGGATCGTCGACGGAGGCCACCTCATGCACGTACTCCGGCGGACTGTACTCGATCAGCGCACGGATCGCCTCGGAGACGCCGCCGGCCTTCGGATCGATCGTCCCCACGACATGAAGGATACGCCGCGGAGGCATCGCAGCTATCTCCCCAACGCAACCAGGATCAGCGAGACGATGCTGTTGATGGCGCCAAAGCCTCCATTGTTGACCAGGGCCTTGTAGAACGTGGACGGCAGATAGACGATGTCGTCCGCTTGCAAGATGGGGTCCGGCACCTTGCCGTGCATGACCGCCTGGATGTCCGCTTTGACGACGCGCCGCTCGTTGCCCACTGTGCGGACGATGCGAAGGTCCTTGTAGTTGGCTTCGAAGAGCACACCGCCTCCGAGCGCGGTTGCCTGCATCAACGTAAGCGGCGAGTTCTGCTGGAGCGGAAAGGACCCCGAGGTGCGAAACGATCCCAGCAGATAGATCACGCCGGTCCGCGGCACCACCACCGTATCGCCCGCGAAGACCGGCACATCGGCGCGCGCGCTGCGGGACGGATCGGTCCCCAGATCGACGACGATCGGCTGCATCACACCGGGACGATTAATGATGACGGTATGGCTCGCGGTCGGCGGATATTGTCCCGACGCCGAGAGCACGCTGAACAAACTACGCCGCCCCAGCACAGGAATGACGCCGTGCATCTCGCCGCTCACCGTCACCACCTGGTTCGGCGAATCGGTCAACTGCATCGTTACCTGCGGGTTGGTGTACATCCCGGCGGACTTCAACCGGTCGGCGATCAGGTCCGCCGCCTGGTGCAGCGTCAAGCCCAACACCGGTACGGAGCCGATCAGCGGGATCTGCAACGAGCCGTCCAGCCCAACGCGCTCCGGAGTCGTAAAGTCAGGCTCACTGTACAGATGCACCGTCAGCAGATCGCCCACCATGATCTGGATCGCCTTATCGGCGGGATACAGGATGCCCGGATCGGTGGTGGCGACCGTCGGCGTGTTGACGGTGCCCGTTTGCAGCGAGGGTCCGCTAAACTGGGCCACCAGCGAAGACGCGCAGAGCATGAGCAGCACGGCGCAGCCCAGCGCATATCGGCGTATCCGTCCGGCAATCGTCGCGTAGATACTCATCCCTTAACTCCTCTTGCTCTTCTTCCGGCTGGCTGAACCGGACTGCGCCTCCCAGCTGTCGGAGTCGATGCTGGAGTAGGAGTAGCCCGAGTAGCCGTAGTAGCCGTAGTACTCCGGCGCGTTCAGATCGACCGCGTTCAGCACGATGCCCGTCACCGGCGCACCCGCGCGGAGCAGCAGATCGCGCGCCCGGCGCACCACATGCTTGCTCGACTTGCCGTGCCGGATCACCAGAGCCACCGCGTTCGCCATGCGCGCCAGCAGAATGCCGTCCGTCACCGAGAGCACCGGCGGCGAATCGATGACGATGTGCGTGTACAGCTTAGAGCATTCGGTGATCAGGTCCGTAAACGCCTGCGAGCTCAGCATCTCGGTGGGGAACGGCGGCACCGGTCCGCTGGGCAGGATGTGGAGGTTCGGCACCTCGGGAATGCGCTGAACCGTATTTTCAAGCAAGGTGCCGCCGGTGAGCAGCGTCGTCACGCCCACCTTGCCGTTCAGGCCAAAACGATGATGTACGTTTGGCCGGCGAAGGTCGGCATCAATCAAAAGCACGCTGGTGTCGCCTTGCGCCAGCACACAGGCCAGGTTGGAGGCCGTCGTCGTCTTGCCTTCCGAAGGCGTGGCGCTGGTAAAGACGATGATCTTCGGCGGACTGCCCGTCGTCGAGAGCAGGAGCGACGTCCGCAGCGACCGGATCGCCTCGGCGAACTGCGACTTCGGCTGCGTCAGCACGCTGATGTTGCGCTGCGCCGTGCTCAGGTTCGGCAGGTTGTCGGTGGTGGACTTGCGCGCGCGCGGAATGATCGCCAACGACGGCAGCTGCGTGATCTGCTCGATCTCCGCGATGCTGCGCAGCCCGGTGTCCAGGCTCTCGAGCAGGAACGCCAGCCCGGCGCCAGCCATCAGGCTGAAGATCAGCGAGATGATGATGATCGTGGACTTCGGCTGCAACGTCGGTCCAGCGGGCGGCTGCGCCGGGTCGACCACATCGATCTCGAGCGACTCGAGCCCCGCCTGCACCCCGGCCGTGCGCAGCCGCTGCCGCAGCGTGTCGTAGAGGGCGCGGTTCGACTCATACTCCCGTTGCCGCAGCGTGTACTCCACCAAGTCGTCGCGCAGCTTATAGGCGTTGTTCTCTTCCGTATTCAATACCCCGGTCGTGGCGTTTTCGCTGTTGCGCGCGATGATGTAGCTCTCACGCGAAGCCAACAGCATCCTCTTCTGTTCAATCACCAGTTGCTGCTTCAACTCTTCAATCTGCTGCCGCAAGCCGACCAGTGTGGGATTGTTCGGTCCCAGCGTCGTCGCTTCCAACGCATAGTTTGCCTGGAGACTTGCCAGCTGACTTCGCAGCCCCTGCACGGCGGTCGAGCTAGTCTCTCCTGGGGTCGTTCTCGCGCCGCGGCTGGAAGAGCCACTACTGGACGGATAAGAGCCGACCGTGCCCGGGGTGCTTGTCCCGGTGCCCGTGCCCGCGCCCGATGTCGTCGCGCTCGAAGGCGACCCCATGCCGCCGGTGCTTCCGCTGCCTACGCTTGAACTGCCGGAGCTAAACCCGGAACTCGAACCAGCACCACCCGAAGAAAGCGGCCCGATCGGCGTGTCCGCTCCCGAAGGCTCCACCGCGTCCGCGCCCATCCCGCTCAGCGTCCGGTACCGCGATTCAGCCAGAATACGCGCCACCCGCGCCTCGTTCGACGCCCGCGCCAGGTCTTCCACGCCGGTCACAATTTGACTGTGTGTCGGGTCCAGACCGATGATGCCCAGCCGCTTCTGCACGTCGATCATGGCCTCTTCCGAGGTCTCCACCTGCCGCTTCAGGTCGTCCAGCTGCCCGGAGAGCCACTGCGACACGCGCTGGGTCGACGCGTAGCGGGTCTCATAGCTGCGCTGCTGATAGTCCGCGATCAGCCGGTTCACTACATCGGCCGACAGCTTCGGGTCCAGACTGCTGTAGCTGATCGTAATCAGGTCTGTCTTCAGTACCAGTGCGACCTTCAGGCCGCCCTGTAGCGTCCCAATTGCCGACTGACGAACGTTTGGGTCGTCCAGCGAATAATGCGGTGCCGGTCCCTTGCCCGGCTTGCCAAAGAAGTAGGGCCGGTTTGGCAGATCGAGGTCGCGCGCCACTGTCAACAGCAACGCCTCGCTCTGGAGGATGTTGACCTCGGTGGTCAGCTTGTTGCCGCTGTCCATGTTGTAGATGGCATTGACGCGGTATTCGTTTGAGGAGCCGGTACGCACCTGAATGCGTCCCGTCGCATCGTACATCTTGACCTGTGATGTCGCCTTGTACAACCCGTACAGCAGGCCAAGCAGAGCGCACAGGATCACCACGCCGCGCCGTTTGCGAAGGGTAATTAAGACTTCCGACAGGCTCGTCTCGGAGGTGCTCGTACCGAACTCCGCAGAGCGCGCGCCGGTTGCGCCCACCGCCGGCGGGATGGATGATCCTTGAGAAGCCATTCGCCCTAGTGTACGCGACTCGCCTACGCGAGGAAACCAAAACGAGACTGCCGCAGACGCACAGGAATCCTATTTCCCATTCCGCCGCCTGTGCCCACGTGGGAGTCCGATAAGATGTGAAGCAGAAGGAACATCTCATCCACAGCGCATACGCAAACACAAAGGGGAACGAGTGTCAGAGAGCATGAATCAGCCAATTCCGATCGCAGTCGTCGGGTCCGGATACGTCGGCCTCGTCGCCGCCGTTTGCTTCGCCGAGATGGGCCACGACGTCATCTGCGTCGACAACGACGAGCGCAAGGTGGCGGCTCTCCAGGGCGGCGACACGCTCATCCACGAGAACTATCTGCCCGAGCTGCTGGGCCGGTACCGCAACACCAAAGTCCGCTTCACCACCGATCTCGCTGAGGCCACCGAGAAGAGCGACGCCATCTTTATCGCCGTCGGCACCCCGCAGTCCGAGACCGGCGACGCCGACCTGTCCTATGTCGAAGCCGTCGCCTGCGAGATCGCGCGCCATCTCACCAGCTACAAGGTCATCGTCGAGAAGAGCACTGTCCCGGTCTATACCAACGAGTGGATTCGCCGGTCGATCGAGCGCAATGGCGTCGCCCGCGAACTCTTCGACGTCGTCTCCAACCCCGAGTTTCTCCGCGAAGGCACCGCCGTCGCCGACTTCCTCCACCCCGACCGCATCGTCGTCGGCGCGGACTCCGAGCGCGCCGCGAAGATCCTCAACGCCATCTACGCTCCGTTGACCGGGGGTGGGTACTACACGCGCGAAGACCACATCAAGGGCGCGTGCAACACCTCGGCACCGCCGCCACTGCTCAACACCTCCACCAAATCGGCCGAGATCATCAAGCACGCCTCGAACGCCTTTCTGGCTGTCAAGATCTCCTTCATCAACGCCGTCTCCAACCTCTGCGAGGCCACGGACGCCAACGTCGAGCAGGTGGCGCGCGGCATTGGCCTCGACAGCCGCATCGGTCCCAAGTTCCTCCGTCCCGGCATCGGCTATGGCGGCTCCTGCTTCCCCAAAGACGTCGCCGCCTTCCGCACCGTGGCCGACCAGCTCGGCGTCGACTTCTCCCTTCTGCGCGAGGTCGAGCGCATCAACGTCACGCAGAAGAAGCGCTTCCTCGCCAAGGTCCGCTCCGCCCTTTGGACGCTTCGCGGCAAAAAGCTCGCCGTACTCGGCCTGGCCTTCAAGGGTGAGACCGACGACATCCGCGAGTCCCCCGCCATCGACTTGATCGAGATGCTGCTTGGCGAGGGCTGCAGCGTCGCCGCCTTCGACCCCGCCGCCGTCTCCCGGACCGAGGCCGAGCTTCCCGCCGGTCCCTGCCTCCGCTACGCGAGCGACGCCTTCGACGCAGCAAAAGACGCCGACGCGCTGCTGGTCCTCACCGACTGGGCGGAGTTCGCCGCCATCGACCTCGCCAAGCTCTACGCCACGCTGCGCTACCCGATCATCATCGACGGCCGCAACCTCTACGATCCATCGGTGATGCTCCAGCACGGCTTCACCTATCTCAGCATCGGACGCCCCGCCGTCTACCCCAACCGCGACCTCACCTCGCCCACGCAAGGCAATGGCCCCAGGCACTAACCCCGGGTGCCCCATCCTTCGCTGCCTCATCGCGAAGGGTGGGATCTGCCAACACCTCTATAAGGAAACGAATGCCCCACATCCTCGTCACCGGAGCCGCCGGCTTCCTCGGCTCGCACCTCACCGATCTGCTCCTCTCCGAGGGCAACACCGTCGTCGGCGTCGATAATCTCTGCACCGGCAACCCAGCCAACCTCGCCCATCTGGCGAATGAGCCGCGCTTCTCTTTCGAGCAGCGCGACATCTGCCAGCCCTTCGACGTTGGCCGCGTCGATTACGTCTTCAACTTCGCCTCCCCCGCCAGCCCGGTTGACTACGACCGCCTCGGCCCAGAGACCCTGCTCGTCGGATCAAACGGCACGGTCAACACGCTTGAGATCGCGAAGAAGTACAAGGCTGGCTATCTCCACGCCTCCACCTCCGAGTGCTACGGCGACCCGGAGGTCCATCCCCAGGTCGAGACCTACTGGGGCAACGTCAACCCCATCGGCCCGCGCTCCGTCTACGACGAGGCCAAGCGCTTTTCCGAGGCCACCGTCGTCGCCTACCACCGCTACTATAAGATCGACACGCATCTGGTCCGCATCTTCAACACCTACGGCCCGCGCCTTCAGGCCAACGACGGTCGCGTCATCTCGAACTTCATGATGCAGGCCCTGCGCGGCGAACCCCTCACCGTCTACGGCGACGGCCTCCAGACCCGCAGCTTCTGCTTTGTCTCCGACCTGATCGACGGCATCGTCAAGCTCTCAAAGTCCACCGAGCACCTGCCCGTCAACATCGGCAACCCGGTCGAGTTCACCATGATCGAGTGCGCCCACGAGGTCCTCGCCGTCACCGGCTCCAAGTCCACCCTCGTCCACAAGCCGCTGCCTAAAGAC
>CAXTUR010000054.1:0-19117 GCA_964247455.1 uncultured Acidobacteriaceae bacterium | reverse complement strand
GAGTTGGGCGAGGACGGGCTTCCAGGAGCGGAAGGGAACGGCTTCAAGCGGGGAGGCGGAGGAGGAAGAGACAAACGGGATTTCGTCGGGGATTTCGTCGGGGTAAACTCGCTGCGGCTGTTCGACGAGGGGCTTTCGCGTCCCTTCACGCTCCTGCTCGGCGGCGAGGCGTGGAGCGTATTCGGCCTCCATGGTGGCGACGGCCGACCAGATGGCGGTCTGCTGGCGGCGATTGGCGGCGTCCGGCTGGGCCTTGGATTCGGGATGGGGGTCGTTCTCGCGGGCAGTGCGCTCCTGCTCGGCGCGCTGCAACGCTTCGTAGATCTTGCTCATCGGTCGTACCTTTCAGGTTCCATATCCATCAGCAGCGTCGACGAACCGCGGTGAGCTCCGGCGGGAACGCGATCCGGGGCGACCATGAACGAGGGCGCGTCGAGATCGAGGTCGCGGACGACGGGGGCGACGATCTCGGGGGTGACCCGCTGGGTTTGCTCGACGTAGGCGAGGATCAGGCAGTTCTCGCAGACGAGATTGACGAGGCGCGGAATGCCGCGGCTGGCACGATGAATGGCGAGGATGGCCTCGGGGTTGAAGAGGGGCTCGGAGGTCCCGGCGACCAGAAGCCGCTGGGCGATGTAGGCGGCGGTCTGGTCGGGCGTCATCGCCTGGGTGCGGCACCAGAGCGAGATGCGCTGGCGGAGTTGGCGCACGGCGGGCTGGCGAAGCTTTTCTTCGAGCTCGGGCTGACCGGAGAGGACGATCTGCACCAGCTTCTGGGTGGAGGTCTCAAGATTGGTGAGCAGGCGTATCTCTTCGAGCAGATCGAGCGAAAGGTTCTGGGCCTCGTCGACGACGATCACGCAGGTGTCGCGGTTGCGGAAGCGCTCAATGAGCCAGCGGTTCAGCTGGATGAGCATGCCGGACTTGGTGCGGTTCTCAGGCGTGATGCCGAAGTCTGAGAGGACGAACTCCAGAAAGTCGAGGATATCGAGCCGGGGGTTGAAGACGAACGAGGTGAAGACGCGGCTTTGGTCGAGCGAACCGAGCGCGCGGCGCAGGAGGGTGGTCTTGCCGGTGCCGACCTCGCCGACCAGGACGATGAAGCCTTTATGCGCGGAGACGCCGTAGGTCAGCCCGGCGAGTGCCTCACGGGTGTGCGGCATCATCAGCATGAAGCGCGGGTCGGGGCTCGATCCGAAGGGTTCTGTTTTCAGGTTGAAGAAGGTGTTGTACATGGGTTAGCCCTGCACCATGGCCGGCTCGGTCTTCGATTTCAGCTTGAGAAGCCGCCGGAACCAGGGCACGGGCGGCGGGGTGAGGGACTCCATCTCGTTCGAGTAGGCGATGACGGCGAGCGTAGGCAGCTGGGTAAAGGCCCACACGTCGCGCTCGGTGCGGAGCGCGGTGTTGCGGTATTCCAGCAGACCGACGATGCCGAGACCAAGCGCGAGGCCGAGCACGAGACCGCCACCCGCAAAGAGGGGGCGCTTGGGATAGGTCGGGCTGTCGGGCAGGTTGGGCGCGTCCATCACGGTAAACTGTTCGCCCTGCATCCGCGCTTCAAGGTCGGTGGCCATCTTGGACTGGTTCATCTTTCCGAGCAGATCGTTGTAGAAGCCTTCGGCTGTCTTGTAGTCGCGCGTGAGCTCTTTGTACTGCTCTTCGACGAGCGGGCTCGATTGAATCCTATCCTGATACATATGGACGTTCGATTGGATCTGGGCCTGCTCGGCGCGTTTGGCCTGGATGCCAAGGTCGAGCGCCTTCATCTGGGCGCGCAGCTGAATGGAGCCAAGCGACTCGGGCTGCTTGGCCGTACCAGCGGCGGCGGGCGCGGCGGCATCGGCCTTGTCTTTGGCGATCTCTTTGCGAAGGTCGGCGATCTTGCGGCGTACGGCGATCACGTCGGGATAGTCGGCCGTGTAGTGGCTGCTCAGGTCGGCCTCCTGGGTCTGGAGGGCCTGTAGCTCGGCTTGTTGCGGGGTCAACGGAACGCCGCGCGGGGAGAGGACGGTGGTGTTGCCCGATGCCGCGGCGGCCGCCTGGGCCTGCTGCGTTATGACGGCTTCGAGGTAGGACTTGTCCTGCTCCATGCGCGAAAGGGCCTGGGTCGCGGCCTCAAGCTGCGTGTTCAGGCTGGTAAGCATATTGACGTTGGGGCTGCCTTCGCCGGGGAGCTTGCCGACGTTTTCGCGTTGGAAGGCGGCGAGTTTGGCGTCCTGGTCGTCGAGGTTCTTTTTGGCGTCGGCGAGCTGGCCCTTGAGAAATTCGGTGGTGCCCTGCGCGGCGGCCTCGCGGGCCTTCAGGTTTTCGCTGGTAAACAGCGAGGTGATCTCGCCGCAGACCAGCTGCGCGGTGTGGGCGTCGTTCGCGGTAAAGAAGATGAAGAAGCCGGGCAAACCGCCACTGCGCGAGATCTCCGAGTGGATCGGCTTGATGACGATGTCCTTCCGCACGGTGTCGATGCGGTCGTCCATGGACATGCCTTTGCCGCCGAGGTTGTAGCGGTCGATGATGGGCTGGATGCGCGAGCGGCTGAGCATCTGCTCCTTCATGGAGGCGAGGCGGCTGTCGAGGTCAGAGGCGATGACCGGCTTCACATAGTTGTCAGGCACCTTCTGCTGGTCAATCAGAACCAGCGTCTGCGAGGTGAACTGCGGCGTGATGAAGAAGGAGACGCCGAACGCGATGAGGGTCAGAAGGATAGCCGGAACGAGGATGATCCAGCCCCGGCGTTTGAGGATGCTGACGTAATCTTCGGCGGTAAGTGTGCGGTGACCCAGCATAGATATACCCCTTATCGGCGGTTGCGGCCGATGACCCCAGGCGAGTAGGTTAGCCCGGCGGCGATGGTTTGCGAAAGACCGCTGTAGGCGGCGGTCGTGGCGGCGAGTCCGCTATCGGCTTGCCGTTGCGCGGTGTAGCTGCCAAAGGCGGAGAGATGGCGGCCGACCGACCGGCTGACCTGCCCGCTGGCGAAGAGCGTGTTCGAGACGAAAGGATCGTTTGCGATGGAGACCAGGCTGCTCGACCGGCTGTAGCCCGCCGAGGCGGAGCCAGTCCAGACGCGGGTGAAACGACGGCTGGCGGTCCCTGTCACGCTGTCGCTGGTAGCACCGGTGACGATGCCGGAGCCGGTGTTGGTGCCGCGCGCGTAGTTCGCGGAGAAGGTAGCCGCGCGCGCCGTGTAGGTCAGCCCGGCATTGACCGCCACGTTGACGGAGGTGCCGGTGCCAGTGGTGCCAGGCGCGGCGGACGAGGACGGAATGCTGGTCCATTGCGGGCCCGCCGAGACGAAGACGGAGAGCCGCCGGTTGACGAGGCGGCTATAGTCGGCGGTGACGGACTGGGAGGAAAGGGAGGAGACCGCGCCGAAGGCCGTCTGGGCGGAGAGCGTCGATGGGTCGAGCACGCCGGGATAGGAGAAATGAAGATAGCTGTAGGTTGCGCCGAGGGTGTTGCGGGCGTCCAGGCGGTGGCTGAGGGAGAGCCCGGCGGTATATTGATCGTTGTTCAGGGCACTGCCCACCGATGTGTCCAGGTAACGCGCGATGCCGTACGAGGCGGTGCCGGTGAGCGAGGTACTGGGCGTCAGCCGCCGTTGTGCGGAGCCGATCAGGGTGTTTGAGACGCGCGACTGGTTCAGGGTCAGCACGCCCAGGCTGGTGCCGGTGCCGACATCGACCGGCGCGGTGCCGGTGTCGCCCACGCCAGGAACGCCCGAGATGCCTGTGGTGGCCGTCTGCGGCAGATAGCTGACGGAGTCGGCAACGGTAAAGGACCAGCGGCCGGTGGTCAGCACCTGGGAGAGGGCAAGGTTCTGAAAGACGTTTGAGGTGCCATCGCCGGTGACGTTGGCGAAGTAGCCGCCGGAGTAGACCATGCTGAACGGATGCCGCTTGCTTTCAGTGAGCAGGGCGAAGTTGCCGGAGATGCTGGTATATCCGGTGACTCCCGAGACGCCGTAGTACCCCCGGGTTACGTTGCCCGCAAGCGTGGCGGAGTAGCTGAGCGTGCCGCCGACGGTGGGCAGGCGAAATCCCTGGTAAGACGAGGCCCCCTGCGCGTTGGGCCGGGCCTGGGCAATCAGAAGAGGGGTCACGACTGCCGCAAGAAGAGTTGCTAATGCCCGAAGATGGAGGAGAGGGGTCATGGGACGACGATGGTGTCTCCGGGCAGAAGGGTGACCCCTTGCTCGTTGCCGGTCTTGAGGGCAACTTTATAGTTAAAGGCGATCTTCTTCTGCTTGCCCGCTTCGCCGCGCAGGATATAGACATGCTTGGCGTCGGCGAAGGGGCTGAGACCGCCTGCTGCGGAGATGGCCTGGAGCGGCGTCATGTCCGGGGTTAAAGGGAGCGCGCCAACACGGCCGACCTCGCCGATGAGATAGATCTGTTTGGGATGGACGCTCACCACGGTGACCGTCACGTTGGGGTCAGTCAGGAACTTCTTGAGGCGGGTGGTGATGTCGCCACCGAGGAGCATGGGCGTCATGCCGGCGGCGGGCACATCGCCCAGCAAGGCCAGCGAGATCATGCCGTCGGGACGGACAGGAATGTTTCCTGAAAGGCTTGGCTCCTTCCACACGGTGATTTGCAGCGTGTCGTCCAGGCCGATGACGTAGCGCGAGGGGGCGGCGCCGGCGGCCGTGGCTGGTCGGGGGGGTACCGGAGGCGGGGTCTGCACTGGTTCAGGCGCGGCGCTGAGTACGGGTTTGGCCACGCCTTGGGCCGGAAGCGCGACCGGCCACGGGGCCAGAGCTATAAAGAGAGCGAACAGCAACTTGTTAGAAAGCTTCATAGACGGCTTGGTAGACAGCTTCATAAACATTCCTATCGTTACAGTACGGCTGAATGCTTAGCCCGGATGAGCACAAAGATTGAAACGAAGACGAAACCAAATGCAATGTTCCCAGCTTGCTGTTGGACGAATCCACCAGCACAGCAACTTCGTTCTTCTAGAACAGTAACGTTCCCAAGGTGACTGTGCGCCGTTCCTTACGCTAGGATATGTCACGCGAAGCAGGAATGGGACAAGGGATTGAGCTTAGAATAAGTTGTGTGCGCACGGACGCCGCCCGAGGAGCGACTCACGATATGGCTGATCGTATGGCGGTGGCTCCCGCGCCACTTGCTTCCGTCGATGTAGTGACGCCGGGGAAGAAGACTGTTCGCCTCGACCCTTTTGGCGGCGCTTCGACTGATCTTTCGCGATGGATTGCGCCCGCGCTCCTAGGCGTTCTTTTTCTGTCGCTTTATTTCCGTGTCGGCATGAAGCTGGTGGCCGATTGGTATAACATCCCCGATTTCTCGCATGGCTTCCTGATTCCCTTTTTTGCATTCTTTCTACTTTGGGATAAACGGCGGGCGATCGCGGCCACCCCGATTCTTCCCAGCTGGGCCGGCCTTTCGCTGGTTGCCCTCGGGCTTTTACTACTCCTGACCGGTGTATTTGGGGCGGACCTCTTTCTTTCGCGGACCTCATTTGTGGTGTTGATGGCGGGCGTCGTATGGACGCTCTTTGGCAAGGCGATGCTCAGCCAGCTGAAGTTCGTTTTGTTTGTGCTTCTGCTGGCGATTCCGTTTCCCGCCGTGGTCTTCAACCAGCTGACTTTTCCGCTTCAACTGATGGCCTCGCGCATGGCGAGCGCGCTGTTGCCGCTGGCCGGGGTCCCTGTGCTGCGCGAAGGCAACGTCATTCAGCTGCCTGCGATGCAGCTGGAGGTGGCCGAAGCGTGCAGCGGCATCCGTTCGCTGATGAGCCTCTTCACGGTGGCCGTGATCTATGGCTATTTCCTAGAACGCACGACGCTGCGGCGGACGATCCTTGCGCTGGCGAGCCTGCCGATTGCCATCGCCGCTAATGCGATGCGCATCTTCGGGACCGGGTTATGCGTGCAGTATTGGGACCCTGACAAAGCGCTCGGGTTCTTCCATGAGTTCTCCGGCTGGCTGATGTTTCTGATCTCGCTCGGCTGCCTGTACTTTGTTCATACCGGAATGCGCCTGTTCACGCGGAAGGGAGCGGCCGCTTGAAGACACCGCGTTTCTGGGTCATTATTCTGCTGCTGGTAAGTACGCTGGCGCTGCTCCGCATCCGGGGCGATGTCGACAAGGTGCCGCCCAGCCAGCCGCTCGATCAGATGCCGCCAACCATCGCCGGCTTGAGCTCGACCGACATCCCGCTCGACCAGGGCGTGCTCGATGTGCTGGGCAAGGGATCGTTCCTGAACCGCGTCTATGTTCCCGACGCGCACGCTGGTCCGGAGGCTGGGCCGATCGGCTTGTTTATCGGCTACTTTCCGACGCAGCGCACGGGCCAATCGATCCACTCGCCACAACACTGCCTGCCCGGTGCCGGGTGGACCTTCGACTCGGCGGGCGTGACCAACCTGACCGACGCCTCCGGCCAGACCTATAAAGTGGGCGAGTACGTGATCTCGAATGGCAAGGCGCGGCAAGAGGTCCTATACTGGTACCGCTCTCACGGACAAACGATCGCGAACGACTATGCCGCCAAGTTCTATATGCTCGTGGACGCCATCCGCTATAGCAGGACCGACGCGGCGCTGGTGCGCGTCATCACGCCCCTGCGGCCGGAAGATACGCAGCTTGCGGCGCACCAGCGGGCGGTCCACTTCGCCGAACAGATGACCCCTCTGCTGCCTGCCTTCATCCCCAACTAACGCTTTGCCGACAGAGTGAACTCCAAGAAAGAAAATCCTTCCATGTCCAAGCAGAACAGCCTTCGTACAGGCCGCACCTCGACGATCTTAACCGCTTCCGCCACCTCGCTCGCTCTTGCGTTTGCCGCCGGCTGCCATCGCGACCCTAACGTGCAGAAGAAGAAGTACCTCGAAAGCGGCATCCGCTATGAGAACCAGGGCAAGCTGAACGAGGCCGTGATCCAGTTCTCAAACGCGCTGAAGGTGGACAAGGCCTACGGCGACGCGCACTACCAGCTGGCCAAGACCTACATCAAGATGGGCACGTTCATGGCCGGGTACTCCGAGCTGATGAAGACCGTCGACCTGGACCCGAACAACGTTCCGGCGCGGATCGATCTGGGCGATATGCTGCTGGCGGGCGGCGTGCCGGACCGGGCGGAGGCACAGGCCAAGGCCGTCCTTGGGATGAACGCGAACAACGCGGATGCCCATGCGTTGCTGTCGAAGATTGCGGCCCGCAAAGGCGATCTCCCCGAAGCTACGAGCGAGATCCAGCACGCTATCCAGCTGGACCCCAGCAAGGCGCCCTACCACACGCAATTAGCACTGCTGAAAGCGGGCGGGCCGCAAACCCCCAGCACGGCGGCCGGCAACGAGGCTTCCGCCGAGCAGGAGCTGCAGAAGGCGGTCTCGCTCGATCCGAACGATGCGCAGGCCCGGCTGGTGCTGGCGGCGTTCCTTGAAAAGAAGGGCGACCGCGCCGGGGCAGAGCAGCAGTATCAGGCCGCGATCAAGGCCGCACCCACCAATCTGCGCGCCCGCACCGCTCTGGTCGGCCTGTATCTTCGTGCCAACGACAAGGGCAAAGCCGAGCAAACGCTGCGGCAAGCGGCCGAGGACCTGCCCGACAACGAGGACGCGGCCAGCCTGCCGGAGCAGTACTATCTGCAGACGCATCAGCTCGATCAGGCGCAGACGGTCTATGCCGATCTCTCCTCGAAGTACGGGAAGAGCTATCCGATCAAGCTGTCGTATGCCCGCATCCTACTGGCCAAGGGCGACAATGCGCACGCCCAGTCGCTCGCCGATGAGCTGGCGAAGAGCCATGCCGGCGATCCGAAAGTGGCCATGCTAAGTGCGGCTCTTCTGTTGCGGGCGACTAAGACGGATGAGGCGCTGGACTTGCTGCAGAAGGCGGTGAAGAACACGCCAGACAATGTCCCGTTGCGGCTGATGCTGGCGCGCACGGCGGAGGTGAAGGGCGACAAGGGCGCTGCGGAGACGAACTTCCGCGAGGCAAGCCGGCTTGAGCCCAAGAACGTCGAGGCGCAGCAAGGACTGGCGCAGATGGCGAACGCCCGGGGTGACTGGGGCCAGCTGACGCAGATCGCCAACAACACGATCGCCAACCACCCTGACTACCCGGACGCCTATTTGTGGCGGGGCGCGGCGGAGGCCAGCCAGAAGGACTACGCCAAGGCCGAGGCCGACTACCAACAAGCGTTGAAGCTAAATCCGAACAGTCCGGTTCCGCTCACGCAGCTTGGGGAGCTTCGCCTGCGGCAGCAGCATGGGGCGGAGGCGGTGCCTTACCTTGAGCGCGCGCTTGAAAAGAACCCGAACGATAGCCATGCGCTTGGCCTGCTGGTGGGCAATGACCTTCAGCAGAAGCAGCCGGCGAAGGCCATCGCTCGGGTACAGGAACAGATTGGCAAGTCGCCCCAGAATGGCGCGTTGCAGGGGATGCTGGCGCAGCTGCAACTCGCGAACCGGGACTTCGCAGCCGCGCGGGATAGCGCGCAGAAGGCCATGCAGTTGAACCCGTCCGACGAGGGCGCGCTGCAGGTCTACGGACAGGCGCAGAGTTCGCTCGGCAATCCAGACGCCGCAATCCAGGCGTGGCAGCAGTGGACCGATAAGCACCCGAAAGATTCGGTCGCTACCACGATGCTCGGGTCGCTCGAAGAGGTCAAAGGCGATAAGGCGAAGGCCATGGAGCTTTATAAGAAGTCGCTGGCCATCGATCCCGGCCAGCCTCTGGCTTCGAACAATCTGGCATATCTGATGGTCGAGAGCGGCGGCAATGTGGATGTGGCGTTGTCGCTGGCGCAGGCGGCCCGGCGCGCGCTGCCCAACTCCCCCGACACCGCCGATACGCTGGCTTGGGTCTACTACAACAAGGGAACGTATCTGTCTGCTAAAGACCTGTTGGAAGAGGCACTCAAAGGCAATCCCAACAATGCGTCCGTGCACTATCACCTGGGGATGACCTACGGCAAGCTGAACGACAAGGCGAATGCCGAGCTTCATCTAAAGAAGGCGGCCTCGCTCGATCCCAACAGCCCGACGGGCAAGGACGCCGCCGCGGCTTTGGCGAAGCTGGGGTAAGCGGCCATTTGGCTTCACTTGTCCCGTCAGACAGTCGGGGCCGAGTTTTCCGGCTAGAACTGCCGGGTTCTCGGCAAGTCTCAAAGTATTCATTCGAGATCACTTAGGTCTGGACCTGGACGATAGGTTCTTGCGGCCTCTGCTGCGTTCTTGAGGTCGCGCTTTTATCGCTGCTATCTCTTTCAGGATACCGTGGCTGTCAAGTAAGTTCCAGGGAGACCGGAGACGTCCAACCCTTCAACGCTCACTGGAAAGCTATCCCCGGCTGGCCGTTACGGACAGCGTTTCACAAAGGAAGCTGAGCACGATGCCTCTCCTGCAAACAAGAAGGGCGCGCTCGCGAAGAGCACGCCCTGTGTACGAGGAGTGTTGGTAAGGGCGAATTAGATGTTCGACTTGCCGGTGAAGCGGCGGCGAAGCATGCCAGCCGCGCCGAGAACGCCCGTACCGAGGAGAATCAGCGACGAAGGCTCAGGAGTGGCGGAAGTTACCGGCACGGTGCTGTTGATGATGAAGGTGGTGAAGCCATTGGTGTTGGTGCTCAAGTCGAACGATCCGACGGTCGGCGTGAGGCTGGTCACCGAATACGTTCCAAGGCCTTTGACATCTTCGGACGCGCCCGTGTTGTTAGCAACGTTCGCGGGAACAAACGTGGTCGACGTTACGGAATTGATGACGAATGAGATTATGGGGCTGGTACCTGTTTGCGTGGTGAACAGTGTGATGCCAGAAGCGCTGGCGTACGCGAAGCTGGTGAGGTTCAGCTGCGATCCAACCGGCAGTGAGAGATTTCCGGAGCTTGCCGTGACCGTGCCCGTGTTGGGCGAGAAGGTGATCTTATTCGCGTCAAAGGTGTCGAAGCCGAAGATCGAGATCGAACCGGCGATCGGCGTGGCATGTGCGAGAGGAGCGAGCGCGGCGAGCGCACCGCCCAGTGCAAGAGCTTTTATCAAGTGTTTCATAGTATTCTCCTGGGGTGAATCGGTAAGGACTCACGTTGGTGATCGTGTGCTTGAAACAACTAACGTTTCAAGCCTTCGAGCCGATAGATGTCGTTGAGCAGGAATATCAGACTTTGGTTGCGCTCCTGTCGTACCAGGAACACACGTTCAGACCACCTGAGCGTATTCATAAGAACGCCGTTTCGTCTTTCCTACCATCATCACGTTGTGTTGTGATTCTGCGTAAGTATTGCTCGCCACGGAGCAAATGGCAAGAAAACTTTTCCAATCTTTAGAGAAACCTTCCCGGTTACTATGGTGCACTACTGCGATACCATGTCTCCGTGTCAGCGGGCTGTAGAAGCCAAGGAATCTGCAACTACAATGTTTACGGGTGTCGCATCGCTGCTGGATGTGTCCGCTTCGAATTTATTCGAAGGGGAGGGGGAACCCTTTCCGCTAACGGGCTGCCTTCCGCACTGCGCGATTAGCGGATCAAGCTCATAGCCGTTCTCTCGCGCGGCAGCCAGGAGACGCTCCACCAAGCCAGCCGTCTCGGAGCCGAGTGCTTGATCCGCTTGCGTTGCTTCGGCAAGCAAGGCTGGGAGTGCCATGGAGGCGACTAGCTGTTCGAAGAGCTCGCGGTTGAGGAACGTCCTGCCTTCGTACTGGTTTACCCCAGCCAGCCAACGGATGTCCGGGTCACTCCAGAAGCTCTCCGAGCTGAAGAGGGAGACGAGGGACGGCGAGGAGTCGGTGTGACGGAGGAGGGCACGGACGCGGGCGGCGGCGCGCCAGGCGTGCTCCCCATCGAGGCCCATCGACAGGAAGACCTCGGCGTGCGTAGAGCGCAGCTGCAGAGCGTCGAAGAGGTCGCCAGCGGGCCGGGCCGGTTTTTTCGAGCTTCCCAGCAGACGCAGAACAGTCCAGGCAAGGACGGGCGCCCAGACGGAGTTCGCCACGGGTAAGGCTCCACCGGAAGCCAGCGGAAGCACACGGGCGAAGCTGGTTGGCCAAGGCTTGTTGGTAGCCGGGGGCAGGGCAAAGTCCTGCAATGCTTGGAGCGACTTGGTTAGCCGATTTACCAGAGTGGCCGTGTCTAGTTCCACGCCTTCAAATCCCGCCGCCGTATGGAGGAAGGTGACGGACCGGGCTACGAATCGTCGCTGCGCGTCACTAGGCAATGGGGTCGGTTCGGAAGCTGTGATGGCGAGCGGCTCTTCGGAGACGAGCTCGACCTCATCAGCCTCGGCGGACTCAGTCTCGAGCGACACACGCTCGGGCTTAGACACCGTTGCCATGGAAGGCAGCAGCTCCTGCAGGCTCTCTTGGCCCAGCAGCTGGCGCAACGCTTCGTGCACAGGGCGGGGGCGCAGCATCGAGAGCGACTCTCCAAGGTTGTGGACGCCCGCGCCGCGCAGAGCGTCGCAGAGGCGGTCCCAGGGCTGCTCGGTGGTCGATTGCAGCTCGCGCCACTGCTGCAGCACCACATATTGATAGGCGCGGAGATCGAGCGTCAGGCCGTTGTCTCGGAGATCGGAGGCGTGGCGAAGATACCAGAGGCCGCTCGGCTCGTCCTTGTAGGCGACGACACGGCCATCGCCCATCTGCAGGTGGAGCGCGTCGTGCAGCTGCCGGGTGCGGAGCGTTCCGCTGCCCTTGTCCATCGATTCCGCCGAGACGTGCAGGGTGCCGCGCGTCTCGCCATACCGGTTGTTGAAGAGGATAAGGCCGCGCTCGTCGCCCAGGCGGTTTGAGTAGGCGAACACGTTCTCGTCAACTTCCCCATTTCCCATCCAGAAGTCATACATCACAAAGTGTTCGCTCTCGGCGTAGAGGCGGCGATTCTTGAGCAGAGGAGCGATCTCGCGCTGATGGCGGGCGACGAGGTCTTCGTTGGGCCACTCGTCGAAGCGGGCGCGTTTGTACTCCATGCCGTATTTCTCGGTGAAGGCCTCGATCTGGCCGTGGCCGAACATGGGCAGGC
Organism: uncultured Acidobacteriaceae bacterium; assembly: GCA_964247455.1. Lineage (GTDB taxonomy): Bacteria > Acidobacteriota > Terriglobia > Terriglobales > Acidobacteriaceae > Edaphobacter. Next base: position 7,134 of record CAXTUR010000054.1, on the reverse strand, counting down.
CAGGAATCGTGGCCAGCAGGGTGCAGACGCCAAAGTAGCGGTCGCCCGAGCCAAACTGGTCGATCGCCGTGCGCTCGTCGGGGTTCGACATAAAGTTCACGTAGCGCTTCAGGATGTCAGGGTCGAACTCGATGGTCTTCTTTAGGTAGGAGCGGTACTTGGCGTTCTCCTCGTCGCGCAGCATGTTCATAAACGCCGAGTTGTAGACGCGGTGCATGCCCAGCGTGCGGACGAAGTAGCCTTCAAGCAGCCAGAAGGCCTCGGCCAGGAGCAGCGTGCCGGGAACTTCGACGGCGACACGGTCGACCACCTCGCGCCAGAACTCGTTCGGCATCAGAGCGTCAAATTCGGCGTTCGAGATGGCGTGCTCGGCGCGCGAGGGGATCGACCCGCCCACACCGGGGATGGGGAACCAGAGCCGCTGGACGTGCTTTTTGGCGAGCACCATGGCGGCGTCAAAGCGGATGATGGGAAAGAGGCGCGCGACGGCGAGGATGGTCTGCATCACCTGCTCGCGGACGAAGGACTTCGAGTAATCGAGCTGCGCGGTGTCGTTCCAGGCGAAGGTGGTGCCGTCGTTGCCGTGGTACATGAACTCGGTACGGCCAGAGGCGCGGTCGCGGCGGCGGAAGACCACGGCGGCGTCGGTCTGGTTGTAGTAATGATCCTCGATCTTGATCTCGACGCGGCTGTCGTTCGAGAGGTCCGGCCCTTCGAAGCTGTAGACAGGAAACGGGCTCTCGGGAACGGAGAGGAACCACTCCGGGTGCTCCATCACCCAGGTGGAGTCGAGGCCCATATGATTGGGCACCATGTCGCTGGCGAGACGGATGCCCCTGGCGGCGGCGCGGTCGCGGAGGACGCGGTAGGCCTCCTCGCCGCCGAGATCTTCGGCGATCTTGTAGTCAGCGACGGAGTAAGCCGAGGCGACCGCGTCGGCCTGGCCGCGCATCCGCTTGATGGTCTGGGAGGCGACGCTGCGCTCCCATAGGCCGATGAGCCAAAGGCCGTTCAGACCGCGGTCTGCAAGCACGCCTAGCTCTTCTTCCGGGATTTGGTCGAGGCGGTGGATGTGGCGGCCGTATTTCTTCGAGAGCTGTTCGAGCCAGACGTAGGTCGATTTGGCGATGAGGACGACCGTGGGCATCCAGGCGTGGTCGGCGCTGAAGGCCTCGTATTCGTGGATAGTGGGCTGCTCCGGCTGGCCGTCCGGCCCCAGTCCCGCGCGGAAGCGACGCACCCCTTGCTCATCAGTGATCCACTCGCCGCCAAAGCCGACGAATTCGTCGCCCTCGAAGCCTTCGCCACCCCAGGCAGGACGCCGCTCCGGATGCGAAGCCGAGTCGGACGCCGGGTGGAACTGCATCCAGATGGCGATGTCTTCTTCCTTGACCACGTCGATGGCGAGCAGAACGCGCCGGACGTCGTCGCCCAGGTGCTCGGCCCACTGCTCGCGGATGACTTCAAGCTGCCCGGTGAGCGAATCCGGCGAGGCAAGCATCGGCGCGCGGAGGGCGTCCAGCAGGGTCCCCAGCGCGGGGTCGAACTCCGGCCGGGTGGCGAAGTACGTTTCAAGCTGGGCGGTGACGCTCGGATAGACCGTGCCGTCGACCAGCTCCGTGTCGTCGAAGAACTCGTGGAAGGGCGCGAAGGCAGGATTGATGTTGGCCAACCAAAGCAGCATCATCTCCTCAAACGCGGCTTCGCGATTAGCCATGCCCTCGGTCGCACCGGCCAGCCATCGATCGACAGTCTCCTCGCCCCGGTAGATGGCGCTGTTGGGAAAGTGCCCGGTAAACTGGCTAAGCAGCGTCTCCATACCCGGTTTATTGACCTGTACGGCGAACCAACGCAGCGCTTCGGGCAGAACTTCGGGATCGAGCGTCTCGCGGTATTTGGCGACCAGCGCGTGGCTGAGTTCGTCAATCAGACCCATGGCGAAGAGGCTGGCGGCATGGATGGCCTGCTTTGGATCGGTAGCCGCGCCACGCATTTCGTTCACCTTCTGGGCAAGCGCGCGGCTCGCGGCCAAATTGGCAAAGACCACATTGCCCGTGTAGCTAAATAAGAGATCGTCGACGCCGTAGCGATCGCGGGCCTTGCGTGCGATGTGGAACTCCATGCCTGTGCCTCTTCCTCGCTCCCGGTAACCGGGCGATGGGTTGGATGGTTGGATGCGTGGGACTTCGCCGGGGAGCCACCATCTCGGTGCGGCATCGCCAGTGCGTACAGGATAGCGTAATGGCTCCGGCGGCAGTTGACCGCAGCCCTCGACCCGCATAGCGTTAACTCATGCTCATCACGCCGCTTCAACTAGAAAATGAGCCGCTCCGGATCGCCGAGGTCTTCGCTCCGGGTGACATTGAGTTTCTTCCCGGCATCCTGCAGATCGGCACGTTGCCCGTCGATGGTCAAGCTGACCTCCTCCTGGAACATCGCGGCGGCAACGATACAGTCGCCGATATCCGCGTTCGCGCGCGCTACGCCGGGGATTTTGAGATGGAGTGTGCCCGTTGCATTGAGCCCGTCGCCGCGCCGCTCGAAGGCGAGTTCGATCTGATCTTCCGCCCGCAAGACGCCGACGCCAATGCGACCGAGCGCGCCATCAGTGAAGATGAGACCGAGATCGGGTATTATGAAGAGAGCGGCCTGCTGCTCGAGGACGTGGTGCGCGAGCAGGTGCTGTTGACCCTGCCCGGACGCGTTCTCTGTCGGCCTGATTGCAAAGGACTTTGCTCCCACTGCGGACAGAACCTAAACATGGGGATTTGCTCCTGCGAAGAGACTTCGTCCGATCCGCGTTGGAACGCGCTCGCCGGCCTGGCCGGTAAGCTCACGCTTAAGCAGTAGGTTTCATCCAGATTCGCTTCGCCTGCGCGCTGTGCATGGCCGAAGATAGTTGAACTTGAAGGGAACACCGCCATGCCCAATCCGAAGCGCCGCCACTCTAAGCAGCGTACCGCCAAGCGCCGCAGCCACGATTTCCTGACGCCTACCGGCCTCTCCGAGTGCCCGAACTGCCACGAGCGCAAGCTACCGCACCGCGCCTGCGGCAAATGCGGCGAGTACAAGGGCCGCGCCGTCCTCGCGACCAAAGAAGCCAGCTAGCCTCACAAAATATAGGCGCCCCATCCTAATGACAGTTTCACCGTCCTTAGGGTGGGTTCAGGGAACTCAGCAGGCAAACCAGCAAGATGCCGATTGACATCGTGGTCGATGGAATGGGCTCAGACAAGGCTCCCGAAGCCGAGGTGCGCGGGGCTATTTTGGCGTGCCGGACGCTCGATGTGCGGGTTCATCTTACAGGCCCGGAAGAGGTTCTGCGCCCGGCTCTCAGGCAGCACCTGGCCGCGCAACATCTCCGCAATCAGCATCTTCCCGTCTTCATCGTGCCGGCCTCCGAGTGGATCACCATGGACGATAAGGCCGCGCTCGCTGTCCGGGCCAAGCGCGACTCCACCATGCGCGTCGGGCTGAAGATGGTGCGCGAGGGAAAAGCCGCCGCCTTCTTTACCGCCGGCAACACCGGGGCAGCCATGGCCACCGCCAAGATGGTGTTAGGCATGCTTGCGGGTGTGCATCGGCCCGCCCTGGCAACCATTCTTCCCACAACCACTGGTTCGCCATCGCTGCTGCTTGATGTCGGGGCGAACGTCGACTCCGACCCCGACAATCTCGTCCAGTTTGCCGTAATGGGCAACATCTATGCGCGTAATGTTCTTAAGGTGACAGAGCCGCGCGTCGGTTTGCTGTCCATCGGCGAAGAAGATTCCAAAGGCAATACCTTGACGCACGACACCTTGCCTCTTCTCCGCGCTCTTCCCGGGATCAATTTCATGGGCAACGTCGAAGGCCGCGACCTCTACAACGGCCGCTTGGATGTTGCGGTCTGCGACGGCTTCGTAGGCAACGTCGCCCTTAAGACGAGCGAAGGTTTAGTCAAGCTGTTTAGCGTTCTGCTGCGCGACTCGCTGAAGTCCACCGTCACCTCGCAGTTTGGCGCGCTGCTCTCCCGCAAGGCCTTCAACGACTTCAAGAAGCGCCTCGACTACTCGGAATACGGCGGCGCACCGCTGCTCGGTGTGCGTGGCCCATGCATCATCGGGCACGGGTCGTCGAATGAGAAGGCCGTGATGAACGGCATTCGCGTCGCCGCCGAGTTCGCCCAGGCCGAGGTGAACGCCGCCATCGAAGCTGCGCTGCGCCCCGCTACTGATTAGCCGAACCCGTGTTCGCCAGATGCAAAACGTTTTTTTGAAACGAAATAACAGCCCCGGCATCTACGCTGCATGAGCCAATGGACCGTCGCCGACATTCCTTCACAGACAGGCCGCCGAATGCTGATTACAGGCGCGAACAGCGGCATCGGCTACTATGCGGCTTTGGAACTGGCGCGCAAAGGTGCGCATCTTCTGTTCGCGGTGCGGGATCGTGCACGAGGTGAGGCCGCCCTCAACCGTCTTCGCCAGGAAGTACCTGGTGCCGCGGTCGATCTGCTTCTTCTCGACGTTGCATCGCTCGCTTCCGTGCAGCGCGTTGCCGCCGGTCTGCTCGATCAAGGCTTGCCTCTCGATGTCCTGGTCAACAACGCGGGTATCTATGCGCCGAAAGAGCGTTCCGTGACACCGGAGGGTTTTGAACTTCAATTTGGCACAAATGTTCTGGGTCACTTCGCCTTGACGGCTCTACTCCTGCCCCTCTTGCGAAAGGCAGCCCGACCGGCTCGCATTGTCACCATCGCTTCGGTCGTGCACAAACGTGCGGCCATCGATTTCGACGATCTACAGGCGACGCATAACTACAGCCCGAGCCGATCCTATGGCCAATCTAAACTGGCAAACCTCATGCTTGCGTTTGAACTTGACCGGCGTCTACAGGCGGCTCGTCTCCCCCTTTTGAGCATTGCGGCTCATCCTGGAGTTTCCAACACGGGGATTTTTACCAAGGGCAAGTTCTCGCCGGTCGAAAAGGCGGGCCGGGCTGCATTCGCTAAACTCTTCGATCTCTTTCTCAACTCCCAACCCTCGGGAGCGCTGCCGACTCTCTACGCGGCGGTCGCGCCTAAAGCGGTGAGCGGAGGGTACTACGGGCCACAGGGCTTTTTAGAAGCCCGCGGCGGAGATGTCGGACCAGCAAAGATCGCTCCGCAAGCGAAGGACGAAGCTGCGGCAAAGAGACTGTGGAACGTTTGCGAAGAACTGACTGGCGTCACGTTACTGTAACTGTGTTGCGCCAGCCAGTCCCCGCAGTACATACTGCAAGATCCCTCCGTGCTGGTAGTAGAGGATCTCTTGTGGCGTGTCGATGCGAAGCGTGGCGGGAAAGCTCTTCGTCTCTCCCAGCTCCGACTCCGCGACGATGGTAAGATTGCGGCCATTGGCGAACTTGCCATCGAGCATGGCCGCGAGCTGGCCGGGTTCTTCGCCGATGTGGAAGATCTCCTCGCCGGTTAGCCCGAGCGATTCGGCAGTCTCTCCCGGCTCGAACTGGAAGGGAAGGATGCCCATGCCGACCAGGTTCGAACGGTGGATGCGCTCGTAGCTTTCGGCGATAACGAACCGAATGCCCAGCAGACGCGGGCCTTTGGCGGCCCAGTCGCGTGAGGAGCCCGAACCGTACTCCTTACCGGCCAAGATGCAGAGCGGGGTACCGCGCCGGGCGTACTCAACCGAAGCATCGTAGATCGACATGCCGGTGCCCTCGGGAAGCAGCCGCGTAACCCCGCCCTCCGTGCCGGGAGCCATGCGGTTGCGAAGCCGCACGTTGGCGAATGTGCCGCGCACCATCACCTCGTGGTTGCCGCGGCGCGAGCCGTAGCTGTTGAAATCCACTGGCTCAACGCCATGCTCCATCAGATACTTACCCGCCGGACCGTTCTTTTTAATGGAGCCGGCCGGGGAGATGTGGTCGGTCGTGACTGAATCGCCCAGCACGGCGAGGCAGCGTGCGGAGCGGACGTCCGTAATCGGCGCGGGAACGGCGGTCATCCCTTCAAAGTAGGGCGCTTTACGGATGTAAGTCGAGTCCGGTTCCCAGCTGTAGGTCTCGCCTTCAGGGAACTTTAGATGCTGCCAGTTTGCGTCGCCATCCGAGACGGTCGCGTACTGTGTGCGGAACATCTCGGCATCGATGCAGCTGGCGACAGTGGACGAGACCTCTTCCTGTGTGGGCCAGATGTCGCGAAGATAGACGGGTTCGCCAGTCTTGCCGTGGCTGAGCGGCTCGTTGGCAAAGTCGTGGTGGATCGTCCCGGCCAGCGCATAGGCGACTACCAGCGGCGGCGACATCAGGTAGTTCGCGCGGACCTCCGGCGAGATGCGCCCCTCGAAGTTGCGATTGCCCGACAGCACCGAAACGGCGACCAGGCCGTGCTCTTCAATGGACTTCGAAACATCGGTGGGCAGCGGACCGGAGTTGCCGATGCAGGTGGTGCAGCCGTAGCCGACCACCTGGAAGCGGAGCGCGTCGAGGTACTTCATCAAGCCGGACTTCTTGTAGTAGTCCGTGACGACGCGCGAGCCGGGCGCGAGCGAGGTCTTGACCCAGGGCGGCGTGCGGAGGCCCTTCTGCACGGCCTTCTTCGCCAGCAACCCGGCGGCGACCATCACGTAGGGGTTGGACGTATTGGTGCAGGAGGTGATGGCGGCGATCACAATCGAGCCATGATCGAGATACGGGTCGGGAGCGACGCCGAAGCGGCCTTCCACGCTGGTCGGCTGCACGGTCAGGGTGTCCACAGGCAGCGTGGCGACCGGCACCTCCGTTCCTTCGACCACCGGGGCGGGCGCGCCAATGCCGCTGGTCACATCGCCCGTCGCGCTGGGGTTGCCGCCCTCGCCCTCCCATCGCACCATCTGCCGGACAGCCTGCTTGTTGGCATTAGGGCCGAGCAAGGCGGGCAGCTGCTGGGCGAAGCTCGCCGCCGCCTCTGAGAGGAGCACACGGTCCTGCGGTCGCTTCGGTCCGGCCACGCTCGGCTCCACAGTCGCGAGATCGAGCGAGATCGTGGCCGAATACGTGGCCTCTGGCGCGTCCGCGGTATGGAACATCCCTTGCTCCCGGAAGTACGCCTCGACGAGCGCGATCTGCGGCTCGGGGCGCCCGGTCAGGCGAAGGTAGCGCAAGGTCTCGGCG
>CAXTUR010000053.1:0-19697 GCA_964247455.1 uncultured Acidobacteriaceae bacterium | reverse complement strand
GGCCCTTGTCGGCGACCAGCAGCATCCGCTCCTGCGACTCCGACAGCATGATCTCGTAGCTCGACATGCCCGTCTCCCGCTGCGGCACGAGATCGAGTTCAATGGTCAGGCCAAGCTCGCCTCGCGCGCCCATCTCGCAGGTGGAGCAGGTCAGCCCCGCCGCGCCCATGTCCTGAATCCCCAGCACCGCGCCTGTGGCCATCGCCTCAAGGCAGGCCTCCAGCAGCAATTTTTCGAGGAAGGGATCGCCCATCTGCACGTTGGGGCGCTTTTGCTCGGAGCCTTCGGTAAATTCCTCGCTGGCCATCGTGGCCCCGTGGATGCCATCGCGCCCCGTCTTCGCGCCGACATAGATCACCGGATTGCCGACGCCGGTCGCCTTGGCATAGAAGATCTCGTCCTTCCGCACGAGGCCGAGCGCGAAGGCATTGACCAGCGGATTGCCGGAGTAGCACGGCTCGAAGCGCGTCTCGCCGCCTAGGTTCGGCACGCCGAAGCAGTTGCCGTATCCCGCCACGCCAGCGACTACGCCCTGCATGGTGTGACGGTTATGGGCGTAGTCGATGTCCTGGGCACTGCCACCCACCCTAGGCGATGAAACCGCCGAAGGTGGGGCACCCGGTTCGATATCTCGTGGGGCACCCGGTTCGTTGTCTGGCTGGAGCGGGCCGAAGCGCAGCGAATCCATCACCGCCAGCGGACGCGCGTTCATGGTAAAGATGTCGCGCAGGATGCCGCCGACGCCGGTGGCCGCGCCTTGGTACGGCTCGATATAGCTGGGATGGTTGTGCGACTCGATCTTGAAGGCGCAGGCCCACCCGTCGCCAACGTCGATGATCCCGGCGTTTTCGCCCGGCCCCTGGACGACGAGCGGCGACTTGGTCGGCAACCGTTTGAGGTGAACACGGGAACTCTTATAAGAGCAGTGCTCCGACCACATGACCGAAAAGATGCCCAGCTCCGTCAGCGACGGCGTCCGCCCCACCAACTGCTCGATCCGCACGTACTCCTCCGCCGTAATGCTGTGCTGCTTGAGCAGCGCCGGGGTGATGGTGGCTGGGCTGGGGGTGTTCAGGGAGGTTGGCGGAACAAGCTGTGTGGGCATGGTCGCTCCTTCATTGTCGCACGTCCTTCACATTCGTCCGCATCGTCATTGACCCTGCCGCGCCGCCGCGATACACTTAGGAGGCTTGGCGTTGCGATCCGGTCTTGCGAGCCGCAGGGCCGGTGAGTTCCCGCAGCGAATGCCGGTTTTACAAGCTCTCTCGCAGCGAACTGACCGGCGCGACACTCTCGCCCCAACGCACTATCCTATTGAAGAAGCGTCGTGTGAGCCGCGCTTGAGGTTTGAGTTATGTACGCAGTCATCCGCACCGGCGGTAAACAGTATCGCGTCGCTCCCGGCGACAAGTTGAAGATCGAGACCACGGCGCACGAGGACGGAAACGTCGAGTTCTCCGACGTGCTCGCGTTCTCGGGTGAAGCAGGCAAGTTCGAGCAGGAACTGACCGGCGCGAAGGTCCTTGCGTCCGTAGTCGGCACCGGACGTGGCGACAAGATCCTCGTCTTCAAGCTAAAGCGTAAAAAGCAGTACAAAAAGATGCAGGGCCACCGGCAGAACTTCGTCGAGGTCAAGATCAACGAGATTCTGGTCAACGGGCAGAGCTTCAAGGCGTAGCCCACACTACGAGGACACGATGGCACATAAAAAAGGTTTAGGTTCATCCAAGAACGGTCGCGACTCGAACGCGCAGCGGCTCGGCGTCAAGGTGTTCGGCGGCCAGGCGATCCTCGGCGGCGGCATCATCGTCCGCCAGCGCGGCACACCGCTCAAGCCCGGCCTGAACGTCGGTCGCGGCAAGGACGACACGCTTTTCGCCAAGATCAGCGGTGTTGTGCGTTTCCGTGACCGTGGGCAGAAGGGCCGATTTGTGATCGTCGATCCTGCTGAAGTCACCGCGGTCCAGGCATAAACTCTCGTTGGTGAGATGAGGCCCTGGTTAAGCGGGGCTTGTCTTGCGTGGACGCGGTAGGCCAATCAGACCAGTGTGGCCGTAGGTGTGGCCGAGTCTTACCCTTCTTGTTTGTCATTTCCCAAAGGAAATCTGCTTTTCAGCCTCAACAACATATGCAGTTTTGCTCTGAGGCTTCTGTAGACCAGGTCACACGAACTGGCCGGGCGCAATCACGCTCAGTTTTGTGCTGCCGCAACAAGCTCCAAGGGGGCTGAACTCAGGTGATCGCCACCCGAAGCCGCCGCGATCAACTCAGCCGTGGCGCCGTTCATCTGCCCAGCCGACCGAAACCGCTGTGCGTTCGTCACGGTTGACGCGGCAAGCGGACCCGGGCGCTTTTGGAAGCATTCTCGGCAGAGCACCGGCCTTCCTTGCGTCGGACGGAAGGGCACGGTGGTCTCGACGCCGCACGTGGAGCACGAAGTCCGCGTCTCGGTACGGAAACTAGCTCCCGCCAACGTACTCGAGCCCAGTTTGGCGATGGTGCTGCCCTGGCGCTTGCCTTTGCATGGCTTGCAGCGCTTTGGGTCGTTCTTGAATTGTTTATCGAAGAAGAACAGCTGCTCGCCCGCCGTAAAGACGAACTCGTTGCCGCAATCGGCGCACAGAAGAACCCGGTCCAGGAAATTCATATCGCTTCTCCGTTTCACGGAAGAGGATGCACTGCACAGAAGAACGCAGAGGCCTGGAGCAGGCGGTCTTAGTCCTTACAGCAGTGTTTTGCGGGGGCCCGTGCCGTAGACTGGCGGCAGATGTTCTCTTTGCCACAGGCGGTCATCGATCTGCGAGAAAGATGACGGCTCAAGATGGTTCGGCGAATACATGGCTGTCGCCGCCAGCTTTGCGGAGGCCGGCGATCAATCCGTGGTCCGCCGGCTCCGCATGCTGCTTCTAACACGATGGTGTTAGTCCTGCTCTTTTCGTATCTTCTTGCGATTGCGCTTGCGCGCCAATGCTTCCTTCACACGCTTCTTTTCACCCGGCTTCAGGTAAAACGAGTGGCGTTTGACTTCCTTGATAATGTCTTCCGTTTGAACCTTCCGCTTGAAGCGGCGCAGCGCATTCTCAAGGGGTTCCCCCTCTTGAACTCGAATCTCTGCCAATGAAATACACCTCCAACCGTCCCGGTGCGGGATGCTTAAAGCATACGCTTCGCCGTTCAAAGTCAAAAGAAAAAAACACCCTCCCGCACTTTCGTCCGTCTATCATCATCCGCACCCCAACCAGAGCCGAACCCCGGCTATGCTGGAAGCATGATCCGCTCCTTCCAAGGCAGGCTTCCCGAGCTCGCCGAAGGCTGCTACGTCGACCCCTCCGCGCAGGTGATCGGCGACGTATCGCTTGGCGCACACAGCAGCATCTGGATGAACGCCGTCGTCCGTGGGGACGTAAACGCCATTCGCATCGGAGCCCGTAGCAACGTCCAGGACTGCGCCGTGCTGCATGGCATGCGCGGCCTCTACCCGGTCATCGTGGGAGAGATGGTCACCATCGGCCACAACGCGACGGTCCATGGCTGCATCGTCGAGGACGCCGTCCTGGTGGGGATTGGCGCAGTCATCCTCAACGACGCCCGCATCGGCGAAGGTTCCATCGTTGCCGCGGGGGCAGTCATCCCGGAACACACCGTCATCCCGCCGGGCTCGCTGGTTGCAGGCGTTCCCGGGAAGATTCGCAGGATGCTTGGAGGAGAGGACCGCGCGCTCATCCTCAAGTACGCGCAGAACTATCTTGACTACACGGCGATCTACCTTGCCGAACAAGCGGCAGCTTCAGCCAGGCCGACGCGCCAGGACGACCCTCGAAATGCCCTGTAGATCGTCGTGGAACATAACTTCGTGCCACCCTCCCAGCAACTCCGCTAGAGCGTTTCGCTGGCCAAATCCAATCTCCAGCGCCAGCAGCCCACCGGGGTTCAACGCCGTCCAGGCCTTGGGGATCAACCGCCGGTAGATGTCCATACCAGCTTCCCCCGCGAAGAGCGCCACGGCGGGCTCGTGCTCCCGCACCTCAGGATGCAGGGACGCCCGATCGACCAGCGGAACATACGGAGGATTGCTCACGACCACGTCGAACCGCTCTTCCGCCACCGCGCTGAGCAGATCGGACTCCACAAAGCGGATGCGCGAAGCCAGCCCGTGTGCCTCGGCATTCTCGACAGCCAGCGCAAGCGCCTCGCGCGACAGGTCGACCGCCGTGATCTCCGCCACCGGTAGATGCATCGCCAACGCAATCGCGATCGCTCCCGAACCCGTCCCCACATCCAAAATCTTCACGCCTCGATGCGCCGGAAGCGACGCCAGCACCCGCTCCACCAGCAGCTCCGTCTCCGGCCTTGGGATCAGCACGGCCAGCGTAACCTGCAGACGAAGCCCGTAGAACTCCTGCTCGCCGGTGATGTACTGGACCGGCTCCATCCGTAGCCGCCGGGCGATGCGTGCCTGGTAGTCGCGCCATGCGCCGTCAGAGATCACACGATCGGGATAGGCCCGGTGTTCCGGCCGCGTCAGCGCAAGCTGATGGAGCAACAACAGCTCCGCATCCCGCGAAGCGTTTCCCACAAGCTCCGGCACGGATCGCAGCGTGATCCGCCCCCACGCGACCGCCTCGCGCAACGTCACGTCCGGAGCTCAGGCTGCGGCTGGCTCATCGGCCTTCATCTTCTCGGCAATGTCGTGGGCGATCAGCGCGTCGATCGTCGGCTGCAACATCCCTTCCATCACCATCGCCAGCTGATGGTTCGTCAGCCCGATCCGATGGTCGGTCAGCCGATTCTGCGGGAAGTTGTAGGTGCGGACCTTCTCGCTGCGGTCGCCCGAACCCACCTGCGCCTTGCGATCCTTCGCCTGCAGCTGGTGGATGCGCTCCTCCTCCACCTCATACAGTCGCGAGCGCAGCACCCGCATGGCCTTTTCGCGATTCTTGATCTGTGACTTTTCGTCCTGGCAACTCACCACGGTTTGCGTCGGCAGGTGCGTGATGCGGATGGCCGAGTACGTCGTGTTGACCGACTGACCGCCCGGTCCGGAGCTGCAAAACGTATCGATCCGCAGATCCTTCGCCTCGATCTTGATGTCGACTTCCTCGGCCTCGGGCAGCACCGCCACGGTGATCGCGGACGTATGTACCCGTCCCTGGGTCTCGGTCGCCGGCACCCGCTGCACCCGATGCACGCCCGACTCATACTTCATCTGCGAGTAGACCTTGTCGCCCTCAAAGATGGCCGTCACTTCTTTCAAGCCGCCACCGATGCCGGACTCCGACTCCGACAGCACCTGCACCTTCCACCGATGCTGCTCGGCAAACCGCAGATACATTCGGAAGACCTCCGCGACAAAGAGCGCGGCCTCGTCCCCGCCCGTCCCTGCGCGCAGCTCGATGATGATGTTCTTGTCGTCGTTCGGGTCCTTGGGCAGTAGCATTACCTTCAACGCCTCTTCGAGCGGCTCTAGGCGTGGTTCAAGCGACAGGAGCTCTTCCTGCGCCATGGCCTTGATCTCCGGATCGGTCTCGGCCAACATCGCCTTTGCTTCGGCGATCTGCCCGCTTACCCGCCTGTGCTCACGGTACTTCTCAATTACCGGCTCCAGGTCGCGATGCTGCTTGGCAGCGGCCTGGAACTTCTTCTGGTCGTTGACGAGATCGGGATCGGAGAGCTGGCGGCTCAGCTCTTCATAACGGGCGTCCATCTGCTCCAGACGGTCGAACATGGGTGTCTCCTCTGCGCGAAGGCAGGATGGTCTATTTGTTTATCAGGAAGAATAATGCTGGCAAGCGCAGCTAGGCAAAGTCGCGACGCACCGGCCGCAAACGTTTCGCGGGGAGCATGGCCGGGATGAGCAGACAAAGCAGCATGGTCTATTTAGATGATACGCCGCCGCGTTCGATCTGGATCAGCATATCTAATCCGCATGAGTGACTGGACTTTGTTCAACTGCGTGTGCTGTTTCGCAGCTTCCAGAGCAGTTGGCGGAAGACGCCCATCCAGACCATCGCGTCGGGGCGATCAAGACTGAGACGGTGCACCAGCCGTCTCACTTGAGCCAGATCGCTGTTGGCGGGATGGTGCTTGCGGTAGTCCGCCGCGTCGAGCAGATCGGAGAGCAACGTGGCGAGCCGTTCCGTATCGGCCGCCGGTGTCCGGTCGGCACTTGCGGCTAAAGGCGTCGTGGCTGATTCGTGTACAAGCTCAAAGAGGCAGACGGCGGCGGCCTGGCCAAGGTTCATGGAGAGGTGGCGGCCTTCACCTGCCTGCATGGGGATAGTCAGGAGCCAGTCGCAATGGCTAAGTTCTTCATTCGACAGACCAGTCTTCTCCGAGCCGAATAGGAGAGCAACGCGCTGATCTTCATCGGCCAGTGCCGCGCGGAGGAGCGGAGCGGCGGCAGGCAGCGCGTGGAGAGGATGCTCCAGTTTGCGTTCCCCAACGGCGGTTGTGCCGGCCACCAGTGTGCAATCGGCCACCGCCTCGGCGAGGGTCGTGTACTCCCGCGCTTCGTCAAGTACGGTCGAAGCGTCGACGGCCGAGCGCGCCCCGGCATAGGGCACAGGATAGTCCGTAACGAGGCGGAGATGGCGAAAGCCGAAGTCGTGCATGGCCCGGGCCACCGCGCCGATGTTATTCGGGTTGCGGGCGCGCACCAGAACGACGACAAGGCGGTCAAGATGATGAGGCGAGAGCATCTCGTTTCATACTAAGCGGCACAAGAAAGCGGTCGACGCAGGAAAGAATCGACCGCTATCCGGAAGGCTCGGTCCTTCTATCGCGGGTGACCTTCGCCCGGATGGCCCTCAGGCCGAGGCTGAACCGCCGCGTTACGCCTATCCTGGTTGATGGACCGGCTTACGTTGTTCTGCCGCTGGTTGATCTGTTGCCGCTCCGGCTGATTGAGCCTGCCGCCGTTAGCCGCGCGGTCCTGCGCCGCCTGGTGGTTAATGCTGGCTTCGCGGCTTTCTAGGTTGCGGGTCTCCCCGGCGTTGAGTTGGCCGGACTTGACGCCATTGCCGATACGCTGCTGCTGGTTCACGGCGCGGTCGCGCGGTGTGATGGGCTGGCTAGCCGCATGCTGCTGAGCAACCGAGTGATATTGATTGACGGTGGTCGCCGCCGCCATCTGCGGGTGGCCGCCATTAGCTGTGGCAAGATTGCCGCGGTCCATCGCCGCCGCCTGGAAGTGCTGCTGCTGCTCGGAGGTTGGCTGGATATGCTGCTCGCGCTGGAACTGCGCCTCCTGCGCGGAAGGCTGCGCCTGGATGCCGCCCGTGCCGCCGTTGAAGCTGGTGTGGTTATTTACCACCGTACTGTTGACGGTGACATTCTGGACGTAGGTGTTATGGATGACGGTGCGGTTCACGTTGACGACAGCGGTGTTGTAGGCGAAGTGGCCGCCGTCCCAACGGCCGCCAACAAAGCCGACACCGGTAAAGCCGAAGCCGTAGTTAATACCGCCATAGAAGCCGACGTGCGGTCCCCAATATCCGGCGTGGAAGACGTACGCTCCGCCACCCCAACCCCAGTACCCGGGGGTCCAAAGCAGGCCGACCTGAGGCGGACGCACCCAAACTCCAGGGACCCAGTAGTAGCCGGCATCGCCGTAGGCCCAGTAGCCCGGATTCCAGAGGTAGCCGTCGCCGGGGCAGATGGGCTGCGTGTAAACGGGAAGAGCGGGCGGGGCGAAGCCGACGGAGATAAAGACGCCGGCGAACGACGCGGCGGGAGCCAGCGCCAAGGCGGCGGCCATGATGAGTTTACGAGCGAGCGAGTTCATAAAGTGTCCCCTTGAAAGGTCTGGGTCTCCATCGAAAACCGCCTGGAGACTCCGGCGCTGTTGCGCGACCGGCTTATCCAATCAAACCCAATTGCGTGGTTGAAGTTTTCAAGCGGCCCTCACTTTTTGTGGCGAGCACCGCTTGCGTTTCCTCGTCCGAGGACAAGTTGCCGATCTCAAGCGGTTGTGTACTCACGCGGTTGCGGCCTTCGTGCTTCGCGCGGTAAAGGGCTTTGTCGGCCGCAACGAAGAGTTCTGCCGGGGACAGATCCGTGCGTGGAATAGTGGCCGCGCACCCCACGCTGATCGTGATGCGGTGCGGCTTGTCGTCGGACCCGGCGAGCAGGACGGGCATAGTCTCGATCTCAGCGCGCAGCCGCTCAGCCACCGCCGCGGCGCGGTAGGCGCCCTCACCTTCAAGTAGAACGGCAAACTCCTCGCCCCCAAACCGGGCAAGGCTCTGGTGCGCCTGCATCAGCTTGCGGAGACGGTCGGCGACCGCTCGAAGGCAGATGTCCCCGTTGATGTGGCCGTGGGTATCGTTCAGCTTCTTAAAGTGGTCGATGTCGACAATGAGCAGCGCGACGGGTGTCCGGCTCTGCTGGTGCTCCTTCCAGAGCTGCTCCAGATTGCGGTCGAAGACGCGCCGATTGGCGACGCCGGTGAGTTGGTCGGTCTCGGAGAGCTCGCTGAGCTCGCGGTTCCGCTCCACGAGAGTCTCCCCGCGCAGCGTCTCGCGAAGGGTTAACAGATAAGCCTTTCGCTCCCCGCCTTCGATGCGATAGGTCGCAATCAGAGTATAGAAAGCCATGCTGGCGTTCAGCATGACGACGAAGAGACGCGCCCCGAGATCGAGCCCGGGATGATTCCATATGGTCCAGGAGGCGGCTGAGACAGACGCGACGGAAAAAGCAATGGCAAGACGAAAAGGTAAGGGTAGAACGATGTTGCCAAAGACGACGAGGAGGGGGATGGTAAAGGCGACCAGGACCGCGTTGGGCATTTGTGAGCGATAGGAGGTGTAAACGGCATTCCCTACGATCGCGAGAAGAATTGCCGTGATGCTCTCCGGGGGCACGATCCGCCGTTGAATCATGAAGATAGTTAGGAGGTCGACTACAGTGACGACGATGTGAAAGATCTTCGACTTCACGAACACGTCAGGCATGATGTACCAGTCGTAGGTCAACAAAAAGTCGTAGAGTAGCAGACCGATGAGCGACGTCCAAACGAAATGTTGGATCCGAGCGGCGGCATGAAGCTGCTGGTAACGCTTTTCCACTTGAGGACTGAATCGCAACAGCCCGGCCGCTCCACGCAGATCGTCCTCTACCTGATTGAGTAGCTCGAGCGTAGCCGTTCTTCGGGGAGGGTCAGGCCGGCGGCTGGACCTCGGCTTGATACCGACAATGGCTTGTTCAGCCTGCTCGTTCTTGGATGCTTGCCGCTTGTTTACCATGGCTCATCAGACATATCGGCCACAGTATCGATACCAATAAGTGCCGTGTGCAAATAGAACGAACGGCTGCCAGACCTAGGGTCTCGGTGTGAAGTCGCGTAGATCCTGAACTGTCTTCGCGTCCATCCGTGTCATCATCGCGACCACCAAGTCGACCAACTGATCGAAATCATGCCGGTTCAGAATGCCATTGTGGGCATGGGTGTACCGGATCGGCGCTATCAAATTGACCGTCGGTGTACCGCCGTTGGTGGTCTGGATCTCGGCCGAGTCATCCCCGTAGCCTTGTACGAGATCAAGCTGGAGCGGGATGTTTGCGGCTTCGGCGGTCGCCTTTGTAAAGGCGGCCATCTTGCGATTGGCGATGGTGCTGGTATCGAAGAGGAACAGCCCCGGGCCGCCGCCGAGCTTAGCCTGCGTCTCTTCAGGGTGCCCGCCATAGGTGTCCCCCGCGATGCCACCTTCAATGGCGATGCCGATGTCGGGCTTTACCGTCTGTGCGGCGGTGCGCGCCCCTCGAAGCCCGACCTCCTCCTGCGTTGTGGCGACAAAGAAGAGCTGGTTGGCGTGCGGCAGCTTGGCGGTGCGGCGCATAGCCTCCACCAGAACCGCACAGCCGACGCGGTCGTCCCACGCCTTGGCCAGATAATTGCCCGTGCCATTCAGCGCGACGAAGGGCGAATCGGGCACGACAGGGTCTCCGGGCGAGAGACCCAGGGCGGCGGCTTCGGCGGCAGTCTTCGCGCCCACGTCCAGGAAGACCTGCTCGCGTGGCTGCACGGCGGTGCGCTCGCTCGGTGTAATGACGTGGATGTCGCGGATGCCCGTCACGGCATGGACCGGGCCTTTGGAGCCGATAATGACCCAACGCTGGTCGACAAGTGCCTGGTCGAGCCAGCCGCCGAGCATCTGCATGGTCAGGAAGCCGTTGGGCGTGATGCGCCGCACCATGCCGCCGAGCTCATCCATGTGGGCGTCGATCATCACGCGCGGGCCGGTGGTCCCCTGCTGTGCGATCAGAGCGCCCATGCCGTCGTAGCGGAGCGGCTCCGTGGCGAAACCCTTCATCTCGGCCGCCATCACGGCGCGAACAGGCTCTTCAGCTCCGGGCGGTCCGGGGGCGTCCGCCAGCCTTTGCAGAAGCTGCTCCGTGCGGTCGGCTGTCTGAGCGTACGCGGGGGCCAAAGCGGACAGGCAAAGAAGCAAGGGAGTGCAGCGTGCAAGGGAAAAGGGCATGGGCGAAGCTTATCACCGGTCCGTGCGGACGGACACTGCCTTGAGAAGGAGGCCTCTACAGCTGCTCGGGTTCCTCTTCGATCGGCAGCTTGATCCCCCGCCGCCGGTCGAACAGTTTTCGCACCACATACATTGCAAGGACCAACAACACAACACCGCAAATGCCTAACGCCAGTCCGAGATGATGGTGCATCGTTCCTGTGATGCTGGCAAGGATTCTTTCCCCGAAGAAGATGATCAGGAATGACACCACGACAAACCGCACCAGTTTGCCCACGAAGATCGCGGCAAAGTACACCAGCGGTCGCATCTCGAAGACTCCGGCCGCCAGTTCGAACAGCTTTACCGGAAACGGCGGGGGAGCCATGGCCGGGAGCATGATCGCGAGAAACTCCTGCTTCTCGAACCGGTCACGCAGCTTCTCATACCGCTGCCGGTTGATGCGCTTCAGCAGAAACAGCTCACCCCCGGCGCGGCCCAGATAGTACGGCAGCAGGCTCCCCAGCGCCGACCCAAGCGCCGCCATCGCGCAATACAACACCGCCCGCGCGTGGTCGTTGGCCACATAATCGACCACCATGGGGTCGAGCGGCATCGGGATCGCCGCCGAATCTACCAGCGCCACGATGCCGATGGCCCAAAATCCGAGCGGCTTCAGCAAAGCCAGCAGCGCCAGATTCCAACGCTTCAACCAGCCAAACTTTCCATGCGGCTTCCCCACCGCCTCCACCGGCAAACTAGGCACCGGGACCGCCCGGAGCCGTGTGAAAACTGTCCGGCTCGTGCGCCGTGTGCCCGGCCAGCAGATCGAGCGCATGGGGCAACAGCGGCAAAATCGCCCGCAAGCCACTCTCCGCCCCCGCCGGGCTACCCGGCAGATTCACGATCAACGTCCCGCCCGCAGGGAACGCCGATGCTCCTTCGCTCGCCGGCCTCGATACTGTCCCGCAGACCGCCCGGCTGAGCGGCGCAAAGGGCGTTTCAGCCAACCCAGCCGCGCGCATCCGCTCCGCCAACCCCTCCACCATCCGGTCGCAAACCTCGCGCGTCGCCTCCGGCGTAACATCCCGCACGCTCAGCCCTGTACCGCCCGTGGTCACGATCAGTTCCGCTCCGCGCGCATACCGCCGCAACGCCTCGGCGATCTCGCCCAGCTCGTCGGGCAGCGTATGCGCCGCAGGATTCTGCGCGCCTGCCTCCACCAGAAGCCGTACCACCGCCGGGGAGGACAGGTCCTCTTGCGTGCCTGCAAAACAACGGTCACTGATGGTCAATACAACAGTCTTCGTGTCGGGATGAAAGCGTGCAGTCACCCCGTCAGTTTACGGCAGGACGACCAACATCCGGTGGTCGAGAAGCCTGTGCGCGAACAATGAGAAGATAGAGCAGGCACGATCGTTCGCTGCTGTAGCGAACTTTCCCCGCCCGCCGCCCGTCCTATATCTATATCGATGCCCGTGCCCACACTTGAAACGCCCCCGAACCCGGTCGAACCGCCCAGCAACCCGCCGGGCGGCGTTACCAGGGTCCGCACCGGCCGCTTTGGCGAGCTTGAAGAGCATGAGCTTATTCATCTGATCGACACGCTGGACGACGACCGCGACCGCGCCAGTTTTCGCGAATCCATCTACATCTCGGTCATCGTCTACATCGTCATCGGCTGGTTCCTCTTCTACGGTCCGCGTGTGCTCTTCCACCAGCCGCGCCTCATCAACCCGTCCGAGGTGCTGAAGCAGCGCGAGATCACCAATCTCCAGCTGCCCGCCGACATCGCCAAGGCGCTCGAACACGCGCCCAAGGCAAAGCCCGCGCCCTCCGCCAAGCCCCAAATTGACAGCAAGACGCTCGAAGCCATGCGCAAGGCCGCGCCTACACCGAAGCCGCTCCCCGCAACCCCGCAGCCACAGCCAAGTGCCCGGCCCGCAACTCCGCCGCCGGTCCAGCAAGCGCAGCCAACGCCCCAGCCACTCCAGCAACCGCTTCAAAAGCCTGCTCCGCCCGTGCTCGCGACCATCCCCGATGCACCAAAACCAAATCCGAACTTTGGCAGCCCCAGCAAGTCCGCGGGCGACACCATTCGGCAGGCTGTCGAAGGCGCGGCCAAAAACCGTGGCGGCGGGGGAGCCGAATACGGCGGAGGAGTCAGCCGCTCACCCGCCGGCCTGGGTGGAGCCGAGATCCTCTCCGACACGATGGGTGTCAACTTCGACCCGTACCTCAAGAAGATCCTGCGCGAGATCTATGAGGTCTGGATACCGCAGCTGCCGCAAGAGGCCTACCCGCCGCTCAACAAGCAGGGCGTCACCCAGCTCCGCTTTATCATTCTGCCTGATGGCAAGATTGGCGGCATCTTCCTTGAAGGCTCCACGCATGACGACGCGCTGAATCGCGCCGCCTGGGGATCGATCACCGGCGTCGGCCAGTTCCCCGCCCTGCCCGCCGAGTTCCACGGCCCTAATCTGACGCTTCGCATCCACTACCTTGTCAATCAGAAGCAGGAGTAGCCCTAATGAACCGGGTGCCCCCATCTTCGGCACAGTCTCATCGTGCCTAAGGTGGGTGGAAGCGCCACGACCTTTGCAGCCAGGCCCTCATGCTAAACCACCGCGACCTTCCGAAACCCCAACGCACGGCATCCGAAATCCAAGAGCGCCGCCGCCAGGTCCGCGGCCTTCTGCTCATCGCCCTTGTCATCCTGATCCTGAGCATCCTACGCGCCGGAGTCCACCGCGTCTTCACCCAAGGCTGGTGGCGGCTTTGGTAGCGGTCTCCGAATCCCCGCTGATTGTCGTTGCCGGTCCAACCGCCAGCGGGAAGACCGCCCTCGCACTCCGCCTCGCCGAGCACTTCAACGGCGAGATCGTCTCGTGCGATTCAGTCGCCGTCTATCGCGGCATGGACATCGGCTCCGCCAAGCCGTCCGCCGCCGAACGCGCCCGCATCCCACACCATCTCCTCGACGCCTTCGACCCCGACCAGCCCTGCACCGCCGGGGACTACAGCCGGCTCGCCCGCGGAGCCCTCGCCGCCATCACTGCCCGTGGACGCCTTCCTACGGTCACCGGCGGCACCGGCCTCTACCTTCGCGCCTTACTCGACGGCCTGTTTCCCGCTCCGCCTCGTCGCGACGACCTTCGCGACCGTCTCCGTTCCACCGCGAAGAAAAAGGGCTCCGCCTACCTCCACCGGCTTCTCGCCCGCCTTGATCCAGTCGCCGCGCAAGCCATCCACCCAAACGACGCCCCCAAGCTCGCCCGCGCCCTCGAAGCTTGTCTCGCCGCCAAACAGCCTCTCAGCGAACAATGGCAGCAAGGCCGCAATCCCCTCACCGGTTACCGCATACTCCGTCTCGGCCTCAACCCGCCCCGCCCGCAGCTTTACGAGCGCATCAATCAGCGCGCCGCCGCCATGTTCGCCCACGGCCTGATCAAGGAGACAACGCAGCTGGTCACCCAATATGGCCGGAACTGCCAGCCCTTTACCTCTCTCGGCTACGCCCAGGCACTTACAGTCATCGACGGCACACGGACCCGCGACGAAGCCATCGCGAGTGCCCAACAAGGCCACCGCAACTACGCCAAACGCCAGCTCACCTGGTTCCGCCGCGAACCGGAGATACACTGGCTCCCCGGCTTCGGCGGCGACGAAGATGTCTGGAACGAAGCGCACCAGAGCGTCGGTGCGTTCCTCAGCGAGCCTACTGACGCAACGAAAGCTCTTCCGCCAGTCTGAAGCGCACAATGGACTCTGCGGGAATGTCCAGATCGCGATTGCCGGTGAGGCCGCCGAGGGCCGTGCCCGCACCCGCACCCGCCAACCCGCCGATCAGCAGCCCTCTGCCGCCGCCCGCCACGCCGCCAAGCAGCATCCCCAGCCCGGTACCGCCACCGATGAAAGCAGCCGAGCGCTTGCCCTTTCCTTTTTTGCTGCGCGTCAGGTCGTGCGTCTCGATCGGATAGCGGGTGCCGTTCAGCTCAAGCGACGTAAGCCGAAGCTCCAAAATCGAGCTGCCCTTGAAGTGCCCACGCCGGTGCGACGCGTCGATCACGCCTTCAACATGCGTCCCGCGGGGGATGATTACCTGGTTGTTTTCTCCCACAATTGGCTCTACCACTTCGCCGGTGAATTCCTGTCCGGCCTGGCTGGTCTTGACGCTGATGTGCTGGTTGATCCGAATCGGCAGCGTCGTCCCGGCGGGAACATGGACATCGACCGCGCGAATGGTGGGTGCTCCCCCGGCCACAGGTTCGGCTGTGGGCGCGTTGGCATAGGTGGCAGCAGGCTGTTGCGTCTGTACCGGGACATTCGCGGCAGGCGCGCCGCCCGAGACTGTCGTACTCTCAATCACTTGTGTGCTATGCCCGGGCACAGGAGGATGAACGGTCGTGGTGGTCTCCGTGCCGTTCTTGTCGATGGAAATGACCTGCTGGGTCTGGCCCGTGGCGGCGGCCTGTGCCTTGGCCTGCTCGATCGCGAGGTCCTGCTTGGACTTGCAGCCAGAGACCAGCAGCGTCAAGCCCAGAAGTGCGGGCACAAAGGGATGGACATAGCGGGGAGCGTGAATAAGCGGGCTCTTCTCAATCTTGCTGCGATAACTATCATTTACTCACAAACGATACGTAAATCGCGAAACGACTGAATGTATGGCTATCGGCCATTTCCGCCTTAGGGATTAAGATGGAACGCATGGCCATCGCGACCGCTCGCCCGCAACTCGCCCACCTCTCCGCGCAGCTTGACGACTTGAAGGCGCGTGGCACCTTCTTTAAGCTCCGCGTCCTCGACGACGAGCAGGCCCCGGTCTGCACCTATGACGGCCGCCGCGTCATCAATCTGGCGTCCAACAACTATCTCGGCCTGTGCAACCACCCCAAGCTGCGCGAGGCCGCCATCGCTGCGACAGTGAAGTACGGGGTCGGCTCCGGCGCGGTGCGGACCATCGCCGGCACCATGCGCATCCACATGGAGCTCGAAGAGAAGATCGCCGCCTTCAAGAACGTCGAAGCGTGCGTCGTCTTCCAGTCCGGCTTCACCGCCAACGCGGGCACCGTCTCGTCGATCCTCGGCAAGGACGACTTCATCTTGTCCGACGAGCTGAACCACGCCTCCATCATCGACGGCGCGCGCCTGTCCAAGGCCAAGATCAAGGTCTTCCGCCACAAGGACGTGGCCCACTGCGAGGAGCTGCTGCGCGAGATCGAGCACGAGCCCGGCAAGAAGCTCATCATTACCGACGGTGTGTTTTCGATGGACGGCGACATCGGCCCAGTCGCCGAGCTGGCCGAGCTGGCCGAGAAGCACGGCGCGATCATGATGGTCGACGATGCGCACGCCAGCGGCGTCCTGGGCCGCAACGGGCGCGGCTCGGTCGATCACTGCGGCGCGCACGGCAAGGTAGACATCCAGGTTGGCACACTGTCGAAGTCCATCGCCTCGCTCGGCGGCTACGTCTGCGGCTCCCGCGACCTGATCGACTATCTCTACCACCGCGCCCGGCCGTTCCTCTTCTCCACCTCGCATCCGCCGAGCGTGGCCGCCGCCTGCATCGCCGCCTTCGACATCCTTCAAGACGAGCCCGAACGCATCGAGCGGCTCTGGGCCAACACCTGGTACTTCAAGGAGCAGCTCGCCAACGCGGGCTTCGATGTCGGCGGCGTCACCACCCCTAAAAGCGAGACGCCCATCACGCCCATCCTCATCGGCGACGGGCGGCGCACGATGGAGTTCTCCCGCGCGCTGTTCGAGGCGGGCGTGATGGCCACCGGCATCGCCTTCCCCACCGTCCCCGAAGGCAAAGCCCGCGTCCGCACGATCATGACCAGCGAACACACGCGGGCGGAGATCGATCAGGCGCTGGAGACGATCGTGAGCGTGGCGAAGCAGACCAGCGTTTTTGACATCCACTAACCGTCACTGTCCAAGCCGAACTCCTTAGCATTCGGGTGCGTGGGTCCTTCCTTTTCGATCAAGATTGCGCCGTCGGGGCGATAAAAGTCTTCTTCGAAGAGACGCAGCCCAGGCTGCTCAAGTATTCAGCGAGCATCTCCGCTGTAAACCGGTCCGATAGCTTCCATTTCTTATACCGCTCCACGCGCTCGAAGGGCTGCGGCGTTCCCCCCGTAGCGAACTCCCACTTCTTGCCGTCCGCGATCACGGCGATGGAACGAATCGTGTTAAGCCAATCCGTTTCGTGCGGCCCATAGATCTCCAGAATGCGGGCTGCATGACGCTTTGGCAAACCATTTGGAACATACGTCACGCGCAATCCACGGCAGCCTATCAGCTTCGCGAAGTAAGACATCGGCGGGAAGGCATCAGATGATTGATGCCCATTGTCGAGGTAGGCAGTCCACAACGATGAAGTTGGGATGAACAGATAGCGTCGACGTAGAACATTTGTCAAGGGCAGCAGCCGGCGAAGTACTTGTTCCAAGCCTCCGTGTACAGGAGTCTGGGTAAAGCTGATGCCACGCTCTGCATGGAGCGGAATACTCCACTCTAAATACCGTTTTACAAGCAAGGCGCAGTCGCACTCGAGAAACCCCATCTCATGAGTGATGGGTGCCAACCTGCCATCTAAGAGTTCTTTCATGATTCACTCGACAAAAGATGATCCATTTATCTAAACGACCAACTTGTGCAGCGAATCACCATCATGTTTTAGTACATGGTCAAGAATCATCAACGCTTTGGCTAGTTCATCGTTCCAGTCGGCAATATTTTTTGCTGCAACCGGACCGATGTTGATGCGAGTTTTCACATCCTCAGCCAACGGCCACTTCCCTTTGACTTCTTTTTGTAGCTCTTGAAGAGCCGACGCTTCTTGCTCGACTACTCGGTCGTATGAAGTAGCTTGCGACATCATGCATTTTGAAAGAACGAGATCAATTGCTCTCAGAATCATAAGCTGATCTTTTTGCATCGGGGTACCCTCTGGACGACAGGTTTCGACCTTGGAGGAAAGACGGATCGCGTCCCGCCTCCCATTCCTCAAACTTGAGCAGCTATACTTGCCACGATTCTTGGCCTGTGGTTTTCGTTATCCGCATCGCTAACACAATCTCGTCTCCATCGTAATGGAGGAGCAGCTTACCGCCAAGCTTGTAAAGCTTGATCCCGTGTTACGGGAACACCGTCTGCGCTAATGGTTTGCAGACGCGGAGATCACCTAAGCTCGATAAATAGAGGCGCACTTGGATCTACGACTACGCCGGCGAGGGTTCACTATCTAAGCCGAACTCTTGGGAGCGTAGATTTGACGGGCCTTCTTTCTGAATGAGGATGGCGGATTCGGGAAGATAGAATTCTTCCTCGAAGGGCCGCAGTCCAAGACGCTTCAGATAGCGTTCCAGGAGCTGAAACGAAAAGCGGTCCTGTATGCGATCTTCGGTATAAGACATGGGATTCTCGAAGTCCTGAGGTGTTCCTGAACTGGCAAACTCCCAATTGTAGCCATCGTAGCCCACACCAATGGACCGGATGGTGTTCGAGTGTTCGACAACATTGGGACCATACATGTTGAGCGCGTTTGCGGGGAACGCCTTGGTAGAGTCCTCCCTAACATGGAGAACTCTAAGCCCTTGGCAATGGATGGTACGTGACAGATAGGACATGGGCGGAAAGGTATCTGGACCCTGGTGTCCATTATCGAAGTAAGCAGTCCACCGCGACTTTGTCGGAATAAACAAAAAGCGTCTTCGCTCCACGGATGTGAGAGGAAGCAATAAACGCAACACTTCTTCCAAACTCCCACGGGCAGCTTGTCTTGTTAGCTGAACGCCGCGTTTACCGTGAATTGGGTTCATCCATCTGAGATATGCATTCGCGACTGTGTCTGCGTCAGATTCTAGAAAGCCGATTTCGTTTGTGACGGGTTGTAGGTCATTTTGTAGCAGTTCAGGCATCAGTCGACCTTCTTGAGGGTTACATGGCCACTTGGATCGTTGGCCAGGATTCTTTGTTCGTGCTCCAGACCTCTTGTTGAAGAGGAAGTGTCGTACTCAATGTATTGCCTTTGCCCAGCATCATCTGTGTATTGTAAGTCCGGACGATTGATGCCGACGCGGGCTCCATCCGCATTTACTTGTTGTTGATTGACCCTAAAGTCTGTTCCGCCCTCGTCTTGTGCCTTCAGAATATCGCGCTTCACCATAGCATTTTGATTGGCGTTGTTGCCGATCGGACGATCTAGATCTAAAACCGGAGGTGGCTTTGGGTTGGCCGCCACATCTTGCGGCAGCCTTGGCCTCGGCAGGTCCTCCATCCCGGGTCTTCCTTTCAACCCTTTCGACACGAACGGCAACATGCCCAGCAGCGCATTCACACCGATCGTGGCGACGGCATCCGCCGCAAGCTTCCCCGCCGCAATCAGGTCCGCTTCGGTCTTCGCATCATTGCAGCAGGCGTCGTGAAACTGCTTGAGCTGTCCCAATCCCTTCAGCACGTTGCCGCCCGCCACTACCGAGCCGATCACCAGCAGCGCGTCCTCGACCTCGCCCGCAACTGGGACCATCTGGAGCACAACGATCCCGACCACCAGCGCCGCGACCCCCTTCGCTCCGCCAAGAGCATGCAGCAGGCCCTCATCCCATGGCGCATGAGCGAGGGCCTCTTTCATCTTAGCCAGGCAACTCATACCGGCTAACGGGTTGGCGGGTGGCGGAACGAATGGCTGGTCGCCGAAGATCACGTTGGGTGAACCGGTGGAGATGAAGCCGCCGTGCGAGGTCAGGTGACCGAGGTGCGCGGCAGGCTTGCCATTAATGAAGATGGTGGCGCAACCTTGCACCACTGCAGAGGGAGGACCGTCGCAAGTTGCGATGGAGCCGACTGTCGCCGCTGGAAGGCCATTGATGAAGACGTCCGCAGAGCCGGTGACGATGGGACCGCCAACGTGCGGCTCCGGCGATTCAGCCGGACATACGTGAAGGTCGGTGATGCGGGCTGCTGGGGGCATAACAGGGCCTATTGGTTAGCTTAGAACAGCGACAGGTATAGGTCACGCGCGATGAACGATCTTACCTAGGCTAACAGTGGGTCGGACCCGGCCTAGCATGGCATGCCTTTCAAAGGGCGAGTTCTTCGACTTCGAGAGGCTAGCTGATGCACTGTAGGTCCACTCGACACCGGAGTCAAAGAGGACGAGGTCGGCGTGGCTGCCGGGGGTGAGGGTGCCCCGGTCGGTGAGGCCGATCAGGCGAGCGGGGTGGGTGCTCATCA
>CAXTUR010000052.1:10218-20237 GCA_964247455.1 uncultured Acidobacteriaceae bacterium | reverse complement strand
GGGGATGGGGGAACGAGCTTCTTCTGGGCAAGGTTGCCCGCAACCGCCAGCATGGGGACGATCATCAGGAAGCGACCGATGAGCATCGCGGCGGTCAGCGAGTAGTTGTACCAATGCGTGTTGGCGTTGAGCCCAGCGAAGGCCGAGCCGTTATTGCCAGTGGCCGAGGTGTAGGCGTAGAGAATCTCAGAGAGGCCATGCGGACCAGCGTTGTTCAACGAAGCGAGACCTAGATTCGGCATCATCAGCGCGACGGCGGTAAAACCAAGGATGGAGAGCGGGAAGATGAGCGCGTAGAGCATGGCCATCTTCACGTCGTAGGACTCGATCTTCTTGCCGAGGTACTCGGGGGTGCGCCCGACCATCAGGCCAGCGATGAAGACGGCCAGGATGACGAAGATCAGCATCCCGTAGAGGCCGGAGCCCACGCCGCCGAAGATGACCTCACCCAGCATGATGTTGACCAGCGGCACCAGGCCGCCGAGGGGCATGAAGGAGTCGTGCCAGGAGTTGATCGCGCCGCAGCTCGCGTCGGTGGTGACGGTGGCGAAGAGGGCGGAGTTGGCGATGCCGAAGCGAACCTCTTTGCCCTCCATGTTGCCACCGGCTTGGAGCGCGGAGGGCTGCTGGTCGATGTGCATCGCGGCGGTGTGGAGCAGCGGGTTGGGCTGGGCTTCCGCGTAGTATGCCACGAAGACGCCGACGAAGAAGAGCGCGGCCATGGCGGCGAAGACAGCCCAGCCGTGCGCGGGAGCTTTCGTCATGCGGCCGAGCGTGACGGTGAGACCGGCGGGGATGAGGAAGATCGAGAAGACTTCGAGAAAGTTCGAGAGCGGCGTGGGGTTCTCAAATGGATGCGCGGAGTTGGCGTTGAAGAATCCGCCACCGTTGGTGCCGAGCATCTTGATGGCTTCCTGCGAAGCCACTGGACCCTGGGCAATGGATTGCGTGGTGACGGTCTGCGTGGCCGTCTTGCCATCTGTGCCGGTGGTGCTTACCGTCTGCGGCTGCACCAGCGTGGCCTGATCGTAGGGCCGGAAGTTCTGCACGACCCCTTGCGAGACGAGCAGAAGCGCATAGATGAAGCAGCCGGGAAGCAGCACCCAGAGCGACGCGCGCGTGGTGTCGACCCAGAAGTTACCGAGCGTCTTCGACTCCTTGCGGGCGATGCCGCGGATGAACGCGACCGCAAGTGCCATGCCCACGGCCGCCGAAAAGAAGTTGTGATACGCGAGCGTAAGCATCTGGGTGAGATAGCTCATCGTCGTTTCGGGCACGTAGGACTGCCAGTTCGTGTTGGTCGTGAACGACGCGGCGGTGTTGAGCGCGAGGTCTGGGGCAACGGCGGCAAGGTGCTGCGGGTTGAGCGGTAAGATATGCTGCAGTCGCTCGATCACGTAGGTGACGAGAAGCGTGACCAGCGAGAAGAGCAGCATAGCGGCCGAGTATTCCGTCCAGCGCATCTCGTGCGTCTCGTCGATGCCCGTCAGCCTGTAGATCAGGCACTCGATGGGCCGGAAGACGAGGTCGGCGACCGTGCGTTCGCGCTCGAAGACGCGGGCCATGTACACGCCCATGGGCTTGGCACAGACCAGCACGAGGGCAAAGAAGAGGAGGATTTGAAACCAGCCGTTGGCGGTCATTGTGCGGGCTTTCCGTTTAGAACTTTTCTGGCTGTAGAAGCGCGTAGACGAGGTAGACGAGGAGGGCGGCAACCACAAGGCCGAGCAGGGCAAGCTCCATGCTATTTGCCTGCTTTCGTGGCGAGGAGGCGATCACAGCCCGTGGTGTAGGCAAGGGCGACGAGGAAGAAGAAGACCGCCGCGGCCAGAGAAACAATATCCAACATGGTCCAAACTCCTTCGCGCATCACAGCGCGTTTTCAGGTCAAGATCGATTCTGGGGATGAGGCCGTGAGGGAGGCATAAGGAATGTACGAGCGATCCTTAGAGTGTATCCACGCCTTCATCAGGCGCGAAGAAGCCGTAGCCGAGATAGTTGACCGTCTTGAGGTAGGCCGGATTGGCGGGATCGTCTTCGAGTTTCCGCCGGAGTTGCAGGATGAAGGTGCGCAGGTATTCGCGTTCGTCGCCGTATTCGGCTCCCCAAACGGTGCTGAGCAGCTTGGAATGGAGGATGGGATGGTTGGCGTGGGCCATCAGAAAGGCGAGCAGATCGAACTCGGTGGGAGTGAGGTGGACCTCCTGACCGCGCTTTTTGACGAGCCGCCGGGCTGGGTGCAGCTCAAAGATGCCGACGTGGATCGGCTCTTCGGCGACCGTGCGGGGAGTGCGCCGCCGCCGCACGGCTGCCCGGATGCGGGCTGTTAGCTCGCGCACCTGGAAGGGCTTGGTGACGTAATCGTCGGCCCCGGCGTCGAGCGCTTCGACTTTGTCTTCTTCACGGTCGCGGACGGTGACGACGAGGATCGACAGATGGGGGAACTCCTTGCGGATGCGGCGGCAGGCCTCGACACCGCCCATGCCGGGCATATTCAGGTCCATCAGCACGGCGTCGTAGTCCATCATGCGGAGGCGCATCAGGGCCTCCTCGCCGGTGGAGGCCTCCCCGGTCTCAAAATCGAAGGCGTTCAGCGTCGCGCGCAACCCTCGGCGGATGGAGGAGTCGTCCTCGACCAAAAGCACTGTTCCTTGCATGTTATCCATGTGTGGCCTTCCGGTTGCCGAGGATGGTGAAATGGAAGCGTGTGAGGTTGGTGTCGGACTCGACCCAGGCGCGGCCGCCGTGAGCTTCGGCGGTTTTCTTGACGATGGAGAGGCCCAGGCCGGTGCCGGTAGGGCCGTGCGCGGCGTCGGTTCCGCGATAAAAGCGCTCGAAGATTCGTTCGCGGTCCCGCGACCGGATGGAAGGGCCGTGATTCGTAACAACGACGCTGGTCTCAAACGGCTCTTGCGCGATGAGTATGTTGATGCGGGTCCCCAGGGTGGAGTAGCGGGCGGCGTTGTCGAGGAGTTGCGCCAAGGCGGTCTCAATCATGGCGGCGTCGACGAGATCGGGAACCAGGCCATCGGGAAGGTGGCAGTCAACCCGCTGTTGGGTATCCGCCTCCTGAAGGGCGAGAGCGCGGTCGAGCAGATCGGTGATCATGACCGGTGACCGTCGCAGCCGGACCTCGCGGGCTTCGAGCGACGCCGTTTGCAGAAGACGCGTGGTCATGTGGTTCAAGCGGGTGGCCTGTTCGTCGATGATCGAGACGAGTTCGGCCTGGGTCGACGTGAGATGGTCGATGGCGAGCAGACCGGAGCTGGCGGTCTGGATGGCGGTCAGAGGTGTCTTGAAGCCGTGGGCGAGGCCGTCGAGCACGGTGGTGCGCAGCTGTTCGACGTCACGTTCGGCCTCGGCCCGGTTTTCGCGTTGGATAGCACGTGCGCGCTCGATAGCAATGGCGGCGAGCGAACCAACCGCGTCGGCGAGCAGGGGATCGGTGTCCCAGCCGGCGAGGTTCATGTCACCAATCGGTGCGGTGCCCAGGCGCAGCACACGCCGCGAGAGGCGTCGCGTCGGATCGTCGATCTCTGGCTCGGCCTGAAGTGGTGGCGTTGAAGAAGGATTACCCTCCTGGCTTGCGGAGACGCGAATGTCGACCCGTTCGACCTGGATGAGCTCGCGGATAAGCGCCGAGAGCTGTTCGGTGACGGAGTGGCGCCCGTCGATCAGCAGGATGGCGCGGCTGAGTTCATACAGCTTGAGCGTGCGACGCTGCTGTGCCTCGGCGAGGGCGGCGTTGACGCGGACCTTCGAGGAGAGACGGCTGACGAGCAGGGCCGCCGCCTCGAACGTAGCAAGCGAAATCCAGTTTTGCGGATCGGCGACGGTGAACTTGAAGATGGGCGGAGTAAAAAGATAGTTGAGGGCGAAGACGGCGCCGACCGAGACGACCGTCGCCTGAAAGTAGCCAAAGCGCAGTGCCACGAGGACGACAAGCAGCAGCTCAACCGAACTAGCTCCGGAAAGGTTGAGCCGCAGCAGGAAGGCCGCGCCCGCCGTTACGAGGACGAGTAAGACGCCAATGACTGCGTGACCGAACCTCCGCAAGGGCGTGCGAGGGGGCGAACTGGCCGGCCTTAGCCAGAACGTTCGCTTAATGAAGGGAAACACGCTTCCATAATACGTTGCGGTTGCCGAGATGACGGAGCGGAAGCACGATCCTTAGTACGGAGGCTTAGACCTTGTCGATCCAGATGACTGGAGCGCCTGAATTTTCCCATTCCGAAAAACGCTGGCTCAGGCGCTGCTCGATGATGGCGCGCCGGACTTTCATCGTCGGCGTCATGATGCCGTTTTCGGGCGTCCATGGTTCGCTGGAGAGGACGACGAAGCGGAGATGTTCATGATGTTCCAACAGCTCGTTGGTTCGTACGATCGCGGCTTGCACTTCGGCGGCGATGGTCTCCCGATTTGATGGAGATTGGGAGTCGGTGCGTTTGCCCGGCACGAGTACGGCGATGGCGAAGGGAGAGGTCATCCCGGAACCGAAGACCGCCACTGACTCGAAGATGGTCGAAAGCGCAAGGGTGTTTTCGATTTGTGACGGAGCGACGTACTTTCCTTTGGAGGTCTTGAACTCTTCCTTGAGGCGTCCGATCAAGCGGAGGCGACCCTGTTCATCGATCTCGCCGCGGTCGCCTGTACGAAAAAACCCGTCCTCGGTGTAGCTTGCTTGCGTGAGCTCCGGTTCGCGATAGTAGCCCAGCATGCTCATCGGCCCGCGCACCTGGACTTCTCCGGTTTCGGCGATGCGCGTCTCCGCATACGGGCTGGCGGTTCCGACGTAGCCGAGGCGGAACTTTCCCGGCAGCGGGATGTGCGTGATGCCGCACTCGGTCATGCCGTAGCCCTCGACGAAGTTGACGCCAAGGCTGCGATACCAGTTGATGATCTCGACAGGAGCGCCCGCACCTCCGCTGGCAACCGTAAGTGCATGGCCGAGGCCTAGGCCTTCAAGGATCTGGCGGCGAACCTTTGCGCCAATGAACGGGATTCGTAGCAGAAACGTTAGCTTCTTCTGCGGAAGTTTAGCCAGGACGCCCTGCCGGAAGCGAATGTAGAGCCTTGGAATGGAGAAGAAGGTGGTAGCGCGGGCCCGCCGCAGATCAGCCAGGAAAGTCTCCAAGCCTGTCGAAAAGAAGATGTGCGTAGGCCGGACGAGCGAAAGCATCTGGACGATGGCGCGCTCCGCCACGTGCGCCAGCGGCAGGTAAGACAATAGCCGCTCGGTCTGGTTGGATGCCAAAGGGCTGACCGGCTCGAGCGACTTGCCCATCAGGATGAGCGAGCGGAACGACTGCATGACTCCCTTCGGCTTGCCTGTGGTGCCGGAGGTGTAGATGATGGTGGCCATTGCTTCGGCAGGCCGCATGGGAGAGTCCTGCATAGGCTTGCCGTCGCGAACTAAATCAGACCAGGCGACGGACCCGCTGGGCAGGTTCACGGCTTGTGCGCCGGGTAATGTGATGTAGGTCAGCTTGCGCAATACCTCGCTATCGCCAGAGAGAGGCTGATCGAGAGTGCCGAGGAAACAGGCGACAGGCTCCGCATGGTCGAACAAGGAGGTAAGCGAGGAGTCGCGGGCTACTGGGTAGAAGGGGACTGAGACGTGCCCCGCCATCCAAATGGCAAAATCTGCCATGATCCACCAGGCGCTGTTCTTTGCGAGGATGACGATGCGGGACTCGGGCGGCCAGGCCTGCTGACGTAGCCAAGCGGCAATGGTGCGGATCTCCTGCATGGCGGTCTGCCAGGTCCACTCAAAAACCTGGCCATCCGAAATTGGCTGAGTTAGATAAAGCTCTCCGCCTCGCGTGCGCTCCATCGCGTACATACATTCAAGCGGTAGCAGAACGTCCGTGTTTCCGGAGGCTAAGGCTGCGGCATGAAGTGGATGGATAGCTTCCAGAGACGGCATTCGAGCTATTCCTTTGGGGGCGTATCTTCGCCTTCGCGGCGATCGGATGGAAGGAGCTGAGGTGAAGCCGACTTTGGGGTCCAGGCTTTGCGCTTTACTGGTTCTGCGGAGAGTATCGGTGTTGGCTCAGGTTCGACCGGAGCAGACTGGTTGGGCGCGGATTGAGGACGCGGCACCCACGCCTTACGCTTCGGCAGAGTCGATTCCTCGTTGGAAGGAGGAGGAGGAGCCATTGCTGCGGCAACTGGAGTCTGCGAGGGTGAGGTCTTCGGAGCCCACTTCTTGCGAGTCTCGGGCGCTGTCGCTTGAGGTATGGCTTCGACTGTTGTTGTAGGCGATGTTTGGCTTATTAGGGTTTCTGCTACGGATGGTTTGGGAGCGGTTTCTTCCAGCTTTGCTGCGACAATCTCTATCGGCTGCGCGTCAGCGATCACCACCGGAATGGATACAGGCAAGGATGGGGAAAGTTTACCGCTACGTTTCTGGACTCCTTCGAGAAGCAGCTCGGCGACATCACGGACAGCGACCGAGTCAGTCCCTTTGCTGGGAGTGCTTTCCAGCATGCTCTTGCAGAAGGGGCAACCGACGGCCAACACCCCGCCCTCCTTGCCATCGAGCGTTTGCTGTGCCTCGCGATACCGGTTGTCGGAGATTCGTTCCGATCCTTCTTCCTCTTCTTTCCAGAACTGCGCTCCGCCGGCACCACAGCAGAAGGAGTTCTCGCGGTTGCGTGGAAGCTCGACGACATCGTTCGAGAGGATGTTGAGCAGGTTGCGCGGCGCATCGTAGACGCCGTTATGACGGCCGAGATAACAGGGATCGTGGTAGCTGACGGCCGTCGTAGCGGAATCAGCGATGAGGCGGCCGTCGGCGACAAGTTGTTCTAAGTATTCAGTGTGGTGGATGACCTTGTAGTCGCCGCCGAGCTGCTTATATTCCTTGCCGACCGTATTCATGCAATGGGGGCAGGTGGCGACGATCAGTTTGGGCTTTACTTCGTTCAGTGTGGCAACGTTGGTGTCGGCTAATTGACGGTATAGGTACTCGTTGCCCGCGCGGCGAGCGGTGTCCCCGGTGCAGCATTCGCGTTTGCCGAGGACGGCGAAATCGACACCAGCGTGGTCCAGCAGCTGCACGAAGGCGCGTGCCGTCTTCTGCGACTGTGGATCGTAGCTGGCCGCGCAGCCGACCCAGAAGAGGACGTCCGGTTCCGGGTTCTGATCCGTGGTCTTGACGTTGAGTCCTTCCGCCCAGTCCAGACGCTTGTCGTGGTTGATGCCCCAAGGATTTTTGCTGCGCTCCATGCCGCGAAACGCGCTCTGTAGCTGCGAGGGGAACTCACCCTCGATCATCACCTGATTGCGCCGGATGTCGATGATGTCCAGCATCGGCTCGTCGCCGACAGGACAGACATCGATGCAAGCGCCGCAGGTGGTGCAGGCCCACGCGGCCTCGGGCGAGAGTGCAAAGGTAAGCAGTGGGTTTGGGCTGGGTGCGCCTTGCTCGAACGCGGGAAGTGCTTTGGAGATGTCGTTCAACTCCATGCGCTTGTTGATCTCAAGCGCGGAGGGGCTGAGGCTCTTGCCGGTGGCGGTGGCGGGACAGACATCCTGGCAGCGATTGCACTGGATGCAGGCGTAGGCGTCGAGCAGGCGGGGCCAGGCGAGATCCTCGATGTTCTTTGCGCCGAGCTTCGGGGACTCGGCCTCCATGTCGAGGTCGACCGCTGGAAGAACGCCGGAGGTGACGGGGCGCGCCACCAGGTACTTGGCCGGCGCCATAAAGATGTGAATATGCTTCGAGTAAGGGAAATAAACGAGGAAGGCGAGGACGCTTCCGAGCGCTCCCCAATAGCCAAAAATCCGCCAGGCAAGAGCGTTCTGCGGGGTGAAGAGATGCGAAAGCAGGGTGGCGAAGGGCGCAAAACGGTCAGACCCTTCCCCCGCAAGCTTGGCACCAGCTCCGATGGCTCTGCTGCCTACGTGAAAGAGGATAAAGGAGGAGACGAAGATCGAATCGAAGGTGATGTAGCGCTGTTTGACGTCTGGATGAAGGACTGTGCGCTTGTTGAACGTGAAGTCGCGGCGACTGGGCAGAAGGAAGCGACGGATCACCAGCGCGACGACCCCTAGGAGAACAAGAGCGCTGAGGATGTCAGCAAGAAGGACATAGATCTGCCCGGCGAGCCCGAGAGACGCAAACGAGAGCGGGATGAAGCCATCGACCGCGTCGACCAAATTGACGAGTAGATAGAAGGTGAAGCCGTAGAAGATAAAGGAATGGAAGGTGCTGATGACGGGGCGCTTGCGGAAGGTGCGGCTCTGCGTAAGGGTGGTGGCGAGGGCGTACCAGATGCGCCGCGGCAGATGGTCGAAGCGAGCGTCTGTGTCCTGGCGGCCCCTGACGATGCGGCGATACAGGCGATAGAAGCCGCGAAGCCCCAGCGTTCCGGTGATCACCGCAAAGACGAGGAAGAAGATTTTTTGGGTGAGCGGAAGCATCGGTATGTCCTGCGGTGCGGCTAGGCTGTGCTCTTAAGTTCGCGGATGAGTGCGGGTATGATCTGTTTTACATCGCCGACGATGCCGTAGTCGGTCTCCTTGAAGATAGGCGCTTCGGCGTCTTTGTTGATGGCGACGATGAGCTTGCTCTTGCCCATCCCGGAGAGATGCTGCACGGCTCCCGAGATGCCGATGGCGAAGTAGACCTTTGGCTGTACCGTCTGGCCGGTCTGGCCGACCTGCTCGGAGTAGGGGCGCCAGCCGGCGTCGACCACCGCGCGGGTTGCGCCCACCGCTGCGCCAAGCTGGTCGGCGAGGCCCTCGACTAACTGGTTAAACCCTTCCGGGCTGCCAACGCCACGGCCACCGGCGACGACGAGGTCAGCATCGGAAAGAGAGACGCGTTCACTCTTCTGCGTCGTGCGTGCAGTCACCGCGACCCGGCGAGTGGGAAGGGTAAGTTCTACGTCGTACTGCTCGGCCGGGGAAGGGTTGGGCTGAGCGGCGGCGAACGAGCCGGGTTTGATGGTGACGACGATCAGCGGTCCCGTGGCCTCTACCCGCTCCGTAACGCGCGCGAGGAAGGTGTAGTGATCCGCGACGAGCGCACCGGCCTCGTCACGCAGCGTGATCGCGTCTTCGATGAGCGGTGCTTCGAGCTTGACGGCTACCCGCGGGCTGTACTCGCGTCCGCCACGGCTACCGCCGATGAGCACGGTATGCGCTTCGCCTTCGTTCGCGATCTGCGCGATGGCGGCTGCCCAAAGTTCGGGATCGTACGTGGCCAGGTCGGGCGAGTCGGCCACAAGGACCTGATCGCCGAGCAGAGCAGCGCTACTTGCGGCACCGGCAACACTGCTGCCTAGGACGAGGAGCGTAATCGGGCCCTCGCGTCCGAGCGTACGGGCCGCTTGCGCCATCTCGTAGGTACTCTTGCTGAGTTTGCCGTCGGTATGTTCCGCCACAATCAGGATCATTAAATTACCCTCGCTTCATTGCGCAGCAAGTCGACCAATTGCCTGACTGCGGCGGCTTCGTCTTTGCCATCCAGAATAGTGCGCTTGCGTTCTTTCACCTGAACCTGAGAACTCACGTAACGAAGCATCGGTTTTACACCGAAGGTGGCGAGTGTATCGCGCCGTAGTTCTTTACGCTTGGCCTTCATAATGTTCGGCAAGGTAGGGTAGCGAGGCTCGTTCAGGCCCTGCTGCGTGGTGATGACAGCCGGAAGGGGAAGGGCAAAGGACTCACTTCCGGCGTCGACATCGTGCTTGCCGGTGATCTGCGTGCCTTCAAGCTTGAGAGCATTGGTCCAGGTAGCCTGCGGCCACTTGAGCCGTTCCGCCGTAGCTGCCCCGAGCGCGTGCGAGTCCCAGTCGGCCTGCTGACCGCCACAGAAGATCAGGTCAATCGCTTCCGCGGTAGCGACCTGCGCGACCACACTGCTCGTAGCGATGACGTCGAGCGCCGCATCGGCTTCGACCAGGATGGCGCGATCGGCCCCCATGGCCAGGGCGGTGGGGGGGGGGTCAGCGCCACCCCCGGGGGCGCCCGCGCCCACACGACCGGCGAAATCGTCGAAGCGGATGCGC
>CAXTUR010000052.1:0-10208 GCA_964247455.1 uncultured Acidobacteriaceae bacterium | reverse complement strand
TGTTGGGCCCGGGGGCCCCCCTGGCCCTGGGGGTGCCTACGGGCTCCCCCCAACCGCCCGGGGCCGACGGCCAACACGACAACTTCAAGGCCGGGATTGGCTTCGCGCAGACGGAGCGCCTCTTCCACGCCATATTCGTCCATCGTATCGACGACCAGCTTGCTGCCCGCCAGGTTAATTACGCCGTCTTTTACCTTGACACTTTCTTCCGCGTCCAGGACCTGACGGACCACTGCCAAAATACGCACACTGTGCTCCTTGCTTCTGCTATGGAAACGGTACTGCGCTAGACCGCGTATTGACCGGCTTCGACCATCGCGGCCGAGATCTCACGACCGATTGCGACGGTATTTACGGGTTCATGCTTGCTCAGCCGGCGGAAGATCGCCATCTGGGTGCGAAGATCGTCGCCTTCAGCCACTGCGCCTAGCACGCACTCCGCGGCTGTCTCGACGACACGGAAGGAGTAAGCCGCGTAATACTTTGCCAACTTGATTCCCATCGGCTTCGAGGCGGCCATCTTCTCAGCCCGCAGAACGGTCGATTCGAGCATGAGAACTTCCGCGAGGATCTCCGCCAACGCGCCCATCACCTCCTGCTGGTCGCTCAGTTCGTTGGCAAACTTCTGCACGGCTGAGCCGGAACAGAACAAGCTGATCTTCTTCATGCTGGCGACCATCGCTTTCTCTTCGGCCAGCGGGCCCTCGTAAGTCTGCTTTACGATTGGGCCGGACATAACTTCGCCCATCAGTTTCTGAATCGCGGGAAGCAGGGGCAGCGAGCCGGCGAGTGCTCGCTTCATCATCCAGCCGGTAGTGATCAAGCGGTTGATCTCATTGGTGCCTTCAAAGATCATGTTGATCTTGGCATCGCGATAGTGGCGCTCGGCGGGGAACTCCTCTACATAGCCGTAGCCTCCATGGATCTGCAACATCTCATTAACGATGCTGACCAAGATTTCGGAACCAATGAACTTTAGGATGGAGCATTCGGCGGCAAACTCCTCGATGCGCTTCTGTACCTCCTGGGTGTAGGTTGGCGAGCGCTTATCCAGTTCCATCAGCGCAACGTCGACGGCGCCGACAACCCGGTAGAGCGCCGACTCGAGCGCAAAGATTTTGGCGGCACTCTCGGCAATCTTCTTCTGCACCAAGCCAAATTGCGTGATGGATTTACCAAATCCGACCCGGTTGATGGCGTAGCGGATGCCATCGCGGAATGCCTGCCTTGATCCCCCGACCGAGTTAGCGGCCAGCTTATACCGGCCCACGTTCAACACGTTGAAAGCGATGTGGTGGCCCTTTCCGGCTGTGCCGAGAAGGTTCTCTACCGGCACCTTGCAGTCATTGAGAATAAGCGCACAGGTGGACGATCCACGGATGCCGAGCTTGTGCTCCTCGCCGGCGATGGTGAGACCTTCCGTGCCAGCGGGAACCAGGAACGCTGTAAACTTCTCGCCATCGATCTTGGCGAAGATTGTGAAGATGTTGGCGAAGCCGGCGTTGGAGATCCACATCTTCTCGCCGTTCAGCAGGTAGTGTTTGCCGTCTTCGGTCAGCGTGGCCTTGGTCCGGATGTTCATCGCGTCCGAGCCGGCGGATGACTCCGACAGCGCATAGGCGGCGATCCATTCGCCGGAGGCGAGCTTCGGCAGATAAGCTTCTTTCTGGCTAGGGGTGCCGTACCAGATGAGCGGAAGCATCCCAATGCCCGTGTGCGCGCTTACCGTGACGGCAAAGCTGCCAACCGGGCTAAGCTTCTCCGCGACGATAGAGGAGGTGACTTTGTCCAGCTCCAATCCACCGTACTCCTCGGGCGTATCGACGCCGAGAAGGCCGAGGTCCCCGAGGTCGCGCATCAGCTGCTTGCTGACCTCGTACTGCTTGGATTCAATCGCGGCCACCTGCGTGAGGATTCGTTCCTCCGCAAAGTCCGCAGTCATCTGCCCGATCTGTTTCTGCTCTGTTGAAAAATCCTCAGGAGTGAAGATGTCGTTTGGACCGAGGTCATCGAGAAGGAACGTACCGCCCATAACTCGTTTTGCTGTTGCTTCCATTACTGCGACCATGATGTTCTCCTGAAGAATGCTGAGGCTGCGGATGTCTTGCGTTGAATTAGGTGAGGCTGAGTTGGCGTCGATCATATGAACGCGTTTTCGGCCTTGGATCAGTTCTGTAGGTTTTCGAAGATGCCCGCTGCGCCCTGGCCGCCGCCGACGCACATGGTCACCATGCCGTACTTCGCCTTCCGGCGCTTCATCTCGCGGGCGAGCGTGGCGGTGACCTTGGAGCCGGTACAGCCGAGCGGATGGCCGAGCGCGATGGCTCCGCCGTTAACGTTGACGCGCTCTGGGTCGATCCCGAGCGTCTTGAGGATGGCGACGGATTGAGTGGCAAACGCTTCGTTGAGCTCGATGAGGTCGATCTGGTCAAGCGACAAGCCCGCAAGTTTTAGAGCCTTGGGGATCGCATAGATGGGACCGATCCCCATCTCCTCCGGCAGGCAGCCAGCGTAAGCAAAAGCTACGAAGCGCAGCAAGGGGGTGGCCCCGATCTCGCGGACTCGCGTGTCCGACATCACTACTGTGGCGGCTGCGCCGTCCGATGTCTGAGAACTGTTGCCGGCCGTGACAACTCCTTTGGCGTGAAAGACAGTGCGGAGTTTCCCCAGCGCAGACAATGAGGTATCCGCACGCGGGCCTTCGTCTACTTTGAACGTTGTCTCGTGGTTCTGCGTCGCTCCGTCTGTATCGGTGCTGGTGGAGGTAACGGGGACGGGTACGATCTCATCGTCGAAGCGGCCTGCCGCGATTGCGGCGAGAGCTTTTTCGTGGCTCTTCAAGGCGAACTGGTCGCACTCGTCACGCGTAACGCCATAGTGTTTTGCGACGCGCTCAGCGGTAAGCCCCATCGACATATAGGCCTCCGGACGATTGTCCATCAGCCATGGATTGATCGTGATCTTGTTGCCACCCATGGGCAGATACGACATGGACTCGGCACCGCCAGCAACGATCACGTCTCCACCACCGCCACGAATGCGTTCGGCCGCAAGCGCGATTGTCTGCAGGCCGGAGGCGCAGTAACGATTGACCGTCATCGCCGCCGCTTCGATCGGCAGACCGGCGCGAAGAGAGATCAACCGGGCCACGTTTTGGCCCTGCTCGGCCTCAGGCATGGCGCAACCGATGATCACATCTTCGATCTCGCGCGGATCAAGCTGCGGGACCCGCGCGACCGCTTCCTTGACGACGATCGCACCCAGTTCGTCCGGGCGCGTGAAGCGGAGCGTTCCCTTCGGAGCCTTGCCGACTGCGGTTCTCACGGCACTAACTACAAATGCTTCCTTCATGTTCTGGTCCCTTCGCTAACGCATTATGATTCGACTTACAGAGCACAAACTTAGTTCCTTAGTGGTTTGCCGGTCTTCAGAGTGAAGCTGATGCGCTCCATCGTCTTCGGTTCGGCACAGAGCGAAAGAAACGCCTCACGTTCCAAATCAAGCAGATGCTGTTCCGTCATTAGGGTTCCGGGCTTGATATCGCCGCCGGTTAGGACTTTGGCGACATGGGTGGCTACCTTGGCGTCGTGTTCGCTGATGAACTCGCCCTCGCGAAGGAGGTAGATGCCCAGCCTCAGGGTCGCAAAGACACTTTCGCCTGGTGCCGGAATGTCCTGGCGCATGACGGGAGCACTGTAGCCTCCGCGAACCAGCCTCAGCGCCTGGGTCTTAGTGTCGGTCAGTAGGCGGGAGCGGTTCATCGTGATCGTGTCGGTCTCGGCGAGCAGGCGTAGACCACGAGCTTCCGCGGCGGAGGTGGACACCTTGGCCATCGCGATGGTCTCAAAGACGCTGCGAAGGGTTTCGACGATCTCGGCCGACTCGCCCCGTACATCGACTTTGACCTTGTCGGCGTCGGCAATGGCGCGGAGTAGCATCTCCTTGCAGCCACCTCCCCCCGGGATAAGGCCGACGCCGGTTTCGACCAGACCTGTATAAAGCTCAAGATGAGGCTGGCGGCGCGCGGAGTGCATCGAGATCTCACACCCGCCGCCAAGCGTGAGTCCCGCCGGCGCGGCAACGACTGGCCGTGGACAGAACTTGATCGCCTGGGTCATCGCCTGGAAGTGCTTGACGGTCAGGCCGATCTCCTCCCACTCCTCATCCTGCACGGCGAGCAGCAGTTGCATCAGGTTCGCGCCGACGGAGAAGTTTGTCGCGTCGGTGGAGATGACAAATCCATCGAAGTTGCGCACGGCGTTGCTGCCTGGTTGAAGCTGAGTGCGAAGAAACGAGACGATATCGTCTCCGAGCGCATTCATTTTGGAGTGAAACTCAAAGCAGCCGATGCCATCACCGATGTCGATGAGCGAGATCCCAGAGTTACCCGCGAAGACGCCGTTTGAGCGCTTCAGGCTTGCGATGGAAGTTTGCTCCGCATTCCGCTTGACAGCCTGGTAGCTACGCGAAACTACATCGAAGTATTCCGTATCGTTGGCGCGATACCATGAGGTTCCACCAGCCGCTATCAATTCCTCAACGACAGCAGGAATCGGAATTTTGTGCGCGCGCATCTTTGCGACAACATGTTCAAAGCCAGCTGCATCCCAGAGCGCAAAGGGTCCCAGCTCCCAGTTGAAGCCTGAAGTCATCGCGCGATCGATGTCGACGAGGCTTTCGGTTACTTCGCCGATGCGATTGGCCGCGTACAACCACAGCTCTGGCAACGCTTGCCAGTAGAAACGAGCTGCTTTGTCCGCTAAAAGATCGCCCGCTAGCAGCGCTTTCAGGCGAGCAGGCAAAGATTCAATATTCTTTGCCTGTTCAATCGCTGGGATCGACACCTTTGCAGACGACTTATAGTCAAATGTGACCGGATCAAGTACGAACCGGACCTCTTTGCCGTCCGCGGCCCGGTCCTTCTTATAAAATCCCTGCTTCGTCTTGTCGCCGAGCCACTTGCGTTCAATCATCTGCGAGATCATGTCTGGCAGGACCACGTCCGGGCGCTCATCGGACGCACTGGCAAGGAAGTTGCGCGCCACGTTGCCGAGCACGTCGATGCCGACCATATCCGCCAGCCTGAAGGTGCCGCTCTTGGGCCAGCCGATCGCCTGGCCGGTGAGCAGGTCGACCTCTTCGATCGTCAGTTCTTGCTCCTGCATGATCTTGAACGTATTGAGCATGGAGAAGGTGCCGACGCGGTTCGCGATGAAGTTTTGTACGTCATTCGCGGGAACGACTTCCTTTCCGAGCTGGCGGTCTCCAAACTCGGAGATGACGTGAACCGCGTCAGGATCGGCCTCCGCGGTCGGAATGATCTCCAGCAGGCGCATATATCGCGGCGGATTGAAAAAGTGAGTTCCGAACCAGCGCTGCCGTAGGTCCGCCGGTAACTGCTCGGCGATCTTCGCGACGGGCAGGCCGCTGGTGTTGGTCGTCAGGATCGCGCTCGGATGAAGATGGGGCGCTACTTTCGCCAGTAATGCCCGCTTGATCTCCAGGTTCTCCGCGACTGCTTCAATGATCCAGTCGCAGCCGCGTAGCTTCGCAAGGTCATCATCAAAGTTGCCAATACTCACGAGAGAAGCAGTAGCAGGCGAGGAGAACGCGGCGGGCTTGCCAGATTTTAGGTTGCTCAAGGCTTGAGTGCCCAGGCTGTTCCGATCTCCGGACGCGGGAACCATGTCCAGCAGCAATACCGGCAGACCCGCATTCGCAATATGGGCGGCGATCCGCGCACCCATTGTTCCGGCTCCGAGTACGGCTACGCGTCCAATGCTGTACTGCCGGGAGGGCATGCGAACGCTTTCCACAGCCGATGGTTCGAGAACGGATTCTGACGCCGATGACATATCTATATATTCCCCTCAACTTGAGTCGATACACGTTCAGCACTTGGCTCAGCAACGAGACGATACTACTGAACGGTAAGTAAACAAGTCAAGACAGGAATCCACAGAGCCGCACTTCGGTTCATCTGCACTCCCGTGCCGGTCGCCTTAGCTGCCGAGAGCCCCCAAGCCGCCTGTAAGGATGCTCACGAAGGCCTCCGCAATTTTCTCTGAGGAAAGTTCTCCGTCGGGCTTATACCAGGTGCCTGCCCAGTTGATTGCTCCGGCGATGGCAAAGGAAACCATCTTCGGATTGCAGGATTTAATTGAGCCGTCTTTCATGCCGGCTTCCACCAGCGTGCGCATGGAAATGTCGATGCTGCGTTTCAAATCCCGGACGCCGCGCCGTACCTCGGTCGAAAGTTCCGAGTCATCGATCATCGCCACACAGCGTCCAAAATCGTGGGTCAGGACGGCTGTCGCGTAGCCGTGGATGTAGAGGCGCAGCCTGGATAGCCCCGTTCCGGCTGCCGGGCTTGCACGCTGCAGATAGCTTTCGATTTCGGCAATACCCGCACGGTAGCATTCGACCAGAATGTCTTCTTTGTTGTGGAAGTAGTAATACAGAGCGGGCTTGCTGATCTTCAAGCGGCTGGAAAGAAGGCTCATCGAAGTCTTTTGATATCCGTGCTCAAGAAACAGGCGGGCCGCGGTCTCCAGCACTAAGTCTCGCTTGATCTGTTTGCTTCTCTTTCCCTCCTGAATGTCCTTCCAGGCTTCGCTGAGAGCCGGCGGCGTTGGCGATATCTTCAGTTTCTTCAAAGTCAGTGTGCTTTCCAAGTTCAGATAGACGGCTAGGATTTCAGTTTATAGGTCAAGTTCTGTACATGGCTGATGCGTTCGGGGGCAACGCCGGATGTTGAGGGCGGACGGCAAAGTTTGCGCCTTTGGCACCCGGACGTATAAAGTGGGTGATTCTTGCAATCCGGCGATGGCCATTTGGATGCTGCGGGCTGGTGTTGTAAGCGCCCGCTAGAGCAGCGAACAAGCTCTCAAGCACTTCTTCAAGTTGCGGCAGCCGAGCGCTTCTTTGTCATCCACGTTTGAGAAAGCCAACGAGCAGAGGGCCGATAGAGTTTGTAATCAGAACTACGGCGAGGATGCTCAGCTTGCATCGAGTGGCTCTGGCCACTCGTAAAGAGGGAGATCTCGATCATCCCCGTCGTTGGAGACACTCATGAGCTTTTCTTCGAAGCTCTGCTTTGGAAGTTTGACGGCGATTTAGGTGAGGCCGGGGAGGTCGAGGCCGCTCATCAAGCCGCCCATCATACCTTGAACGTCGGACTTCATGGCGGCGTCGGCACGGCGGCCGGCTTCGTTGACCGCGGCGATAATGAGGTCTTCAAGCAGTTCGAGATCGGCGGTGGAGCTGCCCATTACGGCGGGGTCAATCTTGAGCCTAAGCACTTCTTTCTTGCCGTTCATCCGGACGGTGACGACGCCTCCGCCAGAGGTGGCCTCGACGGTGGTGGCGGCGAGCTTGGCCTCCATTTGGTCTTGCATGTCCTTGGC
The DNA here is from genome assembly GCA_964247455.1 of uncultured Acidobacteriaceae bacterium. Lineage (GTDB taxonomy): Bacteria > Acidobacteriota > Terriglobia > Terriglobales > Acidobacteriaceae > Edaphobacter. Next base: position 2,802 of record CAXTUR010000052.1, on the reverse strand, counting down.
TTGGGACATCATTTCATTGAGCTTGCCGAGGTCGGAAAGGTCCATGGTTCGTTTCTCCTGAAAGGTGGTGACAGTATGAGAAGCGGAGCCCTCCGCTTCGTTGCGGAATGACAAACAAGTAACACTGCTAGTCCCCTTCGCGCAGGTCGATGACGCTGCGAATCTCGGCGTTGAAGAGGCGTTGGGCCTCTTGAACGATGGGGTGGTCGGCGGCCTTGCTTTGGGCTGAGCCGGCGCGGGCGGGGCGTTTCTTCTTCTCGGGAGCGTCGGCTATCGTTCCGGGGAGGATCGTGAGCTTTATACCTGGGGGGAAGGTGGCTCGAAGGATGCGTTCGGCGTCTGGATTGACGACCAGGCCGAGCATGGATTTGGAGACGGCTGTTTGGATGGTGAGGTTGTTGTTGGCAAGTGACCAGGTCGCTTCGTCAAGCGCGTCGGCGGCGGACTGCTGGTTCTTGGCCGAGCTCAAGGCCTGAACAGCTGCTTGCTGGAGCAAAGCGGCGTCGGGTGTCGAAGCGTTGAGAGCGGTCAGGATGGTGGATTGAGGGAGCGGAGCCTCCGGTGCAAAGACAGGTTCCGGGGTGGGGAGTTCTGCTGGCAATGCGACGGGCGCCGGGCGGGGAACGCTTGCTTGTGGAGCAGGTTGCATCGGCGGCGCCGGAGGATCGTCGAAGCGCTTGCGTTGGGTGCTTTGTTCGAAAGGGGAAAAGACGGGAGGCGCGAAGGCCGGTTTGGCGGGAGCTTCGATGGTGGACGTAGGTCCAGGTCGCAGAGTCGAGACCTGCGGCACCCGAGCTTGCGCACTTCCGGCGGGGAGCGGCATGGTACTGAGGAGCTCCTCAACGGGGAGGAGACGGCGGAGGTGGACGAGCTTCAGCAGGCCAAGTTCGAAGTGAAAGCGCTGCTCCTGCCGGTAGCCCAGCTCGTCGAAGGTGCGGAGCATGACCTGGAGGAAACGGGTGAGCTCTTCTTCGGTAAAGAGGGCGGCGGTGCGGGCGGCGCGGCGTTGCTCGTCGGCGGAGATCTGGAGGAGTTCGGCGGCGTTGGCGTTTGTGGTGGTGCCATCGGGCTGCACAGCAGCGATTTTGGCGATCAGGGCGTTACGCAGATAGCGGCAGGCCTGGCGGGCGAGCTGCGCGGGCGAGTTGCCGGAGTCGAGCAGCTGGTTGGCGACGGTCATCACTTCGGCGGACTGATTGGCGTCGACGGCGATGAGGATGCGCTCGAAGATGGCGTTGGGCACGGTGCCCATCAGTTCGCGGATTTGCGAGGCGTCGAGGCGGGCACGTCCTTCTTCATACGGCGCCGAAGCGATGGCCTGATCCATGATGGAGAGCGCGTCGCGCATCGAGCCGTCACCGGCTTCGGCGAGCAGGCCGAGCGCGGCGTCGTCGGCGTCGATACCTTCCTTGGTGGCGATGCCGCGCAGTTCGGTGAGGATGTCGGCGAGCTTGACGGCATGGAAGGAGAAGTGCTGGCAGCGCGAGCGGACGGTCTGGGGGATGTCCTCGGGCTGGGTGGTGGCCATCATGAAGACCATGTGGTCGGGCGGCTCTTCGAGGGTCTTCAGCAGCGCGTTGAAGGCCGCGTCGGTGATCTGATGGGCCTCATCGAGGATGTAGATCTTGTATTTGTCGCGCGAGGGGCGGTAGCGGGCGGCGTCGCGCAGCTCGCGGATCTCGTCGATGCCGCGGTTGGTGGCGGCGTCGATCTCGATCACGTCGACGGCGTTGCCAGCCTTAATCTCGGTGCAGGACTCGCAGACTTCGCAGGGCTCGGGCGTAGGGCGCAAGTCGGAGCCGATGACGTTCCGGCAGTTCAGCGCCATCGCCAGAATGCGCGCGATGGTGGTTTTGCCGATGCCGCGGTGACCGGAGAAGATGTAGCCGTGCGCGATCCGCTGCTGGCATAGGGCGTTCATTAGGGTGACGGTGACGTGGTCCTGACCGGCGACATCGGCGAAGCGCTGGGGGCGATACTTGCGGGCTAGAACCTGGTAGGGCATAACGAGAAGCTGGCCCTATTCTACTTCCGTGCCAAGGTGTACAGAGCGCGACAGCCGGAGCAGCTTGAAGCTGCCCGGTTTTGATCGTTGAAGCGCCTTGTCGATCGCGTTGAGGTGCCAGCGCATGACTTCCCAGTCGTTCGTTGTGAGGACGACAAGAGCGATGATGCGATGTAAGTTGTTTTGCTGGTAGAAGATGCTTTGATCGGCTGTCAGGAGGGTGTCGAACTGCCCAAGTTCAGCCGTTCTAAGAAGATCGCCATTGCGGAACAGATCCCAATGCATCTCTCGCGCGGTAAATGCCTGGTGAGTGGTGAGGGCGGAGCGCATTCTTGCTGGAATGTTGTGGTCAAGCATTTGCCTTCAGCCGCCGAGGCAAACCAAATGCGAGGATTTGTTCGATGGCTTTATGCTCGACGCCAAAACTCTCTTCGAGGTCTTCGACGGTCATCCCGCTCTCGTAGTTGATGAGGATGCGGTCGGCGTCCATGCGCGTGTTGCCGACCGTGGCACGGCCGCCTAGCTTGAGGGGGTCAAACTCTACGGCTTCGCAGCCGTGCCAGTCGACCAGGTCTTGAATGATGGGTGGCTGCATCCTGTTTGCCTCAGATCGATTGTAACTCCGCATTAAGATGGACGCTGTATCTCTCAGCGCTGTAGCGTCGCGATCAGCTTGTCGGCGAGGTTGGCCGAGGAGACGTGGTAGGTGCCTTCGGCGAGAGCCTGCTGGATCTTGGCGACCTTGTCGGTGCGTACATCGGGCAGACTGAGGGCCTGCGAGAGCAGGACGCTGACAG
>CAXTUR010000051.1:14212-20354 GCA_964247455.1 uncultured Acidobacteriaceae bacterium | reverse complement strand
TCACATTTGCCAATGCCTTGAAGTCGAAGTTCATTCCCGCGTTGAAGCCCTGCTGATTCAGCGTCAACACGCGCGCCGCGCCTACCTCGTGCGTGTAGAACCCGAACGCCGAGATGCCGCCCGGCAGCTTGTATGAGGCATGAACGAATGGCCGGTTACCGGCACCGTACGAATCGCCGTTCAGAGAGAAGTTCACGGCATGAAAGAACCGGCTTCCATCGTAGATCGAATAGTCTTTGTCGATCGTGGCATAGCCCACATCGCCGCTCAACCGCCCCAGGGACTTTCCAAGAGTAACGGCAAAGCCGGAAGCGCCGGACACAGCGTTCGCCGGAATGGGTCCGATCCGGGACGTCGCCTGTCCAGGAAAGGTAAAGGTGTTCAAGCGCTCGTACGCCTCCAGCCGAAGCGTGTCAATCACCTTCAGCTCTTTCACATGCACCATTGCGGCCTCTCGAAGAGTATCCGTACCGAGCTGCCACGTGTAATCGCCGGAGATGGCGATCCGGGAGTTGATGCGCTTTTTGGCAAAAGCCTGCCGGTAGTTGAACTTCGTCAGGCTTGCTCCGCGAGCGAACAAGTTTACAGTTGCTAAATCACCGAAAAATGCGCTTGTATAGCCAACCTCGTCAAAGAACAGATGTTTCGGATCATGAATGCGCAGGCGCTCGCCCGAGAGGTACCCATCTTCGTCAAAGGAGGTGATTTCGCTGCCGTAGCCACGTTCAAACTCGAAGGAACCGAACTCGACGGTCACCGGCTTGATCGGCGTTGCGACCCCGTAAAGCTCGCGCATATAGAACTCCCATCCGTTGGATTGGAGGCCTCCGTCGAGCAGCGCCAATCCGGCTGGGTCCACAAAGGAAGCGTACGCCGCTTCGCGCCCTTCCGCCGGAGTGAAGTAGACGCCCCCCCCTTGAGGATGCTTGACCCGCGCAATAGCGCCTTCTCCCGTAAAGCTTGAGTAAGCCCAGTTAAAATACCTTCCCGAGGAAGCACGGAACCCGATCGCATAGCGGCCTTTCGCATCGATCTTGATCTTTCCTTCGATCAGCGATCGCTCCTGCGCGTTATCAAAGATGTGATTGCCTCCCACAGCGAACGCATTCCGGTAGCGCTCCGCATGGGAAAATGTTTTGAGGTCAAGCCAGCGCGCGGTCAGCGGCTTAGTGTCTGTGTTCGTCTTGGGGGCGGGGGCGCTCACCGAGACCGAGCTGTTGACGGCGTCTGCTGGCCCGGTAAGCATCATGCTCGGCTGTTGCGCGGCCATCATAAAGGGAAATCCCAGGGCAGTGCAGACAAAAGCGGGTGAAAACAAGCGGCGAACATTCATGCAGGTCCCTGCTCTCAGAAAGTGGACTAGGAAACCAGTCGCAAAGCTGCGATCTCCCGTTCCTACTTCATCGGCCAGCTCTAAAGAATCGATAGCTTCGATCAGAAGGCAAACGCGCACGCTTGCCGAACTTCCACTGGCTTCAGAGCATCGGAAGAACAAACGGGCATCATCCCTCGCCGCCTGATCTCTTCTGTCCGTTAGTCGCGCCCGCACCCCGATGAGCCGCAAGTCTACGGCAGCAGCGTCGATTGCGCGGGATGTACATTCCTGCACTCAGGGCTATAGCTCGCGCCCGTGCACAAAACATTCATACAGATCCGCAGCACCCCCGCTTATTGCCGCACAACGCCCTCTGTCTTCCTGCATCCAACCCAAAATGAACCGAACACTTCTACCTGGACGCCCCTATCCGCTGGGCGCCACCCCCTCCAGCAAAGGCACCAACTTCGCCATTTTCTCCGAGAACGCCGCTCAGGTCGATGTTTGCTTTTTTGACGCCGATGGCAAAGAGACCGACTGTGTCACGCTCCGCGAGCACACTGCTTTGGTCTGGCACGGCCTCATCCGCGAGATCAAGCCCGGCCAGCTCTACGGCTATCGCATCGACGGGCCGTGGGAGCCCGAACAAGGGAAGCGCTTCAACCGCGCCAAGCTGTTGGTGGATCCCTATGCCAAAGCCATCTCGGGTCAGGTCGATTGGAAGGCGCCCATCTTTCCCTACGATCTTCTCTCCGGGGACGACACCAAGATCGACACACAAGACTCCGCCACTGGGGTCCCCAAGTCCGTCGTGGTCGATCCCAGCTTCAATTGGGAGAACGATTGCCAGCCCGATACTCCCCTTGCGGATTCTGTCATCTACGAGGTGCACGTCAAAGGCTTTAGTAAGCGCAACCCGCGCATTCCCGAAAACCTCCGCGGCACCTACGCCGGTTTGGCCCACCAATCCTCGATCGACTACTTCAAGAAGCTGGGCGTCACAGCCATCGAGCTCTTGCCCATTCACCACTTCATTGACGAAGGCCATCTGGTAGACAAAGGTCTCACCGATTACTGGGGTTACAACACCCTCGGCTACTTCGCTCCCATGTCGCGCTATAGCTCCACCGGCGATACCGGCGGTCAGGTCGCCGAGTTCAAGCAGATGGTCAAATGCCTCCATTCGGCCGGGATCGAAGTCATCCTGGATGTGGTGTACAACCACACCTGCGAGGGCAACGAAAAGGGCCCCATGCTGAGCTGGAAGGGTGTGGATAACACCACCTACTATCGGCAGGTAGAGGGAAGCCCGCGCTTCTACATGGACTACACCGGTACCGGCAATACCCTCAACGTCCGCAATCCACAGGTGCTCAAGCTGCTGATGGATTCGCTCCGCTACTGGGTGACCGAGATGCATGTGGATGGCTTCCGCTTCGATCTCGCCTCCACTCTGGCGCGTGAGCTTCACGAGGTCTCCAAGCTCTCCTCCTTCTTTGACACCATTCACCAGGACCCCGTCCTCGCCGACGTCAAGCTGATCGCGGAGCCTTGGGATGTGGGTGACGGCGGCTACCAGGTCGGCAACTTTCCCGTCCTTTGGGCCGAGTGGAACGGCAAATACCGTGACAGTGTCCGGCGCTTCTGGAAGGGCGACGCGGGCATGCTCTCGGACTTTGCCAACCGGCTCACCGGCTCTTCTGACCTCTACCAATTCGACGGTCGGAAGCCCTACGCCAGTATCAACTTCATCACCGCCCACGATGGTTTCACCCTGGACGACCTCGTCAGCTATAACGAGAAGCACAACGAGGCCAACGGGGATGACAACAACGACGGCGCCAACGATAACGATTCATGGAACATGGGCGCGGAAGGCCCCACGGACGATCCTGTCATCAACAACTTGCGCGAGCGCCAGACCCGTAACTTCCTCGCCACTCTGATGCTGTCGCAGGGCGTTCCCATGATCGCCGGCGGTGACGAGGTTGCCCGTTCACAGATGGGCAACAACAATTGCTACTGCCAGGACAACGAACTAACCTGGTACGACTGGGATTTGGACGAGCCGCGCAAGCGCCTTCGTGACTTCACCAGCCAGCTCATCCACTTTCGTCTTGACCACCCCAACCTGCATCGTCGTAAGTTCTTCCAGGACCGGGAAATCCGCAGGCGCGGCAAGAATATTGTCGAGCGCGACATCACTTGGTACAACACGGACGGCAATGAGGTTCCGGACGAAGTTTGGAACACCGAGTGGAACCGGGCGGTGGGCGTGCTGCTCAACGGACAGACGCTGCAGGTGACAGACGACGAAGGCCGGCCCGTCATCGACGACAGTTTCTTCATCGTCGTCAATGCCGCCGAGGATGGCGTGGAGTTTGTCCTCCCGCCCTCCCCGGCAGGCAAATCCTGGTGCCAGGTCATCGACACGGAGAACATCGATGACCCGTTCGCAAACAAGCCAGCCTCTGACAAAGTGATTGTGGGTGGCCGCTCGCTCGTGCTATTCAGCGATCTATCCCACAACTGATCAGGATCACTACGCCCCATCCCTTTACGACCTACATGTCTAAGGGATGGGGTTTTTCGTGCGCCGGACGATAAAGTAAAACAGCACACGAGATCGACCATGCCCCGACCTGCACGCCGCCTCCTGATCCTGCTCTTCGTTCTCCTTTCATGCGTTAGGCATGGCGGTGCCTATTCCCTTCTCACCCACGAGCAGCTGATCGATCTCACCTGGAACGACTCCATCCGGCCGGTCCTGCTCGCGCGCTATCCTGGCTTGACGGAAGCCCAGCTGCTGCAGGCCCACGCCTATGCGTACGGTGGGTGCGCCATCCAAGACCTCGGCTACTATCCCGCCGGGAACATGTTCTTTTCCGACCTGACCCACTACGTCCGCACGGGCGACTTTATCTCTTCGCTCTTCCGCCACGCAACCAACGCTAACGAGCTTGCCTTTGCGATCGGCGCACTGTCCCATTATGTCGGCGACACGATCGGTCATCCGCTCGCCACGAACCGCGCCGTCGCCTCGCAGTTCCCGAAGCTCGGCACGAAGTTTGGCTCCAACGTCAATTACGCTGAGAACCCCCACGCCCACGTTCAGACTGAGTTCGCCTTCGACATCGACGGCATCGCTAAGCATCGCTTCGCCCCCTCCGCCTATCTCAAGCACATCGGTCTCGCCGTCCCCACCCACCAACTCGCCGTCGCCTACTACGAGACCTACGGCTTGGGAGCGAACTACGGCTCCCGCCGCAACCGCATCACCCTTCGCGGCTATCGCTTTGCCGTTCGCCGCCTCCTTCCCCGCGTCGCGTATGCGGAAACTCTCCTCCACCGCAAATCTATGCCCCCCGACACTCCTGGCACCGACTTCGATCTATACCAGAAGGAGCTTGCCCAGGCCGACTTTGAAAATGGCTGGGACCAGTACCGCACGTCAGCCGGTCCCGGCACCCACGTTCTCGCGGCCTTCATCTTTGTCCTCCCAAAGATCGGCCCGCTCGCCTGCCTCTCCATCAAGGGGCCGACCGCAGTAGCAGAGGATGACTACGTCCGCAGCGTCAATCTCACCCTAGTCGAACTCCGCCGCCAGACCCGCCGTATGAGCACTGGCAACCGCCTGCTGGCAGACAAAGACCTCGACACCGGGGCCACTGTCCAGCCCGGCGGCTATCGCCTCACCGACAGCACCTACGCCGACCTCCTCCACCAGCTCACCCGCACCCCCGGCAATCCCATCCCGCCCGGCCTCAAAGCCGACGTCCAGCTCTATTACGCCGACCTGACCCTTCCGATCGCCACGAAAAGAGATCCCCGCCGCTGGGCCCAGTTGCAGACTGAGCTCCCCATCCTCGCCGCCATGCCTACCACCAAGGTCATCCCCATCGACCCCGACCTCCCCGAACTTCCGCCGCAGCCTACGCCCTAATTGCGTAATCTAATCAGGTATTATCAAGCGCAGCCTTAATGAGGAAGCGCATGAATGACAAGCTGTTTAGATGTGCGGTCGAGGAGATGCAGGCATTGCAAACCGCACCGGACGCTCCATGCAAAGTGTGCGGCGAACGAGCCGTTCCGTTCGACCTGGTCGTTTTGCGAAGACTTGCCATGCCAACAAATATCCTTTTGGCCTTCGTCTTATTCCGGTCGCGTATCGCAAGTGTGAGCGTTGCGGGTTCATCTTTACCAGCTTTGCCGATAGCTTTACAGGCGAACAATGGCGACGATTCATCTATAACGACGAGTATATTCAAGCCGATCCCGAATACCTTGAGGATCGTCCAAGGAAGAATGCGCGTGAACTCGCCATCTTCCTTGCCGGTAAGAAGAAGACTACGCTTGCGCTGGACTACGGCGGCGGCAATGGCCTGACCGCCCGACTCATGCGTGAACGAGGGTGGGCCTTCGACTCCTACGATCCTTTCGGCAATGTAGAGATGGAGGCTGGAAGAAGTAGGCGGTACGACTTTTGTTCGGCAATCGAGGTCTTTGAACACACACCGGACCCTGTCGCATCGCTCAATGAATTACTTGGCCTCTGTTCTCCCAACAGGCTGATTATCTATGTAGGCACCAGTGTTCACGATGGCGTTGTTTCATCTGCAAGCCGCCTTTCCTGGTGGTATGCCGCTCCTCGTAATGGTCATATCTCCTTATTCTCTCGGGAATCGCTGCGCCTGCTTGCCGCGCGGCATGATCTGACGTATACCCAATTCAACCGCGGAACCCATCTATTCACCCGCGGCCCGAGTCGTCCCGCAGCGTTGGCCTTCTTGGCTCTCGGTAAGATGATGCGAAGACTGCGCGCTTAGC
>CAXTUR010000051.1:0-14202 GCA_964247455.1 uncultured Acidobacteriaceae bacterium | reverse complement strand
GCTTATTAGCCTACAAGCCACCTTTCGAAAGGTCACTCGCATCCCATCGCTTCATGAATCGTCGCCACTTCCTCAACGCCGCCACTGCCACTCTGACTACCGCAGCCTTCGCCCAGCAATCCAGGCCAGCCGCGCAAGACGCTGTCGAGCTCCCGCCCCTCCACAACGTCCCCACCGAAGGCCCTGAGAAATCCCCTTCTCCCGCTGAACCGCCGTCCGACCGCGTTGGATATGCCGTAGTCGGCCTCGGCGATCTCGCCCTCAAGCAGATCCTCCCAGCCTTCGGAAGCACAAGGTACTCCAAGCTCGTGGCCCTCGTCTCTGGTGACGCCAACAAAGCTGGCAAAATCGCCGATCAGTACGGCGTCAAGAACTCGGCCATCTACAACTACCGTAATTACGACACCCTCGCGCAGAACCCCGACGTCAAAGCCATCTACATTGTCCTGCCCAACAGCCAGCATCGTGAGTTTACCGAGCGCGGCGCAAAGGCGGGCAAGCACATCCTGTGCGAGAAGCCCATGGCCACCTCCGCCGCCGATTGCGAGCTTATGATCGCCGCCTGTGCCGCTGCCAACGTCAAGCTGATGATCGCCTACCGCCAGCAGTATGAGCCGATGAACCGCGCCATCGTCAAGATGGTCAAAGAGGGTAAGCTGGGCACCCTCCGCTCCTTTATCGCCACGAACTCCCAGAGCCAGGGAGACCCCAGCCAGTGGCGTCAGAAGCTTGCCCTCGCTGGTGGCGGCTGTCTCCCCGACGTCGGCATCTACTGCCTCAACGCTGCCCGCTTCCTCTCCGGCCAAGAGCCGTCAGAGGTCTGGGGCACCACCTTCCAGCCCAAAGACGACCCCCGATTCACCGAGGTCGAAGCCACCTGCTCCTTCACCCTCAAGTTCCCCTCCGGCCTCATCGCCTCCTGCAACACCGGCTACGCCGCCCACCGCTCCCAGTTCCTTCGCCTTGAAGGCGCAAACAGCTGGGCCGAGCTCTCCCCCGCCTTCGGCTACTCCGGCCTCAAGCTGCGCTCCAACCGCCTTGAAGACGGCCATAACACCCTCATGGAACCCTCTATCAACGAGGTCGACCAGTTTGCCACCGAGATCGACCACATGAGTCTGTGCATCCAGCAGAACCTCCAGCCCCACACTCCCGGCGAAGAAGGCCTTCAGGATCAGCGCATCGTCGAAGCCATCTACCGCTCAGCCAGAAGCGGCAATCCCGTCAAACTAGCGCCACCATCCAAAGCGACACGAGGTCCACACCCCATGGAGAGCTAACGCTCAGCCATCTCCTCAATCCATGAGCTTGCGGCTGAGATACGTGTACTCCGTCGCCCATGTCTTTGCCTGCTCCTTCAGGTCCGCGCCCGCGCCATGCCCGCCCTCGACGATCTCGTCGTAGAAGAACGGCTTGCCGAACTCCTCCATCCGTGCAGCGAACTTACGCGCATGGACTGGCCCGACGCGGTCGTCTTTGGTCGTCGTAAAGATTAGCGGTTCGGGATAGGTCACGTCCGGCTTCAGCTGGTTGTAGGGCGAGATCGTCGCCAGGAATCGTCGCTCCTCTGGCACCGCGACCGTCCCGTACTCGCCCACCCACGATGCGCCTGCTGCAATCTTTTCGAACCGCAGCATATCCAGCAGCGGCACCTGGATCACAATCGCCCGCCACATCTCCGGATGCTCGGTCATCTCCACGCCCATCAGCAGCCCACCGTTTGAGCCGCCAACGATCCCCAGCTTGCGCGGCGACGTGATCTTCCGCGCTACTAGATCCGCGCCCACTGCCGCAAAGTCGTCGTAGATGCGCTGCCGGTGCGTCTTCAAGCCAGCCTCATGCCACGCCGGCCCGAACTCGCCGCCGCCGCGGATGTTGGCCAACACGTACACCCCGCCACGCTCCAGCCACAGCTTGCCGGTCAGCCCGGAGTACTGCGGCGTCTCCGAGACCTGGAACCCGCCGTAAGCACCCATCAGCGTTGGATTGTTGCCGTCGTACTTCAACTCTGTGCGATGCACTACAAAGTAGGGCACCTTCGTCCCGTCCTTCGAGGTCGCCTCTAACTGCTCGACCTTTTCACCCGATGCGTCGAACTGCGGCGGGAGCGTCTTCGCCACCGTCAACTCCGTACCCGCGCCATCGCCTAGCATCAGCGAAGAAGGCGTCAGAAAGCCCGTAAGCCGCAGGAAAAACTTGTCGTCCGACTGATTGGCCGACACTAAATCGACCGTCACATTCTCGGGCACGGGGAGCTTGGCCCGCGTCCAGCCCGCATTCGCCACGCTATACACATAAGCCCGACCTTGCACATGGGCCAGCGTCGTCAGCAGCAACTTGTCGCGGGTGACCGCAACCTCTTGCGCGAACTCCTCCGCAGTCGGAGCGAACACCGTCATCGCCGCCAGATGCGCCGGGTCGCGCTTCACCGCCGCCAGGTCGAGCGAGATCACCGAACCTTGCTTGAACGTCTGCCAATCCTCATTCAAAGTCACGATCAGCCGCCCATGCAGCAGCCCGTTCACGTCGCTCTTACGCGGCAAGGCAAGCGGCTTTACGCCATCCGGCGTCCACAGCGACTGCTCGCTCTCGAAGAAGTTCACCTGCCGATTCAGCAGAACGACCTGATTGCCCTGCGCGTCGTGGAGCGTCTCCGCGCCTGCACTCACATCCGCAGCCGTTCCGCGAAAGACCTCTTTCGCCGTATCGAGCGGCTGCCCGCGCTTCCACACCTTCACCACAAACGCGTAACCCGAGGTGGTCATGGTGCCCGTGCCCCAGTCGCGTGCCACCAGAAGCGTATCTTTGTCGACCCACGTCACCCGTTGCTTGGACTTCGGCAGCACAAAGCCGCCTTCAACGAACTTGCCTGTCTTGAGGTCGAACTCGCGCAGCGTGTCCGCGTCCTCGCCGCCCGCCGATAGCGCCACCAGGCACAGCCCGTCGCCCGGATACAGGCAGTTCAGCCCTTTCTGCACCCATTTCTCGTTGTCGGCCTTGGCCAACGCGTCGTAGTCGAGCACTGTCGTCCAATGCGGCGCAGCTATCAGATAGTCCGCCAACGTCGTCTTTCGCAAGATGCCTCGCACGTGCTGGGCGTCCTGCCACGTGTTGTAGACCGTGCCTTGGCGGAAGACCGGAATCGCAATCCGGTCCGGCGACTCCAACACCTTTAGCGCAGCCGCCTCCAACTGCGGAAAGCGCGGATCAGCTTCCAGCACCTTCGCCGAGCGGGCGTTCTCCGCCGCCACCCACGCCATCGACCGCGCACTCGACACGTCCTCCAGCCACTGGTATTTCTCTGGCTGCTCAGCCACTTCCTGCGCCGCACAGACTCCGCCCAACGTCAACGCCAATACGTATCCGATGATCTTCATCGCGCTCCTATCGCCTTCCCGCAGCCTGCCGCAACGTCTCCGCCGCGCTCTCCGGCGTAATGTCACGCTGCGGCGAACCCAGCAACTCGTACCCGACCATGAACTTCCGGATCGTCGCCGACCGCAGCAACGGCGGATAGAAGTGGGCGTGAAACTGCCACTCCTCGTGTGCCTCGCCGTCGCTAGGTGACGGGTGCAGACCCATCGAGTATGGGAACGATACGTTGAAGACCTGATCGTAGGTCGAAGTCACCTCGCGCAGAATGGCCGCGAAGTCCACCCGCTCAGCGTCCTTCATGCCTTCAAGATCGCGTATTCGTCGCGCTACCGGCAGCACCAGCACCTCGAACGGCCACACCGCCCAGAACGGCACGACCGCCAGAAAGCTCGCGTTCTGCGCCACAACGCGCTCGCCAGCCGCAAATTCCATGGCCGCGTATTCGACCAGCAGATTCGCCCCATGCTTCGCCAGATACTCGCGCTGGCCGCCGAGCTCCGCCACGATCTCGTTCGGCAGGGAGCGGCTGGCCCATATCTGACCATGCGGGTGCGGATTGCTCGCACCCATCATCGCGCCACGGTTCTCGAAGACTTGCACGTAGGCTATGTCGTCTCGCGCACCAAGCTCCTTGTACTGTTCCGCCCATACATCAACGACGGGCCGGATCTCGGCAATTGACATCTTCGCCAGCGTAAGATCATGGCGCGGTGAGAAGCAGACGACCCGGCAGGTTCCGCTCTCGCCTTCGGCCACCAGCAGACCCTTACCCTCGTCATCTTCGTGGAAGGGCGGCGAATCCAGCTTCAACGCCGCGTAGTCATTGGTGAAGACATAGGTGCTGGTGTACTTGTCCGTGTGCGCTCCCCCCGCCCGCACGTTTCCCGGACAGAGATAGCATTGCGGATCATACTGAAGCCCTGCCGGAGCCGCCGCATCTTCCGTCTGGCCTTGCCATGGCCGCTGCGTCCGATTGGGTGAGACGAGTACCCACTCGCGCTTCAACGGGTTCCAGCGCCGATGCGGATTGCCCTGCGCCCACGTGTTCATTTCGGCCCCTTTGCCAGCAGCGCAAGCGCTCCGTCGGACGGTTCGCAGACGAAGCACTCCGCCTCGATACCGGTCGCCTTTTTGTAATCTTCACGCACGGCCCGTACGAAGTACTCGATCCACTGCGCCTCGACCACGTTGACCGTGCAGCCGCCAAAGCCGCCGCCGGTGATCCGTGCGCCAAAGCAGCCCAGCTGCCGGTCGCCGATCTCAACCAGCGTATCGACCTCCGCGCAGCTCGCCGCAAAGTCGTCGCGAAAGCTCGCGTGTGCCTCGTTCATGAGCGCGCCGAAGGCCTTCATCTTGCCCGCCAGCAGCGCCTCGCGCGCCCGCAGAACGCGGCCATTCTCCGTCACGATATGGCGACAGCGCAGAAAGCTGGCCTCACCCATCTCCGCGCGACAGGCTTCGAGATCGGCCACCGTGGCGTCGCGGAGCAACTCGACGCCGGGCCGCATCCGTGCGACCACCGCTTGCCCTGCGTAAACCTCGTCGCTGCGGTTGCCGTACTCGCCCTCGGACACCGTATGCTTCACCATGGAGTTGCAGATGACGATCTTGACCGTTGGCGGCATTGGCAGCAGCTCGAACGTCAGCGCGCGGCAGTCAAGCAGCATCGCCCGCTCGGCGACCCCTCCCGCGGCGATGAACTGGTCCATAATGCCGCTCTTCGCGCCGACATACTCGTTCTCCGCCCGGCGGCAGAGGGTCGCCAGCTCTACCAGCGGCATGGTGACGCCCGCATGAGCTAACAGCGCCACCGCCGTCGCCACCTCGATTGACGCCGAGGAGCTGAGCCCGGCTCCAAGCGGCACATCGCCTGCGAGCGTCATGTCGAAACCGCCGACCGCCACGCCCGCCTGCGTCAGGCACCAGAGCACACCCGCCGGATAGTCGCTCCAATGCGACTGCGGCGCGCGTGCTTGTCCGGCGATGACAAAGCTCTTTTCTTCGTCGTAGTTCACCGAGTAAAAGACCGCCTTGCCGTCGTCGCGCGGACTGACGACCGCAACGGTTTGAAAGTCGATGGCCATCGGCAGCACCAGGCCGCCGGTGTAGTCGGTGTGTTCCCCAATTAGATTCACCCGGCCCGGAGCGGCAAACGCCCGTCCGTCTCCGCCAAAGCGTTTGCGATGCGCGCTTACCAATGGATCTTCTGCCACAGCGTTCTCCTCGGCCCTGATGGATAGCAGCCCTCATAGTAAAGGAGAACGCGGCTTAAGCGTCGAGTTCCATCTCCGGCGCGGGCAGCACGTCGTCCGGCCGCGCAATCCAGACGTAGAGCGTGGGTAGCAGAAACAAGCTAATAATCAGGTCCATCAGCAGGCCGCCGACGATCACGACCGCGAAGGGCCGCTGCGAGTCCGATCCGATCCCGTGCGAGGTCGCCGCCGGAAGCAGGCCGAGCGTGGCCACCAGCATGGTCATCATAATGGGCCGAAGCCGGAGCACAGCGCCTTCGACTGCGGCCTCCTCCACCGTATGACCCCGCACCCGCATCTGGTTGATGTATTCGAGCATGATGACGCCCGTTTGCACCGACACGCCGAAGAGCGCAAGGAAGCCCACGCCGGACGAAACGCTGAAGTTCGTTCTCGTAACCCACAGTGCCAGCGTGCCACCTATTGGGGCGATCACGATGTTGGCCATGATCAGCATCGCCCACTTGAAGGACCCGAACATGGTGTACAAGATAAAGAAGATCAAGCCGATGGTGATCGGAACGACGATAGCCAACCGCTTGGCGGAGCGCTTTTGGCTGGCGTACTCGCCCGCCCAATCGAGTTTGTATCCTGGCGGCAACTTCACCTGGGTGGTCACCTTGTTGATGGCTTCTTCTACCGCCCCGCCCAGGTCGCGTCCGCGCACACTATATTTGATGGCAACGTAGCGCGAGTTCCCTTCGCGGTAAATCTCGGACGCGCCGTCTACCACCGCTGGTTTGGTAAGCTGCGCCAGCGAGACCCGCTCTCCGCCTGGCGAGACCAGACGCACATTTTCGATGGCTTCGGCACTGTTACGGTAGTCCTGCTGGTAGCGCGGGACGACGTCGTAGTGCGCTTCGCCCTGGAGCACCTGCGTCACCGCGTTGCCGCCCACCGCCGTCTGGATGGCGTCCTGAATGTCCGAAACATTGATGCCGTAACGCGCGGCCGCCATGCGGTCGACGACAAAGTTCAAGTTCGGCTGGCCAATGACGCGGAAGAGGCCGAGATCCTGAATGCCTTTGATTTTGCTCATCACGCCCACGATGGCGTCGCCTTTGGCTTCGAGTGTCTTCAGGTCGTCGCCGTAGACCTTGACGGCGAGCTCGCCTTTGACGCCACTGACGGCCTCCTCCATATTGTCCGAGATGGGCTGCGAGAAATTCCAGATGACTCCAGGATATTTTTCGAGCTCCCGATCCATCGCCGCAATCAGTTCCTCCTTGCTCTTATGGAATGCGGTGCGCCACTCGGCGCTCGGCTTCAGATCGACAAAGTATTCGGTATCGAAGAAGCCGGTTGTGTCGGTACCATCATCCGGCCGCCCGACCTGACTGACCACGACTTTCACTTCGGGAAAGCTTGCCAAAATTTGGCGCGCTTCGGTCATGACCCGCACACCTTCAGACGGCCCTGTGCTGGGCGCGAGCGTTCCGCGGACCCAAATCGCGCCCTCATCCAGGTGCGGCAGGAACTCCGACCCGATTGCTCCGCCCTCGGCGAGAAAGAGTGCCACGCCCAATCCAGCGATGGTAGCGCCGACGACGATCCATCGCGCCTCAACGGCCCACAAGGCGGCGTGGCGGTAGCGATTCGTCAGCCACTCCATTACTGGGTTATGCCACTCTTTCGCGCCATTCTTGAAGAGGAAGCTGGCAATGACCGGTGCGAGAAACATGGAGAAGATCAGCGCTCCCAACAGCGCGAAAGCGACGGTCCACGCCATGGGACGGAACAGCCGTCCTTCGACCTGTTGCAGCGTGAAGATGGGCAGGTACGCCGTGACGATGATGCCGATGGCGTAGAAGACGGGCCGCTGGACCTCATGCGCCGCCTCGCGCACGATCTCGATCGTGGTTCGGCCTTTTTCCTGTGGCCTGTTCATATGGCGGACGATGTTCTCGATCATCACCACTGCGCCATCGACCACCATGCCAAAGTCCAAAGCGCCCAGCGAGAGCAAGTTGGCCGGGATGTGCCGCAGGTCGAGGCAGATCGACGCAAATAACAAGGAAAACGGAATGGTGAGCGCGACGATGATGGCACCGCGCACGTTCCCCAGGAAGAGGAACAGAATGATCATCACCAAAACGATGCCTTCAGTGAGATTGTGCAGCACCGTGTGGGTCGTCAAGTGAACAAGGTCATCGCGGTCCAGAAACGGCACCACCTTGACGCCGGGCGGCAGCAACCCCGGTTTGGCGGGCACGGCTGCCTTTGCGCGATGAAATAAGCTCCCGGGCACGGCCGGCTGCGCTTCGGTTCCGTTCAACTCCGCGACCTTGTCGTGGATTCTTGCCAATACCTCGTCGGAGTTCGCACCCTTTTGCAGCAGCACAATGCCATAGACGCCGTCAGGATCGTCGACGATGACCCCGTCTCTGCGATGAATCGCTTTTGCGATCTGGCCCAGCCGAATCTTTCCACCTTGTAGAACGGTCGCTACATCCTTTACGCGCAGCGGCGTTCCGTTTTGCGTTTTGATCAGGGTGCTTTCGATGTCGTAGACGTTGGTAAATAGCCCGACTGCCCGGACGTTGACCTGCTGCTGCCCTTCTTCAATAAAGCTGCCGCCCGCATTGACATTGTTATTCGTCAGCGCCTGCTCGACTTGCGCAATGGTAATGCCGTAGGAGATGAGCTTTTCAGGGTCGAGACGCACCTGATACTCGCGCGTAATACCACCAAAGCTCGATACGTCGACCACGCCCGGGACGGACTTCATCTGCTTCTCAAGTGTCCAGTCTTCGAGCGATTTGAGGGCCATGTTGTCATAGGCTGGGTTGGTGCTTTGAAGCGTGTACCAATAGATCTGGCCGACGGGACTCCAGTCCGACCCGATCTGCGGCTGCAATCCGGTGGGCAGCGTCACGCCCGCGATGCGCTCCAACACCTTCTCGCGGTTCCAATCGTTTGTGGACTCGTCGTCGAAGATCAGCATGACGCTCGACAAGCCGGCCAATGAGGTGGACCGCAGATGCGTCAGGTGCGGGATACCGTTCATCTGCACCTCGACAGGAACGGTGATCTGCTGCTCAACCTCTTCGGCGGCGCGGCCCGGCCACTGCGTGATGATCTGCACGTAGTTGTTGGCCACGTCGGGGTAGGCCTCGACCGGAAGGGCGCGGAACGAGATGATGCCCCACGCGAACAACAACACCGCCATCACAAGCACCAGGAAGCGATTGCGGAGCGCGAAGCCGACGATGCCTCCCATTATTGAGCCACCGTGCTCTGGAGTTCCAACGCATTCGTCGCCACCTGCTGACCGCCCGCCAAACCTGTTTGGATTACTTGCCCGCCGCCGGCAATGATTTCACCGCTTACTACCCGGACGCGCTTGAAGGTATCGCCGCCGGCCGCCACATAGACGAAGTCCTGGTCGTGCATATGCACGATGGCCGTCGCGGGAACGACGACGTGCGTCTCCTGCTTCTGGCTCTTGAAGATGGCCGTGACAAACATCCCGATCTTCATGAATCCGGGGTTTCGCACCTGCACGCGTACCTTGGCGGTTCGGATATTCGGGTCGAGGATGGGATCGATCTCGTTGATGCGTCCCGTCACGGTTTTGTCCGTGTACGCGTTGAAGTGGATTTCTGCCGCCTGTCCAGTTGCGAGGTTCGCGAGGTTGTTCTCGTACACATCGCAGACCACCCACACATCGTCCAGGTTGGCGATGGTGAAGAGGTTTGGCGAGTTGTCGAGCGACTTGACGCCCGCCGCCGCGCTTACATTCTGCTCGATAATGACGCCGGTCGCAGGCGCATAGATGTTGACCGCGCCCGAAGGCTGGTCAAACTTGGTCACGCCCAACACCCGCAGATGCTCGCGCGCCGCTTCCACATCCACCAGTGCCTTGTTCTCCGTGTCCTCGGCAATCTCCACCTGACTTTTTGCGATCGCGCCTTTAGAGAGCAGCAGCTTCGCGCGGTCGAGTTGCGCGCGCGCCAGCAGCTCGTCCGCCACCGCCTTGCGATAGTCAGAGTACGCCTGCTCGATGTCGTTCGACTGCACCGTAAAAAGCAGCTGCCCCTTGTGCACCATATCCCCGATGTGCGCGTGGATGGCGATGATGCGGCCGGACGCTAGCGAGATCACCGGAATCACCCGGGTCACGTCCGGCTGCACCTGCCCGGTCACCGACATCGAGGGCGAAGTGAGCTGCGTCGCCGCCGCCACCAGCGGGAACTGCTCCGGATGGTCAACTTTCACCGTGTTCACGTCCTGCGCCTGCTCAATCTTCGTCGCCGGGGGAGCCTCGGCGGCGGGGTCGGCGGTCTTCTTCTCGCATCCGGCCACGAGCATGAGACAAGCGGCAATGGGCAGGAGCCCTAATCTCTTCACTGGAGCACCTCTCGTCCGATGGACTGGTTCAGCTGCGCGGCCGCCGTCAAATACTGGCCCACAAGGTTGATGTAGCCAAGCTGTACGCCGCGGTAATCGTTCTCCGCCGACAGGAAATCGAGCAGCGACGCGCCGCCGTGCTGGTATGAGAACGAGATCGTGTCACGCACCGACAGCGCCATCTTCAGGTATTTGTCCTGGTACGGTCGCAGCAGCCGTAGCTGGCTCTCGACCGTCGTGTAGGCCGAGTCGACATCGGCCAGCACCTGCGCGCGCGCGGCCTCCTGCCTGCGGGTCAGCAGTTCAATGTCCAGCTGAGTCCGCAGCTTCTCGCCCTGATTGCGGTCGAAGATGCGCAGCGGAATGTTAACGCTCACGCCGATGTACGTGTTCAGCGGGTTGGGCTGGTGCGCGGCATCCACGCCGAAGGTCGGGTCGGTTGACCCGTTCGCCTCCGCTAGCCGGTGATCGACCCGCGCCTTTTCTACCGCCTGCGTCGCCGCGATCAGGTCGGTTCTGCCCGCCAACGCATTTTGACGATAGATGTCGATCGCTTCCAGCTTGCCGTTGAAGCCGAATGGTCCTGTGACATCAAACTTCTCAATCGGCGTCCGATCATTCAGCAGCTGAAGCAGTTGCAACTTTGAGGTCTGGAGGTTGACCTCGGCCGTTTCGTAGTCCGACTCATACTGGACCCGTCCCAGCACCAGCCGGTCGTTATCCACCTGCGCGATGTCGCCCGCCTGCAGCCGGTCCGCGCTGACCCGCAGCACCTCATCGTAGTAGCTCAGGTTCTCTTTGGTCAGCGCAAGGATCGCCTTCGCCTGCAGCGTCTGGACGAACGCATACCGTAAGGTAAAACCCAGCGTACGGATCAGGTCGGCCTGGTTGGTGGTCACGATCTGCGTCGCCCGCTCGGCGCTCTCGGTCCGAAGCTCGCGCTTACGATTGCGCTCATGCAGGTAATTGAACGTGACATTTGGATAGGCGTTCGTGAGCGGCCTGTAAGGATTGCCCTGAAAGAGCGTCGCCTGATCAAGCCCTAGGTAGAGCGTAGGATTTGGCCGCAGGTGCGCCGTGATCTCCTGTGCCTTCGACTCGTCGATGCCGATGATCCCTGCCAGGACGTTTGGGTTCACCAGCTTGAAGCGGTCGTACACCTGCTGCCAGGTAAAGCTATTTGCTCCTGGCACCGGTTGCGACGCCACCTGCGCCGCCGGACTGGAGGGCGAGGCATTGCTGCCATCTTTCAATGGCGCTCCCGGAGCGGTCTGAGCACCCGGCGCGAGCTGATTAGGTGCTGCTTGCCCTGGAACCGCCTGGGCTCCCGGCGTAGCGGGATGTCCCGCCGCTGCCGGACTTCCCGGTGCGCCTCCCGGTGCCGGTGCCGCCTGCCCGTTTGCAGGAGCGGCAGCGCTGCCGGGTGAGGCCTGTCCGTTCGCCGCCCCGGGCGCTCCAGCAGCCGACGGTGCACCCGCGCTTGCCGGAGCGCCGACTGCTGGAGCACTCGCCGGCGCACCTCCGCCAGCCTGCGCCAGCAGAGCTCTCGGTTCGGAACACGAACACAAGCAAATCAGCACCATCCATTGCAACACACTACGGGGCAATACTTACTCCTAAGATCACGCACACGGATGCGCACCTTGACGTCCCTCTTAGACTGACACAGGGCGCATAAATAATCCATAAAGACGTTCGAGGATCGCTTTCGTCGCGAACGGGAGTTCAGAGTTGAACCGGATAAAGGCTGCGTTCAATCCTCCGGCCTACTCCTCGCGCAGCACCTCGAGCGGCTTCTGTCCCAAGATACGGTGGCTCGCCACCCATCCGGTCGCAACCGTCAGCGCGGCGGTGCCAAGCAGCGCGACCAGCGTCCACAGCCACTGGATGTGATACACCACCTCCAGCTTGTGCAGCAGGGTGTCCGCGATGATGTTCGCAAACACCACCCCGACGAAGCCCGCGACCAGACCCAGCACGGCAAACTCGATCGAGAAGATCGTGGCGATCCGTGCCCGTGTCGCGCCCAGCGTCTTCAGCACCACCACCTCGCGGATGCGCCGATAACGCGTCCCCGCAATGCTGCTTGCCAGGATGATGATCCCCGCGAAGATGGAGAACGCCGACAGGAACTGAATGACATAGGTGATCTGCACCACCACCTGCCGTACGGTCTCCAGCGCCTGCGCCACATTGATCACGGTCACGCTCGGGTAATTCGCATAAAGCGCCCGCTGCACCTCGCCCACATGGTCCGGGTCGGCGTGGATGCCCCCGTACCAAACCTCTGGCAGCCCCGCCAGCGAGGCCTTTGGCAGGATGAACTCCGCCCGCGAATAGGCGTGCTGCCCGTCCGACTTGATGATCGACGATACCGTCGCCGTGAACTGCGTATCGCCCGCCGCAAAGGTGATTTTCGCCCCCAACGGTGCACCCAGCCGCTCCGACATCCGCTGCCCGATGGCCACCTGCGGCTTCTTATCACCCGCCGCCCACCACTTGCCCTTCACCATCGTCGTACCCGGCGGCATTGTCTCCGACCACGTCAGATTGATCGACTGCAGCATCCGTTTGGGGAAGTTCTTGAGCTTCATCTCGGCCGCCGGCGTCCCGTTGATGGCCTCGATCCGCGACGCTACCACCGGCAGCATCTCCATCTCGGGCTTCACGTGCGGCTGGCCACGAAGCAGCGCGCGCACGCCATCGATCTCCGCGTCGGTGATGTCGATCAGAAAGACGTTCGGCAGGTTCGGCGCGGACGAGATGTGCAGCTCACGCACCACCGCCTGCTGCACCAGATACACCGTCATGATCTGCATTACGCCCAGCCCCAGCGCCGCCAGCAACGCAGCGGATGGATTGCCAGGGCGGTACAGGTTCGCAAGTCCGTGCCGGAGCGACGACGGCAGCGCCAGACGGGTCTTAGACAAAAAGAGTTTTAGCGCGGCCAGGACTCCCGAAGAAGCAGCGAGCAGCACTCCAAGTACTGCCACAAGCCCAATCGAAAACACCTCACCCACTGTAGCTGAGTCCGAGAGCGTCGTCGCAATCACCGCCAGACCACCGAGGATGAGCGCGAAGGCCCCAATCTGCGCACCGTTTTTCCGCAGCCGCCGCAGCAAGCCCCTGCCCAGCGGCTCCTCGGGCACCTCTTCCACCGCCCGCCGCAGGATCAGGATCGGCCGCACGCCTCGCACGTCCAGCAGGGGCGGCAAGGTGAACAAGAGCGTCGTCAGCACCCCCGCCGCTAGTCCCGTACCCACCGTCGCCCACTGAATATGGAGGGTCGTCTGCACGTCGATCAGCTTCGCCAACAGCACCGGAAACGCGAGCTGCACGGCCACGCCCAGGGCCACACCCAGCCCACCACCAAGCAGCCCAAGCAACAAAGTCTGTAACAGGTAAACCTTGATGATCTGGCCGGAGCTCGCGCCCAGCGACTTCATGATCGCGATCGTATCCAGCCGCTGCGCTAAATGCGCCCGCATAGCCATCGCCACGCCAACCGCGCCCAGCACCAGCGCGACCAGCGACATCAACGACAGCAGACTAGTCGCCCGGTCGAGCCCTTGCGTCAGCGCCGGATTGGTCTCCCGGTAGTCCGTGACCTGCGCCTCGGGCAGCAGTGCCTCCAGCCGCGCCTTCAGCCCCGCCACCCGGCTCTCCGAGATCTGCCGCGTCCCACCCGGCGCGGGCACCTTGAACAGATACCGCTGACCAGCCCGGCTCCCTGGCGCAAGCAGTCCCGACGCCTCCAGGCCCGTCCGCGTGATCAGCACCCGCGGCCCGCTGGCGAAGTTCCCCGACAGCCGGTCCGGCTCGTTGGTCACCACCGACGCAATGCGGAAAACCTTCGTCCCAATCTTCAGCTCGTCACCCACCTTCAAGTGAAGTCGAATCAGCAGATCGTCCGCCACCACCACCGTCTCCGGCGTCAAGACATCCTGCAAACGGTCCTTGGGCTGCAAGTCCACCGTCCCGTAAAACGGATACAGCGCCGGGTCAACCGCCTTCAGCGAGATCAGCAGCGGGTCCATCGCCTTAGGCGCGCTCGCCATTGAGAGCAGCTCCGTGACCGGCGTTACCTCCACGCCCTCTTTTTCGATGGCCTCTAGTCCGGCCTTCTGCTGACCGGTAGGCTGTTGGAACATCCGCGCCGCGAGATCCCCGGCCATGATGCTCCGCGCCCGCGTCAGCAGCGTCCCCCGGAACGATGCCGAAAACC
>CAXTUR010000050.1:0-20427 GCA_964247455.1 uncultured Acidobacteriaceae bacterium | reverse complement strand
CAGCTTCCTTCCGCGGATTAACGTCATCGATGAAGTGAAGCAGGGCGTCCTCCAAGCGCTCGACATTAAAGGCGTCGACATTCCGCGAAACCTCGCCCTGATCTCTCCCCACGACAGCACGCTGACCCGCGCCGGCACCGCCTTCTTCCGCTTTGCCACGGGAACAACCCGCGAAGCGTCCCTCCGCGGCACCAGCCGTGCTCAAGCCGAATCCGAAGAGTAGATCAACCTTTCGAGGCCCTTTGATGATCTCAATCCTGCGCATCGCCGCTCTTATGCTCCTCGCCTCCGTCACGCTCTTTGCGTCCGCCCAGCTGCCCGACGCCGATGGCGGCCCGATCCGCCGCGGCACCCTCCCACGCCAATGGCAGACCGGCGGACCGAAGTGCATAGAGGTTCCCGATTGGCAGGTCCACGAGTACAACCCCGATCTGTACATCCTTCGCCAGTCCGGCTGCACTGACTTCGAGAAGCCCTTTCTCTACCTCCTCTTCGGCAAGGATAAGGCTCTGCTCTTCGACACCGGCTCGCTGAACGGCAACCTCGTCCCCACTCTCCAGCTCACCATTCATAACTGGCTAATCCGCAATAAGCGAAGCTCCATCCCGCTCACGGTCGTTCACTCCCACTCTCACTACGATCACAACTCCGGCGACGCGGGCATTCATGCCTTCCACGATCCCGATATCCCCGTCACCCTAGTCCCGGCCGAGATCGAAGCCACCAAGCGCTTCTACGCCATGCCCAATTACCCTAACGACATCACGCAGATCGATCTCGGCGGCCGCGTTCTCGACGCCATCGGCATCCCTGGCCACACCGCCGTCGACATTGCGCTCTACGACCGCCAGACCGGCATCCTGCTGACCGGCGACACCATCTACCCCGGTCGCCTCTTCGTCGACGACTTCGTCGCCTACCAGGCCAGCGTCGATCGCCTCGTTCGCTTTACCGACGGCAAGGTGATCGCCCATCTGCTTGGCGCACACGTGGAGCAGACCCGCACCCCGTACCTCGACTACACGTTTGGCACCATGTACCAGCCGGACGAGCACGTTCCCGAACTGACCCGCGGCGACCTACTGGAACTCCAAGTCGGCGTCTACTCCCTGAACGGTAGACCCCATCGCTTAGCCATGCCGACCTTCACGATTGAACCTTTGGGCCCAGGCATCGACCCGCAGGTTTACAAAGATTTTGACGCCCGTTTCACCGCCAACCAGAAGCAGCAACACGCTCAAATGTGGGCACAGCCGACGCCCCGCTGATCGTCCGAACTAGCCCGTCCTTGCGACTGATCGAATATTGACATGCTTGAAGACACGTGCAACCGCATCTTTATTTGAGCACCTTCGAAGAGGTTCCGCCAGTCAGCGGCATTCTGGCCCACGGTTTAGGGCCAGGCGCGTCCGCATTCAAGTGGACAATACGAGCGATAGCTTGGAACTAAAGTATGCGCCGGTCCCTCTTAGAGGACCATAATGATGGTGTCCGTGTCGTTGAAGCCGCTTGCGAAATGCGGCCATAAATCTATCGCAAGGTTTCGGACAAGGGTGTTCTCGTGCTTCTTGCTGATCTTTCCGTTGTGATCGCGGTTGAGTCCGCCAATCAACCAGACCGGTGCCGATTGCTATTGAGCGTAGCCCGGCTCCTCGCTTAGACGATTAGCTTGTATCAGCTCGCAGAGATGCACCGTCTGTACCACGTAGCACCGCATCTTCTCCGTCGTCCCTGCCGTGTGGGTCGCTCTAGCCTCAATCATGCTGTCCAGATGCGATCAGGGCCATCGCGCTTGATTCCACGGAGCTCCAGCACTGCTTGACCGACGCTGGGCTCCAGTCGGCGTGACCGCTGCCCGAGGAGCCTTCGGTCCAGAGATCATGGGCACGCTTGGTGAGGATTACGGTGGACAACTTTCGTCTCCTCACCCGAATGCTCACGCAGATCGAGCGGATACTCAGCATCCGACACCGCGATCGTCTCACTAGCGATCGTCGAAGCCGCTCGGGACAGCCTCGTCATCGGTCAGAGTTGAAGGGCATTGGACACGCGTCGTATGACAGATAACCCCGACATATAACTTGTCGAGCTACAGGCCAGGAACGCGCTCGCGCAGGCCGTCTTCTTTACCGTCAAGGTGACCTCCGTGATCGCAGCTTCGAGAACTAGCGATATCGCGCCAGCTGATTGTGGCCGTAATCGTTCTTTGGCACCGTATACCCTCAACGCGCCATCGCTTCCTTGCGCAGCCACGGCATCGCCATGATGACGAAATCTGGCTCACCTGTCGTCCATCGGCCGGAAACACATCAGCGGGACCGGCAACTATACCTGGCTGGCCTCCATGCCCGGAAAGGCTCCTTAGGCCTCTACAGCCCTTCGCAGCTTCAAACGATTGATCCAAATTACATAGCGCACGGTTCGTGACGTTTGGTGTAGTGACTCCTGTAATCTCGTGCGCGGCGCGAGTTGGCGAAGTGAGTAAAGCAATGAACGAGCTAAGCCAGCAGTTGGTGGCATAGCTGATTTCAATAAACAGGCAGGAGCTATGTTCCGTCCGCAGCGCAACCCGCAGGACGCCTTTCCGTGCTCGTTGACGAGATCAGCGTGACTTTTGTAACACCAAGAGTTCCCTAAGTTTATTGGCAGTTATTACTATTTACCTATAAAACAGACAAAGGAAGGTTCTTATAAACATCGAGTTCGGTGCTATTCTTCGCAGACGGGGACACGTATAACTGTTGCCTAAGTCGGTTTCTTGAGGTACTCCACCGTCCCGACAGTACGAACAAGGTATACCGTCAACAACGAGCTATGAATGTTAAGCTATCTACTTGTCTGCCCTACTCCCGGCTCCTCACGCTTCAAAGTTACTCTGTGGGCTGTTTCGCAATGTCAATCTGAAATCGAGGTGCTACGAAGTTCTGAAGATGATTGGATTGCCCTGTCCACCACCGGCGTACTCGTCGGCATTTTCGATGACCGCGCTCTAGGCAGCACAGATGCCTGCATTGCGCGCGGCGAAACGATCAGCCATCGCTTGAATTTACCGCTTAATTCAAGACTTGGCTTATTGTTTGAGCGTGTAGGATCTGTCCCGCCTGATATCCGCAGCTTCCTTGGTGCTCTGTCAGATGAGGGAATCAACATCATGCCCGTAACCGGTATGCTTTCCACCTAAGGCTGTCAAGGTTGCGGGATGATCGCTTTCTTAGACGTTCCCGGTTATGGTAACGTGCCGCAGACCCAGGAGCTGTATTGCTTTATAGATCGCCCTGGATAGCGTCTTAGTAGCTTTACCAAGGTTGAACTAATTTGATCATCGGAACTTTCTTAAGTACGAGTCCCGCAGCCATTTGCCGATCTAGTCGTAATAGCACATCTGCTAAGTTACTTCCGAGAGAGCTGCCACATGGTAAAACTTCGCTATACAACTGAATCAGTTTTACAGAGACCGGCCCCGGCAATCTCTCCAGACATACATGAAGCTGCCTTTCTGGGTATTCGCGTTCATGCCATGAGCATTCACTCGTTCCGCGCGATCGTCGCGTTGATTGTCAGCGCGGATGAAAAGTCTCTCATCGCACATCACAATCTGCATAGTTTATATTTGTGGCATAAAGAAGCCGAGACTGGTGGAAGCTTACTACGCGACTACTTTAACCGCGCGCGTTACACACTGATCGATGGCATGTCGATGGTCGCTCTAGGCCGCTTGAATGGACACCCAATCCGCCGCGACAGCCGGATCGCCTACAACCAAGAGTTGCCGATGATGATGCGTACCGCGGCAGAGGAGAATTGGCGCGTCTTCTATTTGGGGTCTTCGGAGTTTGTAGCAAAGATAGGCGGCGAGCTGCTGCGCAAGCAAAACCCCGGCCTGCAGCTCCAGACCTATCACGGCTTTTTCTCGAAGAAGAAGAATCATCCGGAAAATGAAGCAGTGCTAGAGCGCATTGCGGCCTTCAGGCCCCATATTCTCTTCGTTGGAATGGGCATGCCGATTCAGGAGAAGTGGGTTGAGGAGAACTTCGACTCAATCCGCGCGAACGTGGTTCTCGCCTCCGGTGCGACCCTCGACTACTTCACCGGCACCCTTCCCCGGCCACCGGCCTGGGTGGGAGAGATAGGTCTCGAATGGGCATATCGGCTTGTGCATGATCCGCGAAGGCTGGCCTTTCGCTACCTCGCTGAGCCATGGCTAATCATGAAAAGTGTTGCGCGCAGGCGTTACCTCGATCGCGATTCCAAACGTTATTGGCGACGGATATACCACTCACCAATGCGATAATTCCATCAGCAAAGAGAGTAGAGCCCCTTACGCGCCACTTTGGGGCGCGTCGCCTTGAAGGTAGGTGCATCCGCAACGTTAAAGAGGACTTTCTTGCGTATTTGTATTCTGAACGACAACTTCTATCGAGGTAGCGGGATAACGCTTGTTGTGCAACGTCTAGTGCGGTCCAGCGCTTTTCGAGAGGACGCCATTTACCTGGCCGGGTGCAATCGATTTATTGGTCGAGACGCCTTTGTTGAAGCGACCTCGATTGTTCCTGCCGGACGCACCCGCACGTTTGATCTGATGGCGACCGGCCCCAGACTCATCACTGCATTGTTCGAGTTTGCGGACTGGCTGCGTGAGATACATTGCGACGTAGTTCACGTGCATCATCGTCGGCTCGCGGTTCTGGCGGAGCTGATCCGCCCGCTCACCAAAATCCCCGTTCTGTTTACGGGGCACCTGACGTTCCCGGACTCAGCCTGGTTTCGGCGTCTCTCGCCACACGTGGTGACCGGCGTCAGTCCCTCTGTCGTGGCGTATCTACGGCGCGCGACACGGGCATCCCAGGTCCACCTGGTTTACAATCCGCACGTATTTACACATCAGGCAGGACGGGTGAAGAAAACTGGGATTTGCAAAGCGATCTCGATCGGCCGATTAGAGCCGGTGAAGGCTCATGCAGTGCTGATCGAGGCCTGGGCGCGGTTGCGTGACCGCGGCATCGACGCGCATTTGGATATACATGGGGAGGGGCCTCTGCGCAAGTCACTGGAAGAACTTATCCGGGTCCGACGATTGCAAGACCGAGTCACGCTGCCCGGCTTCTCGACCGATCTTCACGACCGCATGCAAGCCTACTCCTTTAATGTTCTAGTCAGCGAGCGTGAGGGGTTTCCAAATGCGGTCGTGGAGGCTGCGGCGCAACGGCTTCCTACGCTGTTGACCGACGTTGACGGCTCACGAGACACGTTACCTAAAGCACTGGAGCTCCCGAACGGTATTCCGTTTGGAGACGCCGAAGAGCTTGCGACTTCGCTGGCTGTGTGGCTCCGATCGCCAGAGCCGGTGGTACGCGATGGCGAGCGATTCTACGAGTCGCTCAGTGTGCTTTGCGAACTGGAGACGATCGGCAGTCACTACGCACGGATTTATCGAGAGCTGATCGCGAGTTCGCACGTCTCCTGAAGCGAAAGCACATCGGTGTGTGAGATCTGGCTTTAACGCATTTGGCAGGATGGAGTCCAAAAGGATCATTGACGTAGCGAAAGCGGTAACACTATGGAGCATCTTAATTCTGCATAAGAGGACTAATGACCATTTCGAACCAGAGTTCTATCAGCTCCACTCGATCAAACGAAGAGCCTGACCTGAACGTCTCCGATGTCTTTCGCGTGGTCCGGCGTAGAGCGTGGTTGCTGGTCGCATTCATCACCTTCTTTCTCGCTCTTTCCGCCCTCTATCTGCTGGTTGCCAAACGCCGTTATCAGGCTGACGCCGACCTGCAGCTTCTAAGCCATAAACCGTCCTATAGCATCTCCGACTTCACCGCCGGCGACTCGGACACAAGCGCGCTGCAGCTCAGCGTTACGATGCAGACCTATGTCGGCATTCTTACGTCGGAGCGGCTGGCATTGCAGGTCATTGATGAGCTGAAGCTTGAGCAGCTGCCTGAGTTTCATGTGGCTTCTCACCCAGGCGAAGAGAACCGCCCGCTCGCAGCTGCTCCGCATCGCCGTGAAGAGGTTTTGCGGCGCTTCCAGAAGGATGTGACAGTCTATGCGGGATCGGGATCGCGCCTGCTGAATGTTTCATTCCGCTCCACCAGCCCGGAGGTCGCAAAGCGCGTTCTAGACCGGCTGATTGAGGACTTCGTCGCTTATAACAGCAACGTTCGGCACAGCGGTTCGGTGCGGACCGAGCTCGGACTCAGCAAACAGCTTGGCGATCTGCGCATTGAAGTGCAGCGGGAAGAACAGGCCGCGCAGCAAGCGCAACGTAACATTGGGGTATATGGAACGGATGCTAGTCACAACGTGGCTGTCTCCCGGCTCGAAGCCATTCAGCTGCAACTCGCCAACGCTGAACAGAATCGCATCGTGAAAGGCTCAGTCTATGAACTCGTCCGGAGTGGAGATCCTGAGGCAATTTCAAATTTTTCAAATGCACCTGGACAGGCGGCGGCCCCCGGCGGTATCAACTCTCTGGCTCTGCTGCAGACCTTTCATCAACGCGAGGCGGACCTGTCCGTGCAGGAAGCAGATCTTGCAAGCAAGTTCGGTTCGGCGTACCCGCCACTAACTGTTGTGCAGAAGCAGCTCGCTGCGGTCCGTCAATCTATAGGTGATGAGAGCAAGCGGCTGGTAGCCAGTGCCGCTGGCGACTATAAGGCTGCGATCATCCAGGAAGGTGATCTTCGGCGAGAAGTTCAGCAGCAGACCGCACTTGCAAATGAATCGAACGACGCCGCTACCCGCTACCTGATCGCCAATCGTCAGGCCACGGCGACGCGTGACCTCTACGAGCACCTGCTAGAGCGTTCGGAAGAGCTCGGCGTGGTGGCCGGTCTCGAGTCCGGCGATGTTGAAGTGGTCGATCCCGCGCATGTCAGCACTTCCGCCAAGCCGGCAATCCTGTTGACATTATTAGAGGGGGCGGGGGCGGGTTTCATACTCGGCCTTTGCGCCGTCTTTCTGTGGGACAGCATAGATCATACCTTGTACATGCCAGAGCTCGCGCAAAGCCTGAGCGGAGTTCCTCTGCTCGGTGTCATCCCGTGTGCACGGAGCAAGAGGAACGACACAGATCCGGAGTTGATGGAGGCGTTCCAATTCATGGAGGCCAGCATCTTTATGGCCTCGTCCTTGCCGCCGAAGGTGGTGATGGTGACGAGCGCGGCAGGGGGCGATGGCAAGAGCTTTGTCGCGTTGAATTTGGCTTTGGTGCTGGCGCGCGCCGGGCACTCTACGCTTCTTGTCGATGCAGACTTGCGCAAGGGAAGCCTCTCTCGACAACTGGAACTCTCGTCCAAGCCGGGATTGGCGGAAATGTTGCGCGAATCCGCGAGACCAAACGGGGCGAGTTCCATTCAGGCTATTGATGAGGGGGTGCATTTCTTGCCGGCAGGCATGCTACATCCAAATCATGCGCAGTCGGACGCGATGGCCTCGATCTTGGTGCGCTGGAGAGAGATCTACGATTACATCCTGGTGACGACGGCACCGCTTGACTCAGCGTCCGACGCCCTGGTGCTCTCGCGAATGATGGATGGCATCCTCATCGTCAGCCGAGCAAACGTAACCAACCAGACACTCTTTGCGCGAGCCTGCGAACGAATGAGGATGGTGCAGGCTCCACTCCTCGGCACGGTCTTTAACGCCATGCCACGCGAGTCGTCCGAGTACAAGCACTACGTAGGTAGAAAGGGGAGCGCTCGATGAACAGGTTCTTGCTCCATGTTGAAGATCGTCGCATCAAGGTTCTCCGCTCGCTGATCTGCATCCTCTTGGCGATCACTGCCCCGCCGCTCTGGTCGCAGACGCCGGCAGCGCAAGCTGTCCCGGCTAACAACACCGCTGCGAACGCCGATCAGCAGCCAAACTCTGAGTTCATCCGCATCTCGCCCGGCGACACACTCGACATTCGGGTGTACCAGATTCCGGAGTTCTCGGGCGCGGTCCGCGTTTCGGGTGATGGACGCGTGCGCCTGGCCTATCTGGGTGATGTTCCGGTTGCGGGGCTGACAGAAAGTGAGGCCGCTCACCGCATCGACGAGGAACTGCTTACCCGCCACCTCGTTCTTAATCCGCAGACGACTGTTTATATCCCGGCGTTTTCCGCGCGAGGTGTAACTATCCTCGGCGAAGTAGTTCATCCCGGAGTGTATCCGCTGCCTTCGTCGCGTTCACTGGTTGATATCGTCGCGGTGGCCGGCGGACTCACGCCACAGGCAGACACCCACATCAGCATCAAGCGAAGCGACGGCTTCATCAAAGAATCGCTTATCTTGCTGCCGCCTGACAATGGAAAGATGATGCTTGCGGACGACATTTCAGTAGGGATTGGCGATCGAATCGTCGTGCAGAAGGCGGGCTTGATCTATGTTTTGGGCGATGTGACCCGGCCCGGTGGCTATATGATGCAGACGAACGGCAAGATCACTGTGCTCGAGGCGGTCGCGGCTGCCGGTGGGACCACACACACGGCTGGCGAGAAGAAGGCAGTGCTGATCCGGCGTACCGAAGATGGGACGGCCAAGGCTCCGCTTGCACTCTATGACATCCTCCATGGCAAGAAGCCAGACTTCTATCTTAGCGCGAGCGATGTAATTTATGTGCCGAACAGCATGGCGAAGAACTTTATTGTCAACGCTCCGGAAATTCTGGGCACACTGGCCGGTGCGGCGATCTACGGTGTCGTGAAATAGTCCGGTCTTCGGAGATGGAGAGCGTGCGCGAAATCTCCGCGTAATGGCTCGATAGCTATAGCATGAGCGAATGCTAGACCGAAGTTACCCCTGGAGGAACAGATGCAACCGGACGGCGAAGCGGAACAAGGATGGACGCCCTTACAACTCTGGCTGCTGGCACTCCTTGCCATGATGGCAGTCGCCTACGGCTTTCTGGTGAAGGGGATCTTTGCGTTTGCCGACGAGAGCATCTATTACCACATCGCGTACAACCTGCGTCATCTGCATGCATTCTCGGTGGATACGGTCCATCCTACGGCGATCCGGCCGCCAGGTTATCCGTGGCTCCTTGCAGGCATTCAGAGTGTGAGTGAAAGCGTCAAGTTTGCCAAGTTATTCAATCTGGTTCTCTGGCCTGTGTGCGGGCTCCTTACCGGCAGCCTTGCCGGCAAGCTATTCGGCAGGATGGCCGCAACTTTCGCCCTGCTGATTTCCATCGCCTACGTGGTTGAGCTATACATCGCGGGCACTCTTTATCCCCAGACCCCCTGTTCCTTTCTCTTCCTTCTTTCGCTCTGGATGCATTTTGTATGGCGACGGTCTGGAGAACTTATCGAATCAGTTCTGCAGGGCCTGGTGTGGGCCGCCATAGTCGCGGCCATTCCGGTGTTTATAATCAACCTGCTGGTCTATGTGGGAAGGCTTGTCTTCATTAAGAAACGTCTCACTCAGGTACTTGTTATTCTGATCATGGTAGCTCTTCCATGTGTCGTCTGGACCGCGCGTAACGTCCGCATGATGCACGCGCCGTTTATTTCGGATAACACGGGTGAGATGCTGCTCTATGGCAACTCCGATTTGACTGGTCCGAACACCGGGCCGCAGATTCCCATTTGGCTCATCGCTCCGGACGGTCCAAGGCAGCATAATGAACTGGCCGAAGAAAACATCTACAAGACGACAGCAATTCAGTGGATTCGCAGGCATCCACAGCGAGCCGCCGTTCTCTATGTGGAAAAGGTTTTTAATTGGTTCAATTGTCAACTGAACCTCAAGACGAGAAGTGAGCAATCGAACAAATATCAGCTTCTGATTGCCATGGTCTATTATCCCGTCCTGCTCGCCAGCCTGCTTTCGCCATGGCTGCTGCGGTCATCCCGCGAGCTGGAGAGTTACTTCGCGTTACACTATTTTATTGCGGCAGCTAGCTACGCCATCTTCTTTACGCGTATGCGCTATCGACTTCCCTATGACTACCTTATTATTATTCTTGCTGCGGGAGTGTGTGCAACACTCACGGATTCCTATAAAGCCCGGCGGCAAAGCGTCGCGCTCTCGACAGACGCTGTCTCTATAGGCGAATTGGCCAACCGAGAGTAGATCACAAACCGGCAGAAGCAGGAAGGAAGGCTCTCCATACAACGACTCTTCGAACGCGCAATAACATTCGCGTTTCTATTTATGATCATCGGCGTGCTGACCGTTCTTTTTCTAGGTTCGAGCCTGCATGAACGAACGGTCGAAGAAGGTGCGCTGAATATGAACATCGGAGTCCGCATTTGCGAGACTCTGATCTATTGTGGCTGCGGGGCCGTCATACTCTCCCGGTATCGCATTATGCTGCTCTCGTTAAAAGGCGGGTGGCCCTTCCTACTCGTCGCCCTATTCGCCATCCTCTCCACAGTATGGAGCGTGGACACCGGCACTACGCTGCGACGAGGTCTCGTCCTGTTGACGACGACGGCCTTTGGCATCTATCTCGGTGGCCGCTATACAATGCAACAACTACAAAAGCTGCTCTGCCAGTTCTTCCTAGGATTAATTCTCGCCAGCGTGATCCTTGCCGCCGTGCTTCCACAGTATGCGATCGACACCTTTCATGGCAACGCCTTCCGCGGAATTACTGAGCATAAGAATCTTTTAGGTGAGGACATGGGCGTATTTCTTCTCCTGTCGATCACCTATCCGTTTCGTTCTAAGTGGGGCTCTCGGCAGGTGACGTGTCTTCTCCTCGCGGCTTTGATGCTGGGTGCCTCGCGGGCGGGCACCGCGTTGCTGGCCGCTGTCATCACCGTCACGATACTTCCGTTCTTGCTGGTCATTCGCGCCAAAAAGCGGCAGATACCTGCTTTCGGAGTGGCCGCGCTAGTCGTACTGACTTCGCTCGGCTACGCAGCGTCGCAGCTCTCGTCGTCGATTTTAGACTTATTGGGAAAAGATAGTACGCTGACCGGTCGCGCCGCAATCTGGTCCGGAGCCTGGCAGGCGGTCAGCCGGCGTCCTCTTCTAGGGTATGGATATGACGCGTTCTGGCAGGGCCTCTACGGTTCATCGCTCGAAATCGTCGCGAGTGTCGGATGGTTAGTGCCTCACTCCCACAATGGATATCTAGAATCACTCCTGGGCCTGGGTGCGGTTGGGACCAGTCTGCTCGCGCTCTGCATTCTCCGTATGAGCAAAGACATGATCTTCTATGCGCGACAGGTGCGAGGGCTGCCTGGACTTTGGCCTTCAGCGTTTCTCATCTACTTCCTAATTCACGCGAGTGCGGAAGCATCCTTGCTTGAGCGCGAAGGGTTCTCTTATCTCGTCTTCATCTCCCTTTCTACGGCGTTGTCGCTGGACTGCCTAGATCTGAGGCACGGCGCAAGCGCAGTTGCTGAAACCTTTATCCCAAGCTTCGCTCGCGACCGACGAGATGGGGCATATAGCTTGCCGCGCCGGGAACTATCGAGTTGGAAGGATAAGTCAACCTGCATCTGACAAGGCTGAGGTTCTCAGAAGAAGGAATCTTACGTGGTGAATGAACAAAACGAGATCGATGCGGCTGTGGGCAAAATCCCGGCACCACAACCCCGCATGGTGGTGCTGCTTTGGAGTTTCGCTTCGGCAGCCTTCCTGTTCGCGTCCAGGGCGCTGGTAGTCATTTACCAGCTTCGCTTTGCGGAGCAAACTTTTGGCAAGAGCTACGGCGGCTTGATCGTTCTCCTTAATCAGATCACGTTCTACATCCTGCTTGCGGAGTTAGGCCTTGCCGCGGCGACGACCTCTCTGCTCTTTGAACCGGTGCATGCCGGCAACGCGATTCGCATCAAGGCGCTCATTGATGCTCTGCGCGGCAGTGTGCAACGGATCGTCTATTGGTTGCTCCCATTGTCCTGCTTGGCCGCAATCTGCATCTCCTTCTGGCTCGATAGGCAGATTCCGTTCGTCACGCTGGCGAGTTCTCTTCTGTTCACGTGTGTGTCCGCCAACCTCACCTTTCTAGCCTTACCTTATCAAAGCCACTTTAATGCGTCCGACCGCATTCCCCTCCGTAATATTGTTCTGGGCTTGGGTTTTGTTCTGAAGATTACCCTTGGCATTCTGCTTGCAATGGGGATGCACAGCTTTGTCGGTCTGCCACTAGGGACGGCGCTGATCTCGGTCGTGGAGTATCTGGTACAGCGGCAAATGGTCTTGCCACTTCTTACGCCAACGACTGTGCCAACCAAAGACATTGCTCAAGCCAAAGAAGCTATTAGTAGTCGCGCAAAGTTTGTTCTATTTCACCGTATTGGCTATTTATTCGCGTATCAATCCGATTACATCATTCTCCTTCTCTCTTCGTCGCT
Organism: uncultured Acidobacteriaceae bacterium; assembly: GCA_964247455.1. Taxonomy (GTDB): domain Bacteria; phylum Acidobacteriota; class Terriglobia; order Terriglobales; family Acidobacteriaceae; genus Edaphobacter. The sequence goes on along the minus strand of CAXTUR010000050.1, from coordinate 8,129 downwards.
AGCACTGCTTGGGTACTATGCGCAGTACCAATACATCTATGCCGGCCTGCTTAGCTTCTCCTTGAGTGCGGGGGGCACCTTGACCGCCAAGATCGCGCGCCGGCAGCTTACGCTTGGAAAGCCCAAATATCCAGGTTTTTATCGGAAGACGTCGCTCTACACAGCACTTGCGGCAACAGTATGCGGACTTGGTTTTGTTTTCTTTACACGGCCTGCCATCGCAATGCTCTATCGTTCCGCGGTAGCTGTGGAGCAGATCGTAATCCTCTTCGGTGTGATGCTGATGCTCAACATCATTAAAATGAACGATGACATTTGGATCGATACCACGGGAGCTTATAGCACCGGCTATTACCTTCCTATTCTTGAGGCCTTCACCTATGTTGGATTAGGCCTTGTTTTCGTACACCGGTACCAGATGACCGGTGTCTTGTATGCGGGTATCGCCACTAACATCCTGTTTTCCGTAATCTTTAAATCGGTCGTCATCGGCAAAGGTGTGATGGACCGGCGCGTCGTCTCTGCCGTGACCACCAAGGTCTTGAGCCTCATGTCTGCGGCGGCTGTCTTTGTCCTTATGATTCTTTTGATCCATTGGGGCCGTGCATACTATGCGACATGATTGCGTCAGCAGTCGGGGAGACAACGCGTGCGCGTGACCTTATTTCAAATGGGCTTTCCTGAGTACGTAATGGGTCTGGCGAACGCTCTTGCGGCGGAAGACGGGGTGGAGGTCACCGTCGTCCAGCCTGAAGCCTCTCTCGCCACAAGCCTTGCGCTTGCGAACAACGGCGTAACCTTCAGAGCGTTCGCCAAGCCCTTGAAACGGCGCGAGCTAAGCAATATCGCCGCTGCCAGCAAAGCGTTTCAGCTGGTGCGGGAGAGCCGTCCCGACATCGTACACGCGCAGGAGATGTTCGACTATGGCTATGACTTCAGGTCGATCTTCGATCAGTTGCCGAACCTGGTGACCACTGTTCATGACGTGACGCCGCATCCAGGCGATGGTCATGCCGCTCCCGGTCTGCAATACAGCAAAGCAGCCGGTTTCTGGCGCTCGCGGCGTCTGATTGCGCATACGGCGGGGATGCGCAATCAGTTGGCCCGCCGATTCCGCATCGCACCCGATCGGATCGACGTCATCCCGCATGGCGAGTTGGGCTCTTTGTATGCGCGTCTGGCGCGACAAGCTGGCGTAGTCGAAGCTAAACGAGAGCCATACACGCTGCTTTTCTTTGGAAGGATCTGGTCGTACAAGGGTCTGCGCTACCTGTTGGAAGCGTTCGCATCACTTCAACAGAGTCTGCCGCATGCGAGGCTGATTATTGCAGGCCGCGGCGGCGATCTTGAGGCAAACGCGTCTCTTATCTCGTCCCTGCAAGGTGTAGAGGTTCTCAACAGCTTTATTCCTGAGGCGAATGTAGCAGGGCTGTTTGAGCGCAGCAGCCTAGTCGTGCTGCCCTACGTGGAAGCGTCACAGAGCGGTGTTTCTGCGATTGGATTCACCTTGGGCACCGTCGTGGTGGCGTCGCGCGTCGGAGGATTGGCGGAGTTAATCCGGAATGGAGTAAATGGTGTGCTGGTTGAGCCAAGGAACTCCATTCAGCTGGCGGAAGCAATAAAGAGCCTGCTGCTGGACCCATCGCGGCAACAGCGGATTCGCCAGAAGGCATACGTGATCGGTGAGAGCGAACTGGGATGGAGCCAAATCGCAAAGGCGACGCTTGCGACGTATGGTCGGGTACTACAGACAACATAAACGACCTACTTCGGCGAGACTGTTTTAAGTGCATTTAGCAAGCCAAAGAACGCAGGTTTTGGCTGGTAGTTCTGATCGAAAGGGAGTGCTGCGCCGAAGCCGGGATTGGCCGCGGGAATCCATGAGTAATTGTCGGTGAACCCCCATGTCTGGAACGCGGTACAGCGAGGATTCTGAACACACACGGTTAAGATCCGCTGATAGGTCTGCGCCTGAAGCTGCAGCCAAGCCGGTGTGGACGTGCCGGAAGTGGTCGGCACGTTGACTGGTACTTGCACGTCGGCTTCCGTAATATGCACCTGAACTCCAAGATTGGTGAAGGCCTGGATGGTTGCAGCGAGACCCGCTGAGTCCGGCCAGCCGTAGGTGTCCGTGTGCATCTGGAGACCAACTCCATCGATCGGCACCCCGCGGCTCTTGAAGTCCGCGACCATGTTTAATACGGCTTGGGTTTTCGCGCCTGGGGTGTAGATGTTGTAGTCGTTGTAGAAGAGCAAGGCTTTGGGATCGGCCTCGTGCGCCCAGCGGAACGCCTGCTCTATCCAGCCCGTTCCGGTCATGCCGATGCCGGGCTGGTCATACCAGATCTCATCGCGCAACTGCGTGCCGGCTCCGTTCGCAGAGTCGCTCACGGCCTCGTTGACGACATCCCATGCGAAGACCTTCCCCTTATAGTGCTGCATCTCGGAGAAAATATGGTCATGCAGCATTTGGGACATAGTAGCGGGCGTGGCGGTAGACGCAAGTGTGTTCAGCCATTTTGGATTCTGCGTCCACCATGCCAAGTTGTGTCCGCGCACCTTTATCTGATGAGCCTGCGCAAACGTGGTGATCTCATCGCCTGGTTCGAAGTTGTAGACACCTTGCGCAGGCTCGGTGACGATCCACTTCATCGCATTTTCGGCTTCGATCATATTGTATTGCGTGCCGAGCGTCGCTCCATATTGAGGACTGCCGGTCAGCGGATCAAAGTAACCGAATTCATCCGCATCCACCACCGCTCCCATTAGAAATCCTCGCTGTGCGGCGGCCTGGCGGAGAGTTGTGGGTGTGACGACCGGGATCACCATCATCGGTGCACTGGCCGCGGAGTAACCAGTCGCGGCAGCCATCAGGGTGGAGGATCCCAGGGCAACGCCTCGAAACTGGAAGTTCGCGGTGGATTGCCCGGCCGGCACTACGACAATCGACTGGATCACCTGAACGACAGAGGGTAAGGAGCTTCCCAGCGCGATGCTTAAAGCTTTGGACGTACGGGCACTCAGCGTCAATTGCCCACCGAGAGTGCTGCCTACATTCACAGTGGAACTAGGCAGGCTTAGCGTCAGTGCCACATTGCCAATGGTGAAGGAGGCACTGTTCTGAGCCATGAAGCTTGGGCTGGTTGCAGTCAAAGCGTACCCCATGCCCGGAGTGTTGAGCGACAAGTCGGGAAAGGTGGCGACGCCGTTTACCGCGTTTACCGTGAGCGTGCCGGCAAGCGTCGCGCTTTTGAGACCGCTTCCAAGCTGCAGCGTCACGGGTGCCTGGCTGTTGGCAAGAACCTTACCCGACGCGTCCTCGATAGACACAGTAGGTGCCGGACTGAGCGTCGCGCCCGCCGGCATTGCCGCGGGTTGTGAGGTGAAGACCAGCTGCTGAGCGGGCAAAATCGTGTACAGACCGGCGCTCATCATGCTATGCACGGTTCCATTGAAGGCAATCGCGCGAATCAGACTGGTTGCGGTGATCGGGATGGTTCCCATATATACCGTCGAGGTGGCCTTGGGCGTACTTCCATCGAGCGTGTAGTGGATGGAGCCCACTGCGCCAGCCGTAGAAAGTGAGACACTCGTGGACCCCACATAATTTCCTGGAGCGGGATTCATCACAGGCGTAGGAGTCGGCGTGAGCAAGGCGAAAGACCAGTCTGGAGGCGGCGTTGCCAGACTGGGCTGAAAGGGTCCAGCGGCCGGCCCTGACTGGAAGATCGGCGTCACGTTTTGGGTAGGCGCGTTCGCGAGATTAATCAGGAAGGTCGCCGTATCCGTTGGAGGGACTCCCCCCGGCGGCGTCGCCAGGGAAAAGAGGGAGCCGCAAGCGGACCCATCTCCGGCACGGCCGCCCATAGAATTAACACAGCCCGAGACAACATTGGCTAAACTAGCCAGCTTTGTTCCTGGTACTGTGAGCCCGGCTGGAACATTGACGCCCGGGGTTGTGCCGGTAACGGGACTTACCAGCTGTTGCGCCAGGACGAAACCGTCGCTCAGCAATTGCAAGTCGACAGTGCCGGAGCCAACTAAAGTCGGGGACCTCATAAATGGAGCAAGCGTGGCCACTGCGGCGACGGTAGTCTGCTCATTAACAGAGATAAAGGGCATCGCTGATAGAGCTTGGCAAGGTCCCAGTGCCACCATCGATACTTGTTGCTCATTATTTACGGGCGTGGTAAAGCCGGGATTGCCACCGGTTGCAGTCAGGTAAATTAACGACGTTGGAGTAGGGCAGGTATATGCGCCGAAGTTGAAGTTACCCTCCGCTGTAGTGATGGTTGGAGTCTCGAGCAGAGGTGTGGACGCGGAGCCGTCGCCCGCTTTACCGACTGCATACAGCTGAATCGAGGCACCTGCAATCGGTTGCTGTCCGGTGTGGACGCGGCCCGTCAGGCTGCTCTCCTGGGTTGGCGGAGTGTAACCGGTGACCGAGATTCCACACCCAGCCAGGATTGCTGAAGCCAAAGTGAGCATTAATAGACCGAAGAAGCGAATGGGACGAGATGAGCCATCGCGATAAGTTAATCCAGTTGATGGCATTACGCAAACCTTTCACTCTGTGGTGCTCGTGGGGAGGGTACAGGAGTGACCCACATCCTATATTGAACTGGAGGCGGCACTAGAACCCTCCCCGTTCCGGCTAATTTTTGACGACCGCCTCGAAAAGGGAAAATTGGCGGTCGCTGACAGCTTTCTCGCAGACAATGGGCTGCGAAAAGATCATTTACGATCAACCCCCTCTGTGATCTTCAGAGCTGTTGCGGTACTCCTTCTGCGCTGAACTATGCTTCAACGAGGTAGAGTCTAGGCGCTACGTTGCTCAATACCGACAATGCGACTCGCCGCTACTAACGATCATGCTGTTGCTCCTACGCCTTGCGGATCAGCCATATTCCAGGAGGGGCCTCGTACGGCAGGATTGGAAAACCAGAGCCAGTCCATGACTTTTCAGGCAGAAGGTTAGCGATGTACAGAGGCACATAGACAGGCTGCAGTTGATTGTGTTGACATTGATCCATGCCTTCCAGCGACGAATAGCTCCCTCCCGTTCTTGTCACGTTACCCGCGCCTAGAAGGAAGGCGACCTTATCCTGAAGAGGAGACTGGCAAACTGTGCGTCTCAGCACCGAGGCGGAGAATTCAAGACCCTTACGCCGCGTTCCGATTTCACTAGAGCCGAGCGGAGTGGGCGGCCCGGTACGAGACCGGCGACGTGCTCTTCTACTGCAAAGGCACCAAGGCATCTGGACATCAATGATCGGCGATTGAAAGCGATCACGAACAGTGGCGCGGCGCGCAGCTACTAATACACGACGACGCCTCAAAGCGACATTACCAAGATCAGTGAGATGGCGGGAACGGACAGCGCCTTACAGTCGCAGACGTGGAACTACGCCTTTGACGACAGCGCCGGCTGACCGCCGGCACCTCATCGCTCGGCAAGCGATATGCCTATGCTACGATTCAGCCAATAGTATTACTAGATCCCAAATGGCAGCACGAGCCAAGCTACAACAGCCTGAACCAGACCGCTGGCGCGACGCGGGTGCGCCAGTCGGCGCGAATTTCCTGATCAAAGCATCCGCTCAACCTTGACTTGCGGGGCGATTTCTTTAGACTCTTCAATATCACGCAGTTCTCCTCGCCCAAACTAACTTCGGTAGCACTCAGTTGGCGAGATCACAACAGTTTACAGTGAGTCCTGGCGCATTATCCAACTCGCGGGAGAACTGCGCTTCTAATCACTCTAATTGCTAGGGCCAATCAGCTCGTTCCCAACGCCTTCCGCACCAAGGGAGCCACTGTGCCGCCGAGCACTTCAATGGCCTCCATCATCACGCCATGCGGGATCAGCGGGCTGGTCATCTGGAAGCTCATCCGGTCGACCCCACCGAGCGCCTCGTTCACCCGCAGCACCTTTTCAGCGACCGCTTCGGCGTCGCCTACCAGCAGCGCGCCTGTAGGGCCGCGCAACGCTTCGTACTGGCCGCGCGTGACAGGAGGCCATCCGCGCTCCTTGCCGATCTCCGTGAACATCTTCTTGTAGCCGGGAAAGTACGCGTCCGCCGCCCACTCGTCCGTCTTGCCGGGAAAAGCCAATGAGTGGATGCCCAGCTTCAGCGTCTCGGGCGCATGGCCCGCTCTCCGGCCAGCTTCGCGGTACAGGTCGATCAGCGGACGAAAACGCTTGTGCTCCCCGCCGATGATCGCCACCATCAGCGGCAGCCCCAGCGTTCCCGCCCGCATAAAGGAAGCCGGAGTTCCACCCGCCCCAAGCCACACCGGCAGCTTCGTCTGCACCGGGCGGGGATATACTCCTTGTCCCGTCAGCGGCGCGCGAAACCGCCCCGACCAATTGGCGGTGACGCTATCCCGAAGCTTCAGCAGCAGCTCGAGCTTCTCCGCAAAGAGCTCGTCGTAGTCCTCGAGCGCCAGGCCAAAGAGCGGGTAAGCCTCGACGAAGGACCCGCGTCCGGCGACAATCTCCGCGCGTCCGTTCGACAACAGATCGAGCGTGGCAAACTCCTGAAACACCCGCACCGGGTCGGCCGCGCTTAGCACCGTCACCGCGCTCGACAGCCGAATGCGCTTGGTCCGTCCCGCGGCCGCCGCCAGGATGATCGCCGGAGCGGAATCTAGAAACTCCGCGCGGTGGTGCTCGCCGATGCCGAAGTTGTCGAGGCCCACCTCGTCCGCAAGCACCATCTCCTCCAATAGATCGCGCAGCCGCTCCGCCGGTCCTACTGCACTGTCGGCGCTTACCGCCGCAAAGCTGTCGATCCCAATCTCCACCGCTAAAGCTCCATCTACCAGCCCTCAGATGTCTCCATGCCGCCGAAGATTCACGCTCCGCCTCTCCCTTCCAGGTCTGCGATGAGCAGCCCTAGAATAGAAGCTGTGCCCAGTCTCTTTCCCGACATCCCCGCACCACTTACCGAGTCCAGTTCCTCCGCGCTCGAGTGGCCGCGTATCCGCGAGTATATCGCCGGCAAGACCAACTCTCCGCTCGGTCGCGCGTGGACGCTGGCGCTCGAACCCACCGCCGACCGCGAGTGGCTCAACAGCCAGCACACCCGCACCGCCGAGCTGCAATCCTTCCTCGTCGCCGGCGGCTCGTTCACCTTCCATGGCCTCTTCGACCCCACCGCACTGCTCGACAAAGCGCGGATCGAAGGCGCGGCGCTCGAAGGTCTGGAGATTGCCAGCCTGCTCACCGTGGCGGAACGCGTCGCCGCATGGCGCAACACGATCGATCCCGATCCGGGCCAGACCCGCTACACCTGGCCTTCGATCTTCACCTTCTCGGAACCGCTCCTGGCCTACGATCTGGCTCCGCTCCTTCGCTCCTTGCGCGGCAAGATCGAGCCCGATGGCACCCTCTCCGATGACGCGAGCCCAGAGCTTCGCCGCCTGCGCCGCGCCATGGAGCGGCAGCACCGCGCGATCGAAGACAGCCTGCGCCGCGCCGCCAGCCGTCTCCGCGACGAAGGCTCCACGCAATCGACCGATGCCCTGATCACCATCCGCGGCGACCGCTTCGTCATCCCGGTCAAGGCGGAGTTCAAGCGCCGCGTCCCCGGCGTCGTGCACGCCAGCAGCTCCTCCGGCCAGACGGTCTTCATCGAGCCGCTCGAAACCATCGAGCAGAACAACGAACTCGTGCGTCTTCTCGACGAAGAGCAAGCCGAAATCCACCGCATTCTCGTCGCGCTCACCCGGGCGCTTGGCGAGCAGGCCCCAGCCCTTCTCCTCGGCTGCGCCATCCTCGCCGAGGTAGAGTCCCACGCCGCCCGCGCCCGCTTCGCCGCGGAACTGAACTGCACCCGCCCAGTCTTCTCGACCTCCAACTCTGTCATCCTGAGCGAGCGCAGCGAATCGAAGGACCTGCGGCCGCACTCCGACGACGATCCCCAGCTCTCCCTCATCGCCGCCCGCCATCCCCTTCTCGAACTCCGCATGCGAGCGGAAGAAAAGACGCCCACGCCGCTCACCATCACGCTGCCCGCCAACACCAAACAGCTCATCATCTCCGGCCCCAACACCGGCGGCAAGACCGTCTCCCTTAAGACGCTCGGCCTCCTCGCGCTGATGGCACAATCCGGCGTTCCCATCCC
>CAXTUR010000049.1:12164-20452 GCA_964247455.1 uncultured Acidobacteriaceae bacterium | reverse complement strand
CCAACGCCATCCATCCCAGTTTGGTCTGCTCTAACGCCGCAGTCCCGTTTTCCACAAACACGCTCATCCGTTGTCACCTTCTCGTCTGGTACCAACCACAACCCGCCGGATGTTCGCAGAGCCTACCTTCGCGCCGCCCGCAAGTCAAGCGACAAACTTGCTCCATATCAGAGCGGCGGCAACGCCCCAACCTCCGCCGCGTACCGCCGGAACACCGCGATCGCCTCCAGGCAAGCCGCGTCCAGCGTGTAGTGGATGTTGTGACTGAGATACTCGCGGATGGTCGCTGCAGGAAGGGCGATCCGCGGCACCCACTCGCTGACCAGTTCCTCGATGTGCGCCAACCCATGGCCTCGCGACGATTGTAGGTCGCAAACCAGATCGTCCCAGTCACCGACCGCCTCTCGCCGAGCCGCCCACACGGCCGCCACCCAGGGAAGCCCGGTCCGCCGCGTCCACTCCTCAGCCACATCGAGCCAGATGCACCGCCCAACGATCCGCTCGGTCTCGCTCCGTCGCTCCAACGCCAGCAGCGCCGGATCGCCGATCACCAAGGCCGCATCTGCTCCCGCCATCATCGCGACTATATCCGCCGTCGCCGGAACAAACACCGGATTGTTACCCGAGAACTTGCGGAACAGCACCTGGGCGTACGCCACCGAACTCAACGAAGCGGTATCCGCTGCCACAGTCCGCACTGTCTCGAGCGTATGCGGAGCCTTCAGGATCAACAGGATCGACCGCACCTTACCCACAGAAGCGATCACGCATCCCGGTACCACCGCCAAGTCCGCCGTAAGCGCCGCGACCGGGATCAGCCCCAGATCCGCCCGTCCGCTTAAGACATCCGCCGCGCAGACCGAAGGCCGCGTATACCGCAGCTCATAACGCTCCGCCAGCCGCTCCCGCTCCGGCGCGTGCTCGAAGTCCCACATCAGCGGAGCCGGATTGAGAAAGTCGATGGCGGCAACCCGCAGCTTGGCACGAAGCGACATGCTTACAGCATGACATCCACCCACGGCATGCCGGAGAGCTATAGTAGAAAGTAGTTGTACCCGGAGAGCGCTATGGACGAGATTCTCGCCCCAACCCCCTTCCAACTCGACCCGAAGACCAATTCCCGCTTCCGAGCCGAGACACTCGCCGCCTGGCAAAACTATGAAAGTACCGGGCTCCACCTTACCGGCGAAGAGGTTGACGAATGGCTCGGCAAACTTGAAGATGGCAAGATCGTTGATCCGCCTACATGCCACCCATAGTCTGGGCCGAGCACGCTGTACGCGATCTCCATCGCTTGCACGACTTTCTCAATACCGAACGCCCTACCAGCGCACGACGTGCTGTGAAGTCCATTCGGGAAGGTATCCGGTCGCTGGCTGCGAATCCTTCACTCGGCCATACGCTGCTCGATCTTCCCAGCTCCTTCCGTGAGTGGATCGTTCCTTTTGGGCCGAAGTGCCTACATCATTCGGTATCGGCTGGAAACTGACTCCCTGTCATACTCGCCATCCGTCACGGTCGCGAACTTAGCGACGCTGCCACATCGTAGGAACTTCCCGCCCCGCTTTCGCGTCTTATGCGCATGAGCTTTGCTGCTGCGGTGATTCAGGAGTCCCACATACTTGCCTTGCCTGGCACGGTCGCGCTCAACGCCATGGCCCTGACCGGCGGCGGCAACCGCTTCCTTCAGTTCCTCTTCCAGTTCGGTGTCTACGGCATCTTCTTCATCTCGGTCGTCGACTCGTCCTTCGTTCCGCTGCCACTTCCGGGCGTCACCGACATCATGTGCGTCGTCCTCGCCGCCCGGCACACCAACCCGCTCCTGCTGATCCTGCTGACCACGACGGGCTCGGCCCTCGGCGGATACCTGAGCTACCAGGTAGGCCATCGGGGCGGCATGGCCTTTCTTGAGAAGAACGTGCCCAAGCGCATCCTGAAGCGCGTCACCCGCTGGATGGAGAACCACGCCATCCTGGCTGTCGCGCTGCCGGCCGTGCTGCCGCCTCCGATGCCGCTTAGCCCCTTCGTTCTCGCAGCCGGCGCGCTCAAGATGTCGCAACGCAAGTTCCTCTGGACCTTCACGATCAGCCGCGCGCTGCGCCATATGGCCGCCGTCTGGCTTGGGATTGCCTACGGTCCACAAGTCCTCGGCTTCTGGGCACGTTTCTCCGAAAAATGGGCCACCACTATCCTCAGTGTCTTGTGGACGGTCATTCTCGTCGGTCTTGCCTTCTCCGTCTACCGGCTCTACAAGACTTCGCGTAGCTTCCGCAACCCAGCCAAGGTGCAGGCCTAGGCGGTTACGGTCTTCATCCGCGGTGCAAACTTCCGCTTGTAGTAGATGGTCGTGAGAACGATTGTCGGTACCCCAATCAACGTCGGCAAAAACCAAAAGAACAGGTGATTGCCAAACACGTGGGGCAGCGTGACCACGGTAAACGCCGTCCACGCCGCAATGTAACTCGCGATCATGTTCCAGAGGTGTGTGTAGAACCAGAACATCCGGTCTGCGGGCTTCCGGAGAAACTTGAACATCTCCGTGACCGCCAGCCGCATACCAAGTATGCCGAAGACGATTGCCACGATCCCCATGTGCTGCACCGCAGCTGGTCTGAAGGCACCCAAGCCCGCCAGCGCCGCACTCGAGCAGAACGTCACGCCGCCGGCGATCCAGTCGATCAGCTGCGCCCTTCCACCCCGCGCCAACTCCTTCAGCTTCGTCACACGGTAGCCGGAGAAGGCCGCGTAGAAGCTGAACACCGCGACCAGCGCCAGGAACAAGACAGGCCGGTACAGCGCCATCGGCAAGGCGGTGGCAGCGACTACTCCCATAGCCCACAGGTACACCATGCCCCACCGCCGATGCGCCCTGCCACCCTTGGCCGTCGCCAGCGCCACAGGAGCCAGCAGAAACGACGCCGCTCCCGCTACAATATGCACGCCCAGAAACACCCTCATCCACAGCGGATCATGCGCCATCGGCTCCCCCGTTACTCAGAACGATGTACGACGGTACGCAACCGGCACGCTCCCAGTTCCGTGCAATGTAGGCCTTCTATCCCCTACTCCCTAAACCCTCTTCCCTGCCTTACATCTCCCAGCGCAGCAGGGTCGTCCCCACCGTGTAGCCGCCGCCGAAGCTCGCCAGCAGCACGGTATCGCCCTTCTTCAACCGCTGCTGTTCAAGCGCGGTATGCATGGCCAGCGGGATCGTCGCGGCCGTCGTATTGCCGTATTCGCCTATGTTGATGACCACCTTCTCGAGCGGCAGACCGAGCCGCTCCGCCGTGGCCTCGATGATCCGCCGGTTGGCCTGGTGCGGAATCATGCAGTCCAGCTCTCCCGCCGTCAGCCCGTTGCGGCTCAAGAGTGTCTCGCTCAGCTCCGCCATCTTGCGCACCGCCACCTTGAAGACTGCGCCGCCCTCCTGATGGACGAAGTGCATCTTGCGCGCTACGGTTTCTGCCGTTGAAGGATGCAGGCTCCCGCCGCCCGGCATATATAAGGAGGCGGCTCCCGATCCGTCGATCTCGTGCTGGAAGTCGACCAATCCAACCTCGCCGTCGACGATCGGCTCCAGCAGCACCGCGCCCGCGCCATCGCCGAAGAGGATGCACGTCGCCCGATCGGTGTAGTCCAGGATCGAGCTCATTACATCCGCGCCGATCACCATTACCTTCTTGTGGACGCCCGATTCGACCAACTTCGCGCCCATCTGGAGCGCATATACGAAGCCGGAACAGGCCGCCGACAGATCGAACCCCCATGCTCCGATTGCGCCGATCTTCTCCTGCACAAGGCAAGCAGTGGCCGGAAACATCATGTCCGGCGTCACCGTCGCCACGATGATCGCTTCGAGCTCCGTCGCCGCGATCTCGCGCCGTTCGAGGCAGCAACGGGCCGCCTCCGCCGCCAGGTCGCTCGTCGCTACGCCCGCATCGACCAGATGCCGCTGGTGAATGCCCGTCCGCTCGACAATCCATTGATCGTTGGTCGCCACCATCTTCTCGAGGTCCGCGTTCGTCAGCAGCCTGGGCGGCACGTACACCCCAACAGAACTGATCTTTACGCCTACCCGCTCCCGCGGCCGCAACTGCAGACTCAAAAAGCTACCTCGCCGTCGTCGTTTCGGAACATCTTCGTTCAGAGTACAAAACTATTACAAATGGACGCACATTCATAGCTCGACCTACTTCTCGGCGGTGTCGGTCTGCGCACATCTAACGTGGAGAGTGTGAACTTCCGGTCTGTCCAGCCCGGAAATTCAAATTCTGGAAAGTCTCAAAGTCCTCATAATAAAGGACGAGGTCTGGACAGGTCCTAGAGACTTGGTGGCCGACTTAGGGTGCAAATGGGGTATTTAGAGGCCACTGTTTGTCAAGCCGCCGCACTCTCCCGCGTGGTGAGGTCGCGGACATCCACTCAGGACAGAGGGACGGATTGACTGGGGGGTCAGTACCGGGGACCCTACTGCGCCCATACTAGCCCGTTACCGTTGCTTCCTTCCGGACCTGGCGGGATTGGCGGGATTACGTCGCGTAGGGCCCGGCAAAAATAGTTTACCATCGCCTGCGATCCGCACCAACCTCAGACCTACTACGATAGGGGTCCCAAGGGAGCCAACCCGATGCGCGTCCGTTCCCTCCTCTTTGCTCTCACGCTGCTCCCCTTCTTGTGGCCGGCGACGCTCATCGCACAGGGTGCCGATCAAGCAGTCGTGATCGGCAGCATTGACTTCTTCGGCTACGGTGGCCTGGACCTCAAGAAACTGGACGGTCGCCTGCCTCTTCATGTTGGCGACAAGGTGACGCAAGCCGGCTTCGAACAGACGCGGGTTGCTGTCCGTGAAGCCGTAGCCGCCGCACTCGGAGCGCCGCCAACCGACATCAACGCGACCTGCTGCGACGCCGACCGTAAACTGATGACCTACATCGGTATTTTCGGCAGCTCCTCACGCCCTTTTAGCGGCGAAGTTGCCCCCGCTGGTCCGGAACACCTTGAGTCAGAAGCGCTCAAACTCTACGACAGCTTCGGCAAGGCGATGCAGGAGGACGTCTCAAAGGGCCTATCCAAAGAAGACTGGAGCAACGGTTACACGCTCTCCGAGGACCCCGCCACCCGCGCCATCCAGCTTCAAGTTCGCGACTATGCACTTCATCATGAAGCTGAGATCGCCCGTACCCTTCGCGATGCGGCGGATGCCCGACAGCGTATCGTAAGCGCTTATCTCATGGGATATGTTGCCCGCTCCCCTGCCCAGGCACAAGCTCTCGCCGACGCCGCCACGGACACGAACGAAGAGGTCCGCAACAACGCCGTGCGCGCGCTCACCGTCCTCTCCGCCGCCAAAGACGCTCCACCACTTCGCCTTGATGCCAAGCCGCTGATCGCCATGCTCTACTCCGGCCGATGGACCGATCGCAACAAAGCCAGCCTGCTCTTCCAGATGCTGACCGAAAGCCGCGACCCCGCGCTGCTCGATCAGCTTCGCCGCGAAGCCATGCCGCCGCTGATCGAGGGTGCCCACTGGACCAAGCTTGGCCATGCGCAAGCTTTTCTGATTACACTCGGGAGGATCGCCAAGCTCTCAAACGCCGAGATCGGGCGGCTGATGAACAGCGACCGGGAACAGCTGATCGAAGACGCGTCACGGTGAGGGTCTAAGAGATCGGTATCCTCAATCCAGCCCATGCCCGAACCCGCAGTCTCGCCACAAACCACTTACACTGCCCGCCATGCAATGCTCACTGGGGAACGCACCGTCCTGGAACGCCGCCGTTTCTTCCTCAGGCTCGTCCTCTTCGTCATCGCCCTAAGCACACTCCTTCTTCTCGGCAGGCTTCTTTATGACGATGCTCCCGCTTGGCAGCCTGGCTTGGCCCTGCTTGCTACGGTTGCGGTCCTCCGCTTCTATCTCCGCAATCGCCGTGAACGTGACCGCCTCCACCGCCTTGTCACCCTCTATGATCGCGCTTTAGCACGGGTGGACGGCTCCGCTCCGCAGTCCGGCCATACGGGTGAGCAGTTTCGCACCGCGGCTCACCTTTATGACCGCGACCTGGCGATACTCGGCCCAGACTCGCTCTTCGGCCTGCTCGCCATCACACGCACCGGCGTGGGGCAGCGAGGGCTCGCCCGCGACCTTCTTGAGCCGCATACCCGTGAAGCCACCCTCGGCCGCCAAATCGCGCTTCAAGAGCTCGCCTCCCGTCTCGACCTCCGCGAGACGATCGCGCTGCTCGGCGTCAGCGACTTCCAGCAGCTCCCTGCTACCTTTTTTGACACCTGGCTCGACGCGCCTCCACCAACCTTCCATCCCGCGCTACGACCCGCCCTTCTGATCAGCACGATCGGCTATCTATTCCTCACCCTCGCAGGCGTCCTGCACCTCGCTTCCTGGGCGTTCCTTCGCCCGAACATCGCTCTTCTGCTCGTCGCACAAACTATCATCGCGCTCAGCGTCCGTAAGCGCGTCGTTCCTCTGCTCAACAGCTCGTCTCGCCTTTCCAACCAAATGCAGATCTTTCGGGACGGCATAGCTCTTCTCCAATTCCAGGGCTTCCGAGCCTCGGACCTCGTAGCCCTGCAACGATCCACCCTGGAGCCCGCCAACGCCGTTCCGGCGATCGCCCGCATCCAGCGCCAGTTCGTCGTCGTTGAGCAGCGTGCGGGCAATCTCTCCCTTGTAGTCTCGCTTCTGCTCTGTGCCGGTACCCACGCCGCGCTCTCGATCGCGGCCTGGAAGCGCCAACACGCCACCGCCCTGAAGCAATGGCTCGCCGCCTGGGCGGAGTTCGAATCGCTCAACGCGCTTGCCACCTATGCCTTCGAGCATCCCGAAAACACGTACCCGAAGATTCTGCCTGAAGGCGCAGCCGTGTTTGAGGCCACCGCGCTTGCTCATCCCCTGCTGCCCGGAGACGCCGTCCCCAACGACATTCGCCTCGACCCGGCGCAAAGCCTGTATCTGATCTCCGGCTCCAACATGGCTGGGAAATCCACATTGCTCCGAGCCATCGGCCTGAATGCTGTCCTTGCCGCCGTCGGTGCGCCCATCCGCGCTGCATCGGCTCGCATCTCGCCTCTTCGCATCGGCGCATCGCTTGCCCTCACCGACTCGCTCGCCGAGGGCAAGTCCAAGTTTCTCGCCGAGGTCGAACGCCTCCACGCTATCCTCAAGCTGGCCGAACACGACGCGCCGGTTCTCTTCCTGATCGACGAGATCTTCTCCGGCACTAATTCGCTCGACCGCCGTGTCGCCGCTGAGGCCGTGGCCCGCGCCCTGATGCACTGCGGAGCCATCGGCGCACTTTCCACACACGACCTCACCCTCACGGAGATGGCCGCCGATCCCGCCCTTCGCGCCGCCAACGTCCACATGGCCAGCCTGGACCCCGCCGACCCGCTCGCCTTCGACTACCGGTTGCGCCCCGGCGTCAACCCGTCGTCGAACGCGCTCGCCATCCTCCGGCTGATCGGGATCGATCTTCCATAACAGTCCCGGTTGAGCTTAGTAACGTTACGTCCACAATCGCCTGCTATCGTTCTCATGACTGTCCGCATTCCGCGCGCAGCGTCCCATTACCTTAGGAGAACCTATGACTTTCCCCACGCCCGCAGCTCGGCGCAGCTTGGCACTCGCCTCTTTCTGCGCCTTTGCGACCGCGCTCCCTGCCTTCGCCCAGTTCTTCACCCCCGGCAATCTTGTCGTCTCCCGCTCGGTGTACGACGGCAATCCGGCCAACGTCAAGATTGGCGCGATTCTGCCGCCGAACTGCGCCACCACCACGGGTGGCTGCTCAGCCTCCACCGGCGCGCCCTACGACGGCACCTATCCCACCATCTTCAACAACGCCGCGTACGATGGCTCCTTCGGCATTACCACCCCCATCTACCTGGATGAGATCACCCCCGCCGGTGTGTATCAGCGCACCTGGGAGGTTCCGAATAACACCTCCGGCGGCGCGCCCAAGCAGAAGCAGCTTGTCACCAGCTTTCCCTCGAAGTCCGAGCTCGGCCTGAACCTCTCGGCCGACGGCAAGTACATCACGTTTATGGGCTATGCCACGACCGTGGACAAGCTAGACGTGTCGAACTCCAACACGCCGCTCGTCATCGACCCGACCAATCCCGATGGCCAGACGCCCACCTACCGCGCCATCGCCCGGATCGACAAGCATGCCAACTTCGACTTCACCGTAACCAACGCGTACAGCGGCAACAACGGCCGCGCCGCCATCTACATCGACGCGGCGAACGGCCAGGACTACTTCCTCACCTCCGGCAAC
>CAXTUR010000049.1:0-12154 GCA_964247455.1 uncultured Acidobacteriaceae bacterium | reverse complement strand
TTGCCACAGGCAGCGAACTCGCCCAGAACCCCGGCCTGCCCACCCCCGTCGGCAGCTTCAACATCATGCAGCTGGGCGTGAAGGCCGACAAGATCGGCAAGGACGACAACTTCCGCGGCCTCACCGTCTGGAACAATGTCGTGTATTACACCAAGGGCAGCGGCGGCAATGGCGTGAACACGGTCTACTTCGTGGACACGGTTGGCGGCGCATGCCCCAACGGAAGCGGGCTGCCGAAGGCTGGCGCGCAGCTTCCTTCGACGACGCTCCCCTATGTGCCCGCGACGGTCGCGACCACTGGCCTACAGAGCAACCTGTGCATTCTCGCCGGGTTTCCCGCAACCACAGCCGCCACGAAAGGCTATACGCCTCTTTTCCCGTTCGGTGTGTTCTTCGCCGATGCCAACACCCTTTACGTAGCCGATGAAGGCGACGGCACTGCTAAGGACGCCACCCTTTACACCCACGCCGCCGCACAGACCACCGCCGGTCTACAGAAGTGGATCTTCAACAAAACCACACAGAGCTGGGCACTCGCCTACACACTCCAGAAGGGTCTGAACCTCGGCACGCCATATACCGTTGCAGGATATCCGACGGGGAGCAACCCGGCCACCAAGCTCCCCTGGGCACCCGCCGCGGACGGCCTTCGCAACGTTACCGGGATGGTGAGCAACGGTGTGGCGTCCATCTTCGCGATTACCTCCACTGTCTCTGGCGGCGGTGATCTTGGTGCTGATCCTAACCAGCTTGTGACCGTAAGCGACACGCTGGCCAATACTGATCCGATAAAGGCCGGAAGCTTCACCCTGCTTAAGTCGGCCGGGTATGCCGAAGTCCTTCGCGGTGTAAGCTTTACTCCGGGCACCAATGTAGCCGCCCACTAACAGCTTTCAAACTGCACAAGACGGGCAGCCTGAACGTTCCAGGCTGTCCATCCTTTTGCAACAACCATGAAGTCGAGCGTCCATGAAGGAGCGACTAGACGAGCACGAAGCTACAGCGGACGAACCAAGCCGCCGACCAAGTTCGTCTCGCCAGCAGGCTTACGCTGACCTCTGATTGTGTATGAAAGACAGGTTGAGCCAAATAAACGAGATCGCGGCCGTCGCGCCTTCCGTCCCGAAGCCGGACACGCTTACCCCATACCCGTACCTCGCAGACCTCTACGCCTTCGACTGGAACAAACTTACGATCCGCACCGCGTTGGTCTGCTCAGCGGCTGTTGGTCTGTGCCTTCTGCTTGGCGTTGCGTTTGATCATCCTTCGGCGGGGCTCATCGCCGGGGGCGGCGCCTTTACCGTGGGCTTCGGCATCAATCAGCGCATCGCCGACTCGCGTCTTTGGCCCATGATCGCCGCCACCTTCGCCATGTTCGCCTCGACGGTTGTCGGCATGATGGCCGGCCATCGCGGCGTGACTCTTCTCTTTGCCGCAGCACTTTGGAGCTTCGCATACGGTCTGCTTACGGGACGCGCGGCCGGTCTAGGATGGGTCGGCCAACAGGCGGTGGTGATGCTTCTCGTCACTTCGGCGTTCCCCGCCGACTTTCATCATGCGCTTCTGCGCGGTCTTCTCGTCCTGGTTGGGGGCGGGTTGCAGGTCCTGCTTACGAGTCTCTTCCTTCATCTACTGCCGGAGCTCAAGCGCGATCTCCTGGCCCTCCCGTATGCCGGCGGCATCGGCGTGAACCACCTGCTTGACCTCGACCACCCGAACGACGTTCCTGACCGGCGCACGCTGCTTCGACAGCTTCGCGCCATTCCGCAAGCCCTGCCTCGTATCAGCCAGGCGGCGAGCTTCCAGTACGCTCTGCGCCTCGCGCTTACGGTCACCCTGGCCACAGAGGTCTATAGACGGCTCGGGATGCAGTCCGGCTACTGGGTCCCGATGACCGCGCTGCTTGTACAAAAGCCCGCCTTCTTTGAGACCCTCACCCGGGCTCTGCTGCGCGTTGGCGGAACACTTGCCGGAGCGGTGTTGGCCACCCACTTCCTCGTCTACATCCATCCAAGCCCGATTTACCTCGCGCTCTTCGCCACCGCATTCGCCTTTCTCGCCCTGGCCACCAATACGGTGAACTATGGCCTCTTCTCTATCTTTCTCACGTCGTACATCGTGTTTCTGCTTTCGCTCAACCAGATGCCTGGCGCCGTCATCGCCCACCGCCGCGCGCTGTGCACCCTCGCCGGAGGTTTGATCGCGCTGGTGATCCATATCGACGCTCTGCTTGGCCACCGTCCCGCCTCAGCATCGAGCTGAACACCACGAACTAACGCCGTAGACTAGGAGCAGATGGTCGATCAACCGTTCCTTACCCGCTTTCCCGCCACGCGGACGACCTGGGCCTGGCTTATCGCCACCTTCTTCGGAGCAGGCCTGCTTCGACCAGGTCCTGGAACGTATGGATCGGCCGCGGCTACGCTGCTGTGGCTAGCCGCCGCGCACCTCTTCCATCCGGCGCCTCTTGCCCTGATGCTGGGCACGGTCCTCGTCGCTATGGTCGCGACCCTGATCGGCATTCCCGCCGCCACGATCGTAGCGCGTGAATCAGGCCGCGAAGATCCAGGTCATGTGGTCATCGATGAAGTCGCGGGCCAGCTGATCGCTTTGATTGCGCTGCATCCCACGTGGCCGCAGGCAGCATTGGCCTTCGTCTTCTTTCGGGCTTTCGACATCTCCAAGCCCCCGCCCATCCGCCGGCTTGAACGCCTGCCCGGCGGAGTCGGCATCATGCTGGACGATGTCGCCGCTGGCTTCTTCGCCCTGGCGGCAGGCTTTCTCGTGCTGCACCTCTTCTAATCGCCCGCCGCTGTCCAGCCATCGATGAAAAAGGAGTGTTCCTCCCTTGCGACGCAAACGATGCAGGTGTAGCATCTTGCCGGAGAAGCTCCACTTTCGAGGTTGCCCGATGTCTGTCCGCCTGCCTAGCCGCCGCGATGTCCTGAAGACCGGCGTCGCCGCCGCATTCTCCTTCGCCGCGCACCGTCGCGCCTCCGCGGGATGGCTCTCTGCCGATCAAGCCGCGCCCGCTCCTACGCTCTTACGCCAATTGGATTACAACCAGGTGGCGCTAATGCCCGGGCCTATGCGGCAGCAATTTGAGCAGACGCATCGGCGCTTTATGGGGATCGACGACGATATGCTGCTGAAGCCGTTCCGGCAGGGAGCGGGGCTCGACGCGCCGGGCGACGATATGGGCGGATGGTATTCGAACTCACGCTTCTTCAACGCGATGAACGGAGGCGCGGACGGGTTTGTGGCCGGGGGCACCTTCGGCCAATATGTGTCTGGGCTGGCTAGGGCGTATGCCATTACGGGCGATCGCGCGACTCAGGCGAAGGTCGAGGCGCTGGTCACGGGGGTACAGCCTACACTGGTCAGCCGGTTTTATGATGGGTACCATCTGCCGGGATATACGTTCGACAAGCTGTGCTGCGGGCTGATTGACGCGTACAGCTTTGCCGGGGTGGGGAGTGCGATGCCCGCGGCCGAGCAGGCGCTGGCGGCGGCGCTGCCCCATCTGCCGGAGAAGGCGCTTTCGCGGCCGGAGCAGCGTGCCCGTCCGCACGCGGTCGACGCGGACACGTGGGACGAGACGTATACATTGCCGGAAAACCTGTTTCTGGCGTATCAGCGGAGCGGCAAACCGATTTTTCGCGATGCCGCCGTACGCTTCCTGGAAGACGACACGCTCTTCAACCCGCTGGCTGCGGAGATCGATGTATTGCCGGGCGAACATGCCTACAGCCATGTGAACGCGCTGAGTTCGGCCATGCAGGCATACCTGACGACCGGGAGCGAGAAGTATCTCCGAGCCGCGAAGAACGGCTTCAAGATTGTCGAGGCGCAGAGCTTTGCGACCGGCGGCTGGGGACCGGGCGAGACGCTGCTGCGGCCCAACACGGACGATCTGGCGAGGAGCATCTTCCGCGAGAACAGCAGCTTCGAGACTCCGTGCGGAGCGTATGGTCACTTCAAGATCACGCGCTATCTGCTGCGCGTGACGGGCGACAGCCGCTATGGCGACAGCATGGAGCGGGTGCTCTACAACACGGTACTGGGCGTAAAGCCGATCCTTGAGGATGGGTCGAGCTTCTACTATTCGGACTACAGCACCAGCGGGCGCAAGACGTACCACCATGATCGTTGGCCGTGCTGCTCGGGCACGTTGCCGCAGGTCGCCGCGGACTACGGGATTAGCTCGTACTTCCAGTCGACGGATGGGCTGCACGTGAACCTGTATGTGCCGTCCAAAGTGACGTGGCGGGAGGGCGGCGTTCCGGTAACACTGACGCAGGAGACGGCGTACCCCTTTCGCCCGACGACGCGGCTGACGCTGGGCATGGCCACGGCGCGGGAGTTTACGCTCAACCTTCGCGTTCCGGCGTGGGCGGGCGCGGGCACGCGGGTACTGGTCGGCGGTAAGGCGGTTGAAGGCGAGGTGCGGCCAGGAAGCTTCTTTGCGTTGCGACGTGGCTGGCGTAACGGCGACGTGGTGGAGATGGAGTTCGCCATGCCGCTGCGTCTCGAAACGCTATACTTAAAGGAGCCAACACGGACGACACAGCTTGGAGCATTGATGTCGGGGCCCGTAGTGTTTATGGCGACAGGGCCGTGGCCGATCGAGATGGATCGGGAGCGGCTGCTGAGCGCGGTGAAGGTGAGCGGAGGCGACGCTTATAGCATGACGTTCGACCGGCTGCCGGTGGTATTCAAGCCATTTACGGCGATTGGGGATGAGGTGTACCGGACTTATCAGATGTTGAAGCAAGGGTGAGTTGACGACGCGCGAACGTTACCTGTAACGTAGGGTCATGGCCAACGCGCCGACGTCTACGACGAAGGAACGTGTTCGGAAGCATCGTGAGACTCTGCGAGCAAGTGGCTTACGGCCGGTTACTCGGTGGGTGCCTGACAGGCGCGATCCCGTCTTTGTTGCAGAGTACCGAGCACAGATCGAGCGTCTGTCTGCGCATCCAGAGAGCGGCGAGTTCTGGGAGTGGGTGGATGGCGTGCAAAGTACAGAGGGTTGGGTTTGAAGCGTGGCAACATTGTCACGGTCGCTCCTCCTGGAGAGTTTGGGAAGCCCCGTCCGCACTCATTCTGTAGGGCGATTTGGCCCTCCCGTCCCAGACGATCACCTACCTGCCGATCATAAGTGATCTGAAGCAAGTGCCACATGTGCGCGTCGCTGTTGAGCCGAACGAGCGAAACGGATGGCGTGTTGGATCTGAAATCATGGTGGACCTGATACAAACGTCGAAACGCCCTCGATTCAGATGGCCTATCGGACAGGTCGATCGGGATACGCTGCGGCTGGTGGAGAGAGCTGTTTCAGTTTCCCGTGGCTTAGCTGAGTAACAGCTTTGTTGCAGATACCCTGAACTTCCAATGGCCGAGCAGCTGATTTCACACCTGTTTTCCTCACACTAAGTACGACGGACCGGGCGGTAAACTTGGGTATGGCCGTAGAGTTTACCCATCTCCATCTCCACACTGACTATTCCCTCCTTGACGGAGCCTGCGACGTGGACAAGCTGGCGGCGCACCTGAGCAAGATGGGACAGACGGCGGCGGCCATGACCGACCACGGGAACATCTATGGGGCGGTGCATTTTTTCGACGCAATGGGAAAGAAGGGGCTGAAGCCAATCCTCGGCTGTGAGCTGTATCTGTGCAAGAACGACGACCACCGGGCTGCGCCGGAAGGGGACAAGTACCACCACTTCCTGGTACTGGCAGAGAACGAGATCGGCTATCGCAATCTCGTGCGTCTCACCAGCGAGGCGGCGCTGCATGGGTTTTATCGCAAGCCGCGCGTCTCGAAGGATTTTCTGGCGAAGCATAGCGAAGGGCTGATCGGCTTCTCCGGGTGTCTGGCGGGCGAGGTGAACCAGCACCTGATGGCGGGCAAGTACAATGAAGCCACAAAGACCGCCGGGCAGTTTCAAGACATCTTCGGCAAGGGCAACTTCTTTCTGGAGATCCAGGATCACGGCCTGGAGCCGGATAAAGGTGTCTGCGACGCGCTGTTCAAGATGGAGCGTGAGTTGGGCATTCCACTGATCGCTACCAACGACGCGCACTATGTGGCGGGAGACGACTCGCGGGCGCATGAGATTCTGCTTTGTGTGCAGACGGCCGGGAGCATGAACGACCCGAAGCGGTTCAAGTTCGACACGCAGGAGTTCTACCTTAAATCCGCCGAGGGGATGCATCGGACGTTCGCCCAGACGCCCGAGGTCTGCACCCGGACGATGCAGTTCGTCGACCGCTGCAATCTGAAGATGACGAAGGTCGACAACCCGTTCCCTGAGTTCCCTGTCCCGGAGGGCGAGACGCTCGACAGCTATTTCGAGCGCGTCTGCCGGGATGGGCTGGAGAAGCGGCTGGGGACGGCGGTTGAGCACCTGCGGTCGCGCGGACTGCTGCGGAAGACGATTCCCGACTACCAGGCGCGGCTGGACCGAGAGCTTGCCTGCATCAAGCAGATGAAGTTCCCCGGCTACTTCATGATCGTCTGGGACTTCATCCGCTACGCGCGGGAGCAGAACATTCCCGTAGGGCCGGGCCGCGGATCGGCGGCGGGCTCGCTGGTTGCGTACTGCATGGAGATCACCGACATCGATCCGTTGCAAAACGAGCTGCTGTTCGAGCGCTTTCTGAATCCTGAGCGTATTTCCATGCCGGATATTGACATCGACTTCTGCATGAACCGGCGTGGTGAGGTGATCGAGTACGTAAATAGGAAGTATGGCCGCGAGCAGGTCGCGCAAATCATTACCTTTAACACCATGGCGGCGAAGGCGGCGATTAAGGACGTCGGACGCGCGCTCGATATGCCGTATGGCGAGGTAGACCGGATCGCTAAGATGATCCCACCGGTGATTGGAATCACGATCGACAAGGCACTGGAAGGAAACGGGCCGCTGAAGCAAGCGTATGAAGCGGACGGGAAGATCAAGGAACTGATCGACGCGGCGCTGCGGCTGGAGGGCCTGGTGCGTGGGGCGGGAGTTCATGCGGCGGGCGTGGTGATTGCGCCGAAGCCGCTGACGGAGCTGGTGCCGGTCACCCGCGCCAAGGACGACTCCATCGTCACCGCCTATGACATGGGTGCCATTGAGAAGATGGGTTTGCTCAAGATGGACTTTCTTGGGCTGACGACGCTGACTGTGATCGACGACGCCCTCAAGCTCATCCAGCATACCACCGGTGAGACGGTCGACATGGCCACCATTCCGCTCGACGATGCGGTCACCTACGAGAAGGTCTTTCATCGCGCGCTCACCTCGGGGGTGTTCCAGTTCGAGTCCGGCGGGATGCGCGATGTGTTGCGGCGCTATAAGCCGAATACTGTTGAAGACCTGACGGCATTGAACGCGCTCTTCCGCCCAGGTCCAATTCAAGGCGGCATGATCGACGACTTCATTGAGCGTAAGTGGGGCCGCCGCATTGTCGAGTACATGCTCCCTGAGCTCGAGCCGCTGCTGCGTGAGACGCTTGGCGTCATCGTCTATCAGGAGCAGGTGATGCAGATTGCCGCCACCATCGCCGGTTACTCGCTGGGCGAAGCGGACCTGCTGCGACGCGCAATGGGGAAAAAAGACCCGAAGGAGATGGACAAGCAGCGCGAGCGTTTCATGTCGGGCGCGGCGGCGAAGAAGCACCCCAAAGATGTCGCGGGCAAGCTCTTCGACCTGATGGCGCAGTTTGCTGGATACGGCTTCAACAAGTCGCACTCGGCGGCCTACGCGCTGCTGGCGTATCACACGGCCTGGCTGAAGACGCACTATCCGGTTGAGTTCATGGCCGCGTTGCTGACGAGCGAAACATCGAAGCCGGAGAATGTCGTCAAGTACATCTCCGAGTGCCGCGAGATCAATATTCCGGTCATGCCGCCGAGCGTGCAGGTCTCGGACGCGAACTTTACGCCGGTGAACACAAACGCCGGAATGGCTATTGGCTTCGGGCTGGCCGCCATCAAGAACGTGGGCTACAACGCCATCGAGTCGATTCTCGCCGCCCGTGCCGCGCTCCAAGCCGAAGGTAAACAAGGCTTTGCCAGCGTGTGGGAGTTCTGTGAGCGCGTCGACCTCCGTCTGCTCAACAGGCGCGTTCTCGAATCGCTTATCAAAGCGGGGGCGATGGATGGTTTTGGCGGTCGCGCCCAGGTGACCGCGGCACTCGATAAGGCCATGGAGCGCGCCCAGAAGGCCCAGCGCGACGAGGCGGCCGGACAGCATGGGCTCTTTTCTCTATCGGGCATCTTCGACGATGGCCGCATCTCAGCCAAGACTGAGGAAGCCCTGCCTAAGGTTGCCGAGTGGGACGAGCATACCCGGCTGCAGAACGAGAAGGATGTGCTTGGCTTCTTCGTCTCCGGCCACCCCATGGACAAGTACCGCGAGAAGCTCCGCAACCTGAAGGTCGTCGACACGATTACCGCCTGCGAGATTAAGCCGGAGCCGCAGACCTTTCGCCGTGGCCGCCAGGACGAAGAGCAGAACGAGATTCAGGTCGCGGGTGTAATCACCGGCCTCAAGGTCGCCAAATCCAAGCGCTCCGGAGAGATGTACGCCCAGGCTTGCCTCGAAGATACGGTCGGCAAGATCGAGCTGATCGCCTTTCCGCAGAACTACGAAAAGCTGGCCGAGCGCCTGAAGATCTCCGTGCCCGTGCTCGTCCGCGGTGCTCTGCGCGGCGAAGAGGACGCCGCCCCCAAACTCGCGATCTCTTCCATTCAGGCACTTGAAGATATTAAGATCAAGCTGCCCGATTCACTTCGCATCAAGGTCCCGCTGCACTCACCCGACGCCCGGCTGCTTGAAAGGCTGCTCGCCATCCTGAACGCCGCGCCGGGCCAAGGCAAACTGCTGCTTGACTTAGAAGAGCCCGGAGAGTTCTGCGCGGTCTTAGAACCACACGATGTTCGTGTCGCGGCGGACCGGTTGTTCATCGACAATGTAGAGGAGTTAGTGGGACGGGGCGGGGTAAGAGTGTTGGACTAGTTGATCCAGACGTTACTCAAAGCGGCTTATGAGGTGAACAACCCGTTTATGGCCGCTGTAAAAGCATAACGAGGCTACTCCCCTAAAGAGAGCGTGCTACGCCATGGCCGTGGGTACGCTGTCTACAGCAGCCGTGATCTCTGGTTGCGGTGTTTTGAGAAAGATCCCAACAACGGCCGCCAGCAAATACATCATGGCGAAGACCCACATGACGCCGTCGACTCCGATGCGTGGAAGAAAGATACCGGCTATCGCAGGACCGAGCCAAATGCTGATTCCTGAGCCGAGATTGAACACCGAAAGGGCGGCTCCTCGTGCTTGCGGCGCGAGTGTTGCCATAATGGCTCCGAGCGGAACGAAGCCCGCAAGCGTTGCGCCGTAGGCCATACCGGCCAGCATTACGTAGGTGTAGTTGGCGCCATAGAGGTGCGGCACATAATAGAGACCGAGCGCGGCGGCCGCGCATCCACAGGCTCCGAAGATGGTAATGACGGTGCGCCAGCCGATCTTATCGCCCACCCAACCCCAAAAGAGATTGAAGAATATGTTTGTAGCGAACATCACGGTAAGGATCTGCAACCATTGCGCGAGGGTGAAGCCTACGGTGTGAATGTAAAAAATCGGCAGGAAGAGCAAGAACCCGAACTCGGACGTTGTCGTGATGATAGCGACGATCCCGCCGAGACCAACCTTGGGAACCTTCCAGATGATAGAAATGCCTGAAAGCAGCACACGAATGGGTTGCTCGTTCCCGGTGCGCAGCGGATGGGAGCCCCTCGGCTCGCGAACGCCGAGCAACGCGATGAGGCCGCCGAGCGCCACGAAGGCGACCGAATACCACAATGTTCTATAAGGGCCGTTGCGAGTGACCGAGTAGCTGGCAAAGAGGGAGCCAAGTGTGGGAAGGCCGCCGGTACGCGCAAACCAGAACCAGCCCACGGAAGTTGCAAGGTAGCGGTGGGGCGTGATGGCCGTAACCCATACAAGAAAACCGAACGCGAAGAGTGGATAGCCGAGTCCACGAATCGTGTAGCAGAGGAGGATCATGGGGTAACTATGATGTGCCAGTCCCAGGGTGAGGAACGGAATCTCAAGCACCAGCCAAATAAGAAAGCCGGCCCACATGACCTTTTTAGGACCGAGCAGATCCGACAGAACGCCGCTGAGCCAGGAGGCCAGGGCAGCGGCAACACCGTACAAGGTAAATACGAGCGCAATCTTGTTTGCGCTGTAATGAAGGTCCAGCATATACGGCGACAGAAAGCCGGATTCCACACCATCGCCGATCATAAAGAGCAGGAGACCGAGGTATCCGATCGCGAGTTGCGGGTGCATGCCGAGCTTCTCGCTCAGAGTCATCTCTTGATTCATCAGATTCCTATTGGGCCTTTTGTGCGGCTGTGTACCGGCGAATGGTTTCTTTTGCGCCTACTGTGCTGATCGACGTGAGCGCCGCTTCCACTTGGGCCGCGAAAGAAGCTTCTGTGAAGTACGCGGGCCCGAAAAGAGACTTCATCGCGAGGAAGGGACGTGGATCGTTGCCGATCGGTCTTGCGACTCGCATAAGTTCGTCCGCACGCGCATCCACAATCTCGATGAGACCACCACGCTCGTCGAGAGGCGACTGGAGATACTTGATCCAGGCGGCGATCACGAGGCTGAGCAGATGGATCGAGCTTCGCTTTTCGGCAAGCTCAACCACGGAAGGCAGCACCCACTTTGGCATCTTGGCGGAACCTTCCGAGCAAAGGCGCGCAACGCGGTCGTTGATCGTTGGATTGGAGAAGCGTTCGATAAGCGTCTTCTTGTACTGTGAAGTGGACGTTCCGGGAATCAGGGGAACGACCGGGGTGACCTCTTCCATAAATGCTTCGATGAAGTTGCGGAAGACGTCGTTCTGCATCACCTCATGAGCATAGGTGAAGCCTTCCAGCGCGCCGAGGTATGCCATCGCCATATGACTAGCGTTCAGCAGACGAATCTTCATCAATTCATACGGAAGTACGTCGCTGACGATCTCCGCGCCAGCTTCTTCCCACGGTGGCCGCTGATTGCAGAAGTTATCTTCAATCACCCACTGCAGGAATGGTTCGGTGACGACGGGCCACGCGTCGTCGATGCCGTATTGCTGCAGCAACAGCTCGCGGTCGGTGGTGGTGGTGGCCGGCGTAATGCGGTCGACCATGCTGTTGGGAAACGCTGCATTGTCGGCGATCCAGCGATGCAGCATAGGATCTTGGAGCTCGGCAAGCCCTAAGATGACCTTGCGGGTGACGTGTCCATTACCCTGGAGATTGTCACAGGACATCACGGTGAACGGAGCGAGACCACGGTCGCGCCGGAGTTTCAGAGCAGCGGTGATGAAGCCGAGCGATGTCTTCGGCGCGTCCGGGTGCTGGACGTCGTGCACGATAGACGGATGATCGTGGGCGAACTCTCCGGTGCCTTCGTGGATGAAATAACCGCCCTCGGTGATGGTCAGCGAGACAAGACGGGTTTCCTCGTTCGCCATACGCTCGATGGCGGCTTCGGGGGCCTCGGGCGCCAGCGCGAAGTCGATGATGGAGCCAATGACCCGAACCGTTTGAACGTCCGCGCTCCGCTCGACAACGGTATACAGGTAATCCTGATCGCGAAGCGCGTCGCGCATGGCAGTGTCCTGAGGCAGGACGCCCATGCCGCACTCACCCCAGTCGGACACTGCGCCCCGTTCGAGGAGTTCATCAAGATAAACTACCTGGTGCGCACGATGGAACCCACCGACCCCAATATGAACCGTTCGCGCGAGAAGCTTCTTGCGGTCGTACGCGGAGCGCCGAACTCTACTGTCAAGTTGGGATACAGTCTTGTTGGAGAGGCGAACTCCGCTCTTGGTTTCAGTCATAATGGCCTTTGTGCATCGTTACTCAGCAACAACAGTGTATAGTGATGCGGATCTGAAGCTACCGCTTGACGCGATGCGGCAGAAGCGTGACATAGGGGAAGTATACGTTCTACGCGAGGCGTATTTCGTGTGTAACTCGCTTCAATTAACGGGAGCAGAGACACAGGACTAACCGAAAATGTTCTAAGTCAGGGACTCGAATTGGTAGCGTTACCGGGGCTCGAACCCGGACTCTTCGCCTTGAGAGGGCGACGTG
>CAXTUR010000048.1:0-20464 GCA_964247455.1 uncultured Acidobacteriaceae bacterium | reverse complement strand
CGCCATCGTGACCTTAGGCTGCCTCTTGCGCGGGGAGACGGCGCACTACGAGGCCATCTATAACGAGGTGGCTCGGGGCATCGGCCAGTCGCAGCAGGAAACCGGCGTGCCCCATGCCTTCGGGGTGCTGACCTGCGAGACGCTCGAACAGGCGCTCGACCGGGCCGGCCTGAAAGCAGGCAATAAGGGCTTTGAGGCGGCGATTGCGGCCATCGAGATGGTCTCCTTGCAGCGCAAGCTCGCGGTGCAGGCCTGATGGGGGCAAACTGATGGGGACGAGGCGCAAATCCCGCGAGATGGCCATGCAGATGCTCTTCCAGGGCGATCTCGGCAAGCAGACGCCAGATGAGGTGCGCAAGCTCTTTTGGCCGTCGCGCGACGAGGTGGACGCGGAGGCGCGTGGCTTTGCCGACGACCTCTACCGGGTGGCGACGACGCGCGCGGTGGAGATCGACGGCATCCTGGAGGCGCACTCGCAGAACTGGCGCATCGAGCGGATGCCAGTGGTGGACCGCAACCTCCTGCGCGCGGCAGTGGCCGAGATGCTGGCCTATCCGGCGACTCCCGGGCCGATCATCATCAACGAGAGCCTAGAGATTGCTAAGCGGTACGCCGCGCCGGAGTCCATCCATTTCTTGAACGGGGTGCTGGATGCGATCTCGCGGGATTTGTTAAAGAAGCGGCTCGAGTAGGGCTGCCGATCGAGCCCTCTCCGATGCGCCTGCAGACCAGATTCTTCTTAGGATGGAGAGCGGACAGTTCTCTTCTTGCGCCGCAAATGAAAATACCGCGACCGGTGCAAAGATGGGTAACAACTTTTCCGGTGACCGGTGGTCTAATCGAGAAACCAAGGTTGGGAGAGTCTCGCGCCGGACCGGACGGCGTGTCTTTTCGGCGGCGGTGCAGCAGTTCTAAGCCCACAGGATACTTCTCATGCGTCGTTCGTTCGCCCGCTTCGCCGTCTTGCTGCTGATTGCCCTCTTTAGTAGCCCGATTTTAGGGTTCGCCGCCGTGCCCAACCGCATCAAGAGTGCGGTCTCGGACGCGCAGGCCGTGGCGCAAGAGGGTGGCGTCTCCCCAAGGGTGCGCGGAGCGGTCGACCAAGGACGGCTGAGCGGAGCGACGCCGCTGACGGGCCTTTCGGTCAATTTTCTGCCCTCGGCGGCACAGCAGGCCGCGCTCGACACGCTGTTGCAGGCGCAGCAGGATTCCTCCTCGCCGAGCTATCACAAGTGGCTGACGCCCACGCAGTTCGGCGCGCAGTTCGGAATGAGCGAAAGCGATCTGTCAGCGGTCACAGGGTGGCTGCAGGCGCACGGCCTGCAGGTGAGCGAGATCGCACCAAGCCGCAACGCGATTCACTTTTCAGGCACGGTTGCGCAGGTCGAGCAAGCGTTCCAGACGGAGCTGCACGCGCTCTCGGTGGACGGAGAGGCGCACTTCGCCAACACCACCGCGCCGATGCTGCCGAGCGCGTTTGCCGGAACGGTTGCTTCGGTACGTGGATTGGATAATTTTCGCGTCAAGGCACACGCCCGCGCCGCAAGTAGAACGGTTCCGTATAGTGTGGGCGGGCGTTCAGCTTCCAGCGCTCCGTCATCACATCCGTTCGCGGTCGATCCAAACACGGGGACCGAGTATGTCGCACCCGAGGACTTTTCAAAGATTTACGACGTGAACACGCTGTATAACGCCGGATTTACCGGAAGTGCGTCGTATCCGATCGGCATCATTGGCCAGACTGCGATTACCACCTCCAGCACCAGCCCCGACATCAGCGCTTTTCGCAGCGCGTTCGGATTGAGCGCCACGCAGCCAAACTTCATTCTTACGCCCAACACCGGATCGTCTCAGATCATCGACGCCGGCGACCTGAGCGAGTCGGAGCTTGATCTCGAATGGGCGGGCGCAGTCGCACCCAGCGCGCCGCTTTACTTCGTGTACACAGGAAACGCCGGCTGCGGCTCAAACGTCGGCTGCAGTTACGACGTGTTTACCGCGCTCCAGTATGCAATTCAGACCTATCAGGTGAACGGTAAACCACTTCCCATCCTGAGCGTAAGTTATGGAAGATGCGAACCGCAGGAAACGCAGTACTACGCCACCTATGAGACTTGGTTCCAGCAGGCGAATGCACAGGGACAGACGATCCTGACCGCATCAGGGGATCAGGGCGCGGCAGCTTGCGACTACACCACTCTCTCCTCGAACAGTTATGCGGCCACCGGTGGACTGCAGGTGAGCTACCCGGCAAGTAGTGCCTATGTGACGGGTATCGGCGGCACATCCTTCTCCGGCGATCTCACAAGCAACCCGACTTACTGGGCGTTGACGGATGACACGAACTTCGGCAACGAGCTTGGCCTATTTATTCCGTCATCGACCTGGAACGACAGCGCAACGACAGCGCAGGCAATCCTCCAGCAGGGTCTGTCGGCCAGCGGCGGCGGCGTCAGTTCACTTTTTCCCAAACCTTCCTGGCAGATTGGACCCGGAGTTCCCGCCGACGGCAAGCGCGATGTGCCGGACCTCTCCCTCAGCGCCGATCCCAATCATGACGGATTTCTGGTATGCATTAGTGGGAGCTGTACGGGAACCAACGGCTACTTCAACGTATATGGAGGCACTTCAGTCGCGTCGCCTAGTTTTGCCGGTATCTTGGCGATCACGGAGCAGAAACTCGGTGGATTCCAAGGCAATATCAACCCTTCGATTTACCGCATTGGCACCAATGCGACCGCGTATGCCAGCTCGTTTCATGACATTACAACTGGCACCAACGTCGTTCCCTGCGTCGTTGCGGCGTCTGATGTCGGTTGCAGCGGCGGCACCATGGGCTATAGTGCCGGCACCGGCTATGATCTGGTGACAGGCCTGGGCGCGCCGGATGCGGCGAACTTTGCGGCTGCGTTGGGGGGCGTCGCCAACCTCAACGCGACGACCAACACGCTGACACTCAGCGCGACCGCGCCGGTCACGGGTCAGGCGATCACGTTTACCGCCACCATCGGCACCGGATCGCTGGCGACGGTGCCCACCGGAAGCGTGGTCTTTACCGTGGACGCGGCCGCGGCCGGCACGTCCGTCGCGGTAGGTGCGAACGGTATTGCCACCTTTACGACGACGTTTACCTCAGGCGGACCGCACACGGTGGCGGCGGTGTACTCGGGCGATACGAATTACTACGGCTCCTCTTCTATCTCGACGGTTCCGGTCACCGTTGCGGCCAGCCCGACGAACGCGGCGACAACGACCGCGCTGACGGTCAGTGCCTCGACGATTCCCGTAGGCGGCACACTTACGCTGACGGCAACGGTTTCGACATCGGTCGCCGGATCGCTGGCTGGATCGGTCACATTCTCGACCGCCACGGGCCAGATCGGTCCCACGGTCGGAGTACCGATCACGGTCAACGGATCGACCGGAACCGCAGTCTACGCATACACCGTGGCGCTCGCCGCGTTGCCAGTGGGTACCGATACGATTACCGCGACCTATGGTGGTGGAGGCATGGACGCTACGGGAGGCTCGTTCCTTTCGTCTTCGGGAACGGCGACGGTCACGGTGACCAATCCATCCATTACGCTGACCGCAACCAGCTTCTCGGTTGCGAGCGGCGGCACCGGTTCCTCTACGGTTACCATCGCTTCCGGCGGAAATTACTCCGGTACCGTGTCGCTCGTCGCGTCTACGGCTTCAACGCTTAGTGGAAACTCAGCCTTTGTACCCCCGACCGTGACGGTGTCGCCGGGTGCGGCGGGAACCAGTACTTTTACGCTAAGCTCCGCGACCGCGTCCTCCGCAGCTGGCAAGGGAACTCTTCCGTTGAAAAAGACTATATCAAGCATCGCGACGCTGGGAGGCGTGAGCTTTGCGGGCCTTCTTCTCTTTGGCTTTCGCGGGAAAGGGCGTACACGGCGAAACGGGTGGGGATCGTTGCTGATTGCGTTCGTATTCGTCATGCTTGCGACCGGCATGGGATGCAGCAGCAGTTCAAGCACTTCGACCGCACCCACGACGGGTACGTTTACTGTCACTATTGTTGGAACTGATATCAACAACAGCACCATCACCAACAGCACGAATATCACTGTAACGGTGACAAACTGAACGGAGCGGGCCGGTCGTTTACAAAAGACCGGCCTGGCAGGTTTGCACTTGCGCCATAAAGTGTTCCTGCGCGTTGAACGGCTTGCCTTCGCGTGGGGCGCGCAGGTAGGTGCCGTCCGCTTGAAGCAGGCGCGCCTTGGTGTTGTCCTTTAGATAGCTGCCGAGGATGTCTTCGCGAATGCGCTTTGATAACGCTTCGTGGCGCACGGGAAAGACGACTTCGCAGCGTTCGTGGAGGTTGCGAGCCATCCAGTCGGCGCTGCCGCAGTAGACCTCGGGCTTGCCATCATTTTGAAAGCTGAAGATGCGGCTGTGTTCGAGAAAACGCCCCACGATGGAGCGGACGCGGATGCGCTCAGACAGCCCCTTAACGCCGGGGCGAAGGGAGCACATCCCACGGACGATCAGGTCGATCTCGACACCAGCTTGCGACGCCCGGTAGAGCGCCTCAATCGTGAGACGTTCGAGCAAGCCGTTGACCTTGGCGACGATGCCTGAGGAGCGGCCAGCGCGGGCGTGTTCGGCCTCGCGGTCGATCATGGTGACAAAGCAGTCGGCCATGGTGATGGGGGCGACGAGCAGCGGCTCGTAGGTCTCGGATTCCGACTCTGCTGTCAGGTAGTTGAAGACCGACTGCACAGCGGAGGTGATCTCCGGCCGCGAGGTGAGCAGGCTGATGTCCGTATAGAAGCGAGCGGTGACGGGGTTGTAGTTTCCGGTGCCGAGATGGGCATAGCGCCGGACGACGCCATCGGGATCGCGACGGACCAGCATAGCCAGCTTGCAGTGTGTCTTGAGGCCAAAGATGCCATGTGACACGCCGACGCCGGCATCTTCCAGGTCACGCGCCCAGCGGATGTTAGAGTCTTCGTCGAAGCGTGCCATCAGTTCAACGACGACGGTCACATCCTTGCTCTGACCGGCTTCGATCAGGGCGCGGAAGATGGGCGAGTTTTTACTCGTGCGGTAGAGCGTCTGCTTCATGATGATGACGCTGGGGTCCTGCGAGCCAGCTTCGATAAACTGCTCAACCGTGCAGTAGCTGTCGAACGGATGGTGCAACAGCACGTCGTGCCGGCGCAGATCTTCAAAGATGTCGGCGGTGGCGGATTGGGACTTGTAGAGGTGCGGGATGAACTCGGGATACTTCAGATCGGGCCGGTCGACCAGTGAGGCCAGGTTCATGAGGCGTGACAGGTTGACCGGGCCGTCGGTGCGGAAGACCTGCCAGGAGTCCAGCTCGAAGTTGGTGCGGAGGCGCTCGATGATTTCGTCGCTGGCGGTGCTCTCGATCTCCAGCCGGACGGCATCGCCCTTGCGGCGGTTATGCAGCTCGGAGCGGACGCTTTCGAGCACCGAGCGGGACTCCTCCTCCTGCATATACAGGTTGCTGTTACGGGTGACGCGGAAGGCCGCCTGCGCGAGCACTTCGTAGCCGCGAAACATTCGCGCCACCTGGGACTCGATGAGGTCGTGGAGGAGGATGAACTCGAAGTGGCCCGGTAGTGACGGCAGCGGCACCAGGCGCGGCAGCGAACGCGGCACGGTGATGACGCCGAGCACTTTGCCGGATTTGGCTTCGACGGTAGTGCCGATGGCTTTGCGTTTGAAGCGCAGCATCAGCGCCAGGCAAAGGGCTTTATTGAGTACGCGCGGGAAAGGATGCGAAGGGTCGATGGTGACCGGCGTCAGCAGCGGATCGACCTCGTTGGCGTAGAACTCCAGCGCATGATCGCGGGCCTCGTTGCTGAGGTCTTTCCATCGTAGGATGCGGATCTTCTGCTCAGCCAGCGCGGGGATAAGCTGTTCGTTCCAGCAGGCGTACTGCTCCCCGACGAAGAGGGTCATTGAGGCGCTGAGGGTGTCGAGCCGCTCCTGCGGGGTGAGGCCGCCCTCGTCGGGGGCCTGCGGCTGGTTATAGCCGTCCTCGATGCGCTGGAGGATGCCGGCGACACGGATTTCGACGAACTCGTCCAGGTTGCTGGCGGTGATGGCGAGGAACTTTACGCGTTCGAGCAGCGGGTTGGTGGCGTCCTGTGCCTCTTCGAGCACGCGTTGGTTGAACTTCAGCCATGACTCGTCGCGCGAGAAGAAGAGGTTCTGGGTCGCGGGCTCGGTTGCCTTCTTGGCGGCGGTCTTCTTTGTCGAAGTTCGTTTGATCGTCATACTTCAGGCAACAGGCTATCGTATTGGCAGCGGGTCAGCGCAAATGAAGAAACAATTTCATCATGCCGGAGCCGCATTCAGAGGCCAAGACGAGGGTGATAACGCTGGAAGAGGTAACACTGATCGATGCGCCGCTCGAACGGTGCTTCGACCTGGCACGGAGTGTAGAGGTGCATGCCTCGGGCAATGTGCATTTCGGCGAACAGGCCGTCGCGCTTGAAGGAGTCACCAGCGGGCTGCTCGAACTGGGCGAGCAGGTGACTTGGCGGGCGCGGCACTTCAGCGTGCGGCAGAAGCTCACTAGCGCCATCACGGCGATGGATCGGCCTATGTTCTTCCAGGACACCATGCTTCGCGGTGCGTTCAAGTCGATGCGGCACGATCATCGATTCCAAACAACATTTGACGGCCGAACCGAGATGAAGGACGTCTTCCGCTTTGCCGCGCCATTTGGATTCCTTGGGCGCATAGCGGAAGCGGCGGTGCTGCGCCGGTATATGTGCGCTCTACTGCGTGAGCGGAACAGGGTGGTGAAGCAGGTGGCCGAGTCGGAAGAGTGGCGGCTGTATTTGGGGTAAGGGTAGACTGCCGTATGCGGATTGTGATTCCAGGTGGCAGCGGACAGGTGGGACAGGTACTGGCGCGGCACTTTCATGGCGCGGGGCATGCGGTTACGGTACTCAGCCGCAGGCCGGGCGTTGCGCCCTGGGCCGTGCAGGTGTGGGATGCGCGTACGGCTGGGGCGTGGATGGAGGCGGTTGAAGGCAGCGATGTCTGCATTAACCTGACGGGAAGGAGCGTCAACTGCCGCTACAACGCCGCCAACCGCAAGGAGATCTACGACTCGCGCATCGACTCGACACGGCTACTAAATGAGGTGATTGCGGGCCTGGCGCATCCGCCTCGGATATGGCTAAATGCGAGCACCGCGACCATCTACCGGCACGCGCTTGACCGTCCGATGGACGAGGCAACGGGGGAGTACGGCGGCGATGAACTGGGCGCTCCGGACACGTGGAACTTCTCGATCGCTGTCGCGAAAGGGTGGGAGGAGGCGTTCTTTGAGACGGAGACGCCGCGGACGCGCAAAGTGGCTCTGCGTAGCGCCATGACGTTTAGCCCGGACCGCGGTGGCGTCTTCGATGTCTTCTTGGCGTTGGTACGGTTTGGGCTGGGCGGAGCGAATGGCAATGGACGGCAGTTCGTTTCTTGGATACACGATTTGGACTTCATACGCGCGGTGGAGTTCCTGATCGCGCGCGACGATCTAAGCGGCCCGGTGAATCTGGCGTCGCCGAACCCGGTGCCGAATGCGGAGTTCCTGCGAACCTTGCGCCAGGCTTGGGGCGTTTCGGGCGGCCTGTCCGCGTCCGGCTGGATGATCGAGGTAGGGACGTTCCTGATGCGGACGGAGTCGGAACTCGTGCTGAAGAGCCGCCGCGTTGTGCCGGCCCGGCTGCTGAAGGCTGGCTTTGACTTCGTGCATCCGGTGTGGGATAACGCGGCGCGCGATTTGGTGCGGCGCTGGATTGTGCAGCGGCGATAGAAGTCCAAACGCAGATTCCCTTCGGGAATGACAAACCAGGAAAACAAAATGCAAGGGCCTCAGCCGTGGCGGTGCATCTTCCAACCAAGGTATTTGGTGGCGGCCTCGTAGACCGGCGTGGCGGTGGTGGAGAAGTTGGCGGCAACGTGGTGCTCGAAGCCGTGTTCGCAGATGAAGCGGAGGAGTTCCTGCATCCGGGGGATTTCGACGACACCTGCGCCGCCGAAGGTGTTCAGGGGGTCGTCGGTAAAGGCACCCTCGCCCACGTAGCCGGTGATCCGACCTTCGAAGTCGTCGGTGGAGAAGCGGGCGAAGGACATGGGGCCGGCCTTGACGGTGCCGTCGAGCGTGCCGTGGGTGTTCTCTTTGCCGACCGTGCCGGCGATGATGAGCTGGTAGTCCATCTTCACGCCTTCGCGGAAGAAGTGTTTGGGCAGGTTGGAGCAGTGGAAACAGACGGCCTTGTCGGGGTGGTCGCCGTAGTTGTTGTTCCAGTCGAGAAGGGCGGAGGGAGTCTCGCTGGCGAGCGTGAGGGCATACATGGAGAGCGTGCCGAGGATGTCCACCTCACAGGCCGACGGGATGAGGTTCTCGCTCATCATCGACATGACGGTGCAGGGGACGATGCCGAGGAACTCCTCAATGGAGGTCCAGCACTGGACGGCGGAGACGGTGAGTTCGCTCGAGGCCATCCATCCGTCGATCACCGCGCCGAGCTTGGCCATCTTCATCAGCGCGGCTTCGGGGGTTGAGCCGACGGGGATGTACTTCTTGATGGCGGCGAGCTTGGCTTGCGTGGCGTCGTCGTTGTCGGAGGTGCGGCTGATGCGGCCCATCACTTCGGAGAGGTCGAGCGTCTCGACGGTGATGCCGGAGCGTTCGAGCAGCTTTTCGGAGTAGCGAACCGTGTTGAAGGCAGTGGGACGCGCGCCGATGGCCCCGAAGCGGACGTTCTTGAGGCCCTTGACGACGCGGCAGACGGCGGCGAACTCGACCAGGTCTGCCTGGAACTCGGGCGAGTCGGGCGCTTCGGTGTGCAGGCGCGTGAGCGAATACGGGATGCCGTACTGCTTCAGGTTGTTGCAGATGGACATCTTGCCGCAGAAGGAGTCGCGTCGGAAGGCGATGGACATCTTGCCGGGCGAATCGGGCGTGGCCTGGATGAGGACGGGAACCTGGAGGTTGGCGAGGCGGAGGGCGTCGGCCAGACCGCGCTCCTCGCCGAAGTTCGGCAGCGTGATGATGATGCCGTCGATCTCGGCGGCGTGGGCCTTGAAGAGCGCGGCGCACTTTTTGGCGTCTTCGTAGGTCTCGACCGCGCCGTGGGCTGTGACCTCGGGCGTGAGCACAATAGGCTTCATGCCCGCGGCTTCGACGGCCGCGATCATCTCCAACCGCCCACTTGTCGCCAGGTGGCTGGGGAAGAAGCCCCGGTTACCTACAATCACGCCCATTGTCATCTGCTTCGCCATCGATTTCTCCTGTGATCAGTGTCGTAGTTTAGGCTTTGCCGGGACGGAAGCGCACGGTGTAGAACAGTCCGCAGACGGCGAGAAATACGCCCCACCATAGCGTTGGGTGGAGCGGCTGGAGCCAGGGCAGCAGGATCTCGTTAGGCGGTGGATTGTGCAGCTCCATCACGCCAGTGGCGGCGAGGACGATTCCGTAGCCCAGCATCAGGATGCCGCAGAAGAACCAGATGGAGAGTTCCTTATGGGTGTCGCGCATTTCGGACATCGTTGATCCTTTAGTACTTAGAAGAAGATGAGATTGAGGGCGAAGAAGACGACGATGACGATGATGGCCCAGAAGATCGGCTTCTCCCAGAGTGTCTTCGCGCCGTCGTCGGGGATGGGCGTGATGCCGTAGACGAGGCCGGCGAGCTCTTCGCGGGGCACGGGCTTGGTGACCAGGCTGACGGCCACGGTGATCACGACGCAGATGATCCAGCTCCACAGCGCGCGGTATAGGTTTTCAGCCATCGGACGCGCGTCGGGGCTCATGGCGATGTATTGCAGAGCGTAGGGCTTTAGCTGCACCCAGGTAAACATCCCAATCGAAGACGCGGTGCCCGCGAGCAGGCCCCAGAAGCCGCCCCAGTGGGTGGCCCGCTTCCACATCATGCCCAGGATGACGGTGCCGAAGAGCGGCGCGATGAAGAACGAGAAGAGCGCCTGAACGTAGTCCATGATGCTGTTGGCGTTCATGACGAGATAGGCGGTCATGATCGAGATCAGCATGCCGATGACGGTCGACCAGCGGCCCATCGCGACGTAGTGTTTGTCCGAAGCTTTTTTGTTGATGAACGCGCCGTAGAGGTCGTAGGTCCAGACGGTGGAGAAGGCGCTGACGTTGCCGGCCATACCGGACATGAAGCCGGCGACCAGGGCGGTGATGCCAAGACCGAGCAGACCGGGGCCGCAGTAGCGGATGAGCATCAACGGAAGAACTTCGTCGTAGGAGTGCTGACCGGTGGCTTTGGCGAGGCTGCCGGAGACGAGGTGCATCATGCTGCCGTCAGGGTTCTTGAGCACGGCGAGGGCGAGCAGGCCGGGGACGATGACGATGAAAGGGACGGCCATCTTGAAGGCCGCACCGATCACAGGGGCCATCTTGGCGGCGCGGAGGTTGTTCGCGCTGAGGACGCGCTGGACGACCAGGAAGTCGGTGGTCCAGTAGCCGAAGGCCACGACGAAACCAAGGCCGAAGACCATGCCGGTCCAGTGGACGCCCATAGGGTTGTCTTTGAAGTGGCCGAGCGTGGTCCACATATGGGTGTAGTCATTAGTGCCGACGTTGACGGCGATCTGCTTCTTGAGGTTCGACCAGCCGCCCGCCTCGATCAGGCCGAGGATGGGGATCATGGCTGCGCCCGCCCAGATGAGCACGAACTGCAAGACTTCGTTGATGATGGCCGAGCGCAGGCCGCCCAACATGACGTAGAGGGCGACCGTGCCCGCGCCGATCCAGATCGAGAAGGTGATATTCCAGCCGAGCACGGTTTGCATCACGACGGCCATGGCGTACATATTCACGCCGGACATCAGGATCGTCATCAGCGCGAACGAGATGGCCGAGACCGCGCGCGCGCCGTCGCCGAAGCGTAGATGGAGGTAGCCGGGGACGGAGTGCGTCTTTGAGATGTAGTAGAAGGGCATCATCACGATACCCAGGAAGAGCATTGCCGGAATTGCACCAAGCCAATACCAGTGCGCGGCCAGGATGCCATATTGATACGCCGAGCCGGCCCATCCCATCAGTTCGAGCGAGCCGAGGTTGGCGGAGACGAAGGAGAGCCCGGCGATCCACGCCGTCATCTCGCGCCCGGCGAGGAAGAACTCTTCGCTGGTGTTGGTCTGGCCCTTGACGTAGAAGCCGATGAAGACGACCAGCGCGAAGTAGAGCGCAAGGATGAGGATATCGACGGGCGCGAGCTTCGTGAGCTGCTGGCCGGAGAAGAGCAGAAGCGCTGCTGCAACGTGCATCAGGGAGGAACCTCGGCGGGCGCACCGGAACAAGAACCGGGGCACATCTCTTCGCATGGAAACGATTGATCGTGCGTGTTCGACGGAGCGTTTAAGAGCGTCCGGCGCGAACTCTGCAACTATACAGGACGGAATGACGGTGATCCATTGCATTCCCGCCGCCGGGAGATGTGGGTGTAGTCTATGGCTACGGACACCCGACACTGGCAGTGCCATCCTTTACAGGTACCGATTTGCTTCAGGAGATAGTGATGAAATTTTCCACGTACCGCACACAGCTGGGTAGCCTGACCATTGCGGCCACTCTCACCTTTGGTCTCGCGACGACCACATTCGCACAGGACGGCGCCAAGCAGGACATGAAGAGCGCGGGGCACGAGACCAAAGATGCCACGGTCGACGCGGCACACGGCGTCTCAACCGGCACCAAAAAGGCGTACCACAAGACGGCGCATGGGACGAAAAAGGCAGCCAAGGTGACCGGCCACGACAGCAAGGTAGTCGGCGAAGACATCGGCCATGGCACCAAGGTGGGTGCGGAGAAGACCGCCGATGTCAGCAAAAAGGCATACCACGGCACGGTGCATGGGACGGAGAAGCTGGGCGACAAGATCGCCGGCAAGCCCGCTCCGCAGCAGTAGCGTTATTGTTAATGTGAGCTGGGGCCTTCTCGCGGGTGGGATTACCTACCTCCGTGTGCATCGTGGCGAAGACACCGGCGAAGGCGTGACGCATGGGTTACGTCTAACCGGTGGCCGTGGCTTGCGGAGTCAGCCCGCGACGGCCAGTGACTCACTTACAACGTTTGGAGTGCTCGCAACGCGCGCCTTGGTGGGCCAGATGACTGCCGCCGCAAGATGGACGAGCGCGATCCAGTAGACGTCCGCGCCGAACAGATGGACGATTTGCATCCAGACCGGTGCGAGGAGAAGCACATCGGCGATGCCGAGGACGAATTGCGCGGCGAGCAGCGCCAAGATGAGACGAGCCTGCGGCGCGGCCCCGGTGTAACGCGCCTTGGCAATCAGCCAAAGGACGAAGAGGGCCGCTAGGACGGCGCTGAGCGGATGGACGCCCCGCAACCGGATAAGCCACGGTGAAGAGGCGGCTAGGTCCTGCGCAAAGGCCGCGCTCAGGCTTGCGGAGGGGAAGAGCGTGTCGCCGAGCGCGGCGAGGGAGCCGCTGACGCCGACTACCAAGGTTGCCACCAGCCCGGCGATAGCCCAGCGCAGGTCGCGGGCCGAGGCGAGGCTGGCACGGGTCTGCGCTGAGCGGAGAAAACGTGCCGTCAGGGTGAGCGCGGCGAGCAGCAGCAGCGTGTTGCTGAGGTGGACCGAGAGCAGGACCATCCGGCCCACGGACTGGTTCCCCGTCACGTAGCCGAGCTTGACGAGTAGCGCGCCGAGAAGAGCTTCGTTGAGCAACAGCACCGTTGAGACGACTGCGAAGACCCGGGCTGCTGCGCCCTTAGCGGTGGCGCGAAATGTCCAGATCAGCAGGCCGAAGACGGCGAAGGTCGAGCCGCCGGTCATACAGCGGTGGGTGAACTCGATGACCGTATGCGCGGTGGGCGACAGCGGGATTACCTGTCCGTTACAGAGCGGCCAATGATTGCCGCAGCCCGCGCCGGAGCCGGTCGCCCGCACGAGCGCGCCCCAAAGAATGACAAGGACGTTATAGCCAACGACAGCCCAGGCGAACCGCTCGACCGCGCGTATGTCCGGGTTGCTCCGCGTCGTCGCCATGGGATGATTTTACTCGCCGCCTCTCCCTTGCGAATGTAACGGCGGCGAGTCTTGCAGCACGATGAAATACCGTGGGCAACGTAGCCTTCCGGTCTATACTTTCGCTGCATCGTTTTTGGGCCCAATCTCCGCCGTCGAATCCCAGCAACCAAGGAGCCCTGTGAGCGACCCGACATCCTACAAGCCCGCGCCATGGACCCACGATGGAACGTTTCATCTTGGCATCAACATGGCGGGAGCCGTCTCCGCGGGAGCCTACACTGCCGGTGCGCTCGACTTTCTGATGGAGGCCATCGAGCAGTGGTACCTGGCGCGGGAGACCGATCCGGCGGTGCCGAAGCATAAGTTGTCGATCGATGTCTTCTCCGGCGCATCGGCGGGCGGGATGTGCGCGGCCATCGCGTCGGTGATGGTGCAGGCGCCCTTCCAGCACATTTGGAACGCGGACGATCCGACGGTGCAAGGGACGACCAACCGGTTTTATGAGAGTTGGGTCAATCGGATCGGCATCGATCCGCTGCTCGGGACGGACGACTTGGGACGCGGAAAGCCGGTGATCTCGGTGCTCGACTCGACGATCATCGACCACATTGCGGATTACGCAATCCACCCTCGGCCGCCCGCGCCGCCGCCGTTCATCTCGCCCTCGCTTACGCTGTTTCTAAGCCTGACCAATGTTCGGAGCATCCCGTATGTGCTGGACAGCGGGGGCGCGGGAAACACGGGCGCGAACACGTCGGACGAGGAGAAGGTAGCGTTTTATGCCGACCGGCTGCAGTTCGAAACCGTGCAGGGGACGGGTGTGCCGCTCTCGCCTCGCGCCAAGCCGCTCCCCGTGGGCAAGCCCGGTGCCGGGGCGTGGCCGCTGTTGAAGGAGGCCGCGAAGGCGACGGGCGCGGTGCCGATTGCGCTTGCGCCGCGCCGTCTCCAGCGTGACCGGGAGGACTATACGCACTCGCCCTGGTTGCCGCTGACGGCGGTGCATCCGCCAGACTCGCCGCCAGCCTGGGGGATAAGCGCCGAGACGACGATCGAGACGCTGAACGTGGACGGCGGCGTGACGGACAACGATCCGTTTGAGCTGGCGCACGATTTCCTGGCGATCCACAACCCCGACGCATTTACGAACCCAGAGACGGGGCAACGCTGCAATCCACGGGAGCCGGAGAAGGCCAACTGCGCTGTGCTGACGGTTGCGCCGTTTCCCGCGTCGTGCGAGTTCGAGAGCGACTATAAGTTCGACGTGAACAGCAGCCTTGTCGGGATGCTGCCGAACCTGATGACGGTGCTGCTGTCGCAATCGCGCTTTCTAGGGGAGTCGCTGACGGCGGCATTTGGGGCGAGCTCGTCGAACCGGTTTGTGCTGGCACCGTCGGACACGAACCGGCCAAGCAAAAAGGCGCTGCAGTGTGCGCTGGTGGGGGCGTTCGGCGGCTTCTTCGAGCGCGGCTTCCGGGCGCATGATTATCAGCTGGGAAGGCGCAACTGCCAGCAGTTCCTGAAGGAGCACTTCGTGTTGGCGGAGAGCAATGGGATCATCCAGGCAGGGCTGAGCGGTATGTCCACCGAAGACCGGGCGTTAGCGCTTGCGAACCATAGCGTGATGGCGGACGGCAAGCCGCGGATGATGCGGATCATTCCGCTATGCGGCTCGGCGATTGCGGAAGTGACGGAGCCGGTGCGCGCGAAGATGACGGAGGACCGGCTCCAGAACATCCTGGAGAAGGTCGGCGACCGCTTAAGCGCCATCGTCGACCCGGTGATTGACGGGATCAAGGACGTGCCGGGCGGTTTGGAGCGGATGTTGATCAAGCAGGCGGTGCATGGCTTGCTCCGCCACGTGGGCATGAAGAAGATCGAGGATTACCTGAAGACGGAGCTGAAGAACGATCTGGCTTAGAGTGCCTGGGTCAGGTGGGAACGCAGATTCCCTTCGGGAATGACAACCAAGAAAAGCCCCAGCCTGGGCCAGCTCTCAGCCTTGAGCTAACTCTTTCGCCCGCTGGGTGGCGCGCTTGACCGCCTTGATGAGGGTGACGCGGAGGCCGCCCTCTTCGAGTTCGAGAATGCCGTCGACCGTGCACCCAGCGGGAGTAGTGACCTGGTCTTTGAGGAGCGCGGGATGATAGCCGGTCTCGAGGACCATGCGGGCGGAGCCGTAGGTGGTCTGGGCGGCGAGCAGGGTGGCCACGTCGCGGGGCAGACCGACGTTGACGC
The DNA here is from genome assembly GCA_964247455.1 of uncultured Acidobacteriaceae bacterium. GTDB lineage: Bacteria > Acidobacteriota > Terriglobia > Terriglobales > Acidobacteriaceae > Edaphobacter. The sequence continues at coordinate 5,195 of CAXTUR010000048.1, read as the reverse complement.
CCGCTTCGGCGAGGGCCTCGATGACGATATAGAGGAAGGCGGGGCCGGAGCCGGAGAGGCCGGTGACGGCGTCCATGTGCTTCTCATCGACCACCACCGTCCGGCCTACCGTCGAAAAGATGCGCTGCGCGATGGCCATCTGCTGCTCAGAGACGAAACGCCCGGCGCAGAGGGCGGTGACCCCGGCGGCGATCATGGCCGGGGTGTTGGGCATGGCGCGGATGACGGCCAGCTCGCACCCGGCGGCGTCTTCGATGGAGCGCGTCTTGACCGAGGCGGCAATCGAAAGGACGAGCTTGGCCGGAGACAGCGCGGGGCGGATGAGCTCGACGAGCGCGGGAACCTGTAGGGGCTTGACGCCGAGCAGGAGGATGTCGGCCTGCCCGGCGGCTTGGAAGTTGTCCGTGGTGACCTCCACGCCGAACTGGGCGGAGAGGGCGAGGGCGCGCTCCGGGTGCTGGACGGTGGCGAGGATCTGGTCCGGTGCGAACAGGTTGTTCTTGAGGAAGGCCTGAAGGAGGATGCCGCCCATCTTGCCCGCGCCTAGGATGGCGATCCGCATGCCGGGAAGCGCCGCGGCGGGGGTGGGGAGGGTGTAAGTGGACTCCTCTTCCGGTTGCTCGATCATCCGAGCAGAGTATCAGGAAAGTCTCAAGGTATTGAGAACAAAGGATCGAGGTCTGGATCTTGTGGCTGGCGCAACCGCAGGTCCTTCGACTCCGCCGGTCACGGTGAGGCTGTGACAGGCTTCGCTCAGGATAAGGTTTTGATCAGGCGCGGCCCACTTCGCTCAGGATGACCGGTTTTGGGCGGCTGTCATAGAGGAAGTGGCGGCCCCGAGGCAGATTACCTTCGAGAATGACAACAAGAAAGGGCATGACAACCAAGGCGGAACGAGATTCCTCCGCTTCGCTGCGGAATGACAGACAAGGGGCGCTGTTTAGACGACACGTTTGTACAAGAGCACGGCGGTTTAGACGGCGTAGTCGCCGTCGGTGGCTTTGGTCCAGATGGAGGAGAGATCGGTGGGGCCGTTGCCGTAGTCGGTGCGCATGGCAAGGGAGGGGGAGGCGGGAAGCTCGGTCAGTTGGAAGTGGTCGAAGTCGCCGAGGGAGCCCTTCCAGTCGCCGCCCCACTCCAGGCCCTGTGCCTTCATGGCGCCGACCATGCGCTGGAACTGCGGAGTGGTGGAGACCCAGTTGAGCGCGCCGCCCTCCCCGGTGGTGTAGGGGACGATGTCGGCGGCTAGACCGTAGTTGTGCATGGAGAAGCCGGCGCGGGCGTTGGTTACGATGTGGCCCTTGACGGAGCGGCCCTGGGCGTAGAGGGCGTTTTGCTCGGCGGCCGTGCGCAGGCCGGAGACGACGAGGATGAAGGTGTGCTCGGCGTTGAGGGTGTCGGAGGCGGCACGGATTTTCTCGGCGAACTCGGGGCAGATGAGTTTCAGGACTGCTTCGCTGCGTACGTCCATGGCGTGGGTTCTCCTGAATCGGGGAAGTACAAAGTGCTCCTTGTGCGGAGTGCAATCGTCAGCATGCTGTCAAAAAACCAACTATATGGCTGGTGTGGGAGTAAAGTACAGATCAAGACGGTGAGCCATGAAGTTTGCCGCTGGATCAGTGATCGCTGCCTTAATGTCACGTCGCCTACTGTACCCCAGGCGGGCGTCTATATCCATCTCTAAATTGCATCAAGCGGGTTCGACTCACTTCAGAACGCAAGCGCCTCCGAGTGAAGTAGTTAGAGCGTGAAAAGGCTGGACAGCATCCTGCCAGCGCCCGCGACCGGCGCGCCGCAGTCGTTCACGGTTCCGCGCGGTCTGCCGATAGCGTTTTAAGGAACACTATGCCCAACAGAACGACAGTCTGCTTGAGGGGCTTCTTACCGGTCGCTGGAAAATTGGGTGCGCGTGTGGCTTGGGCATGGCGTGTTGTTTTGTGCTCGTGCGTGTTCTTAGGCGGCGTGGGGGCGAAAGCGGAAGAAGCGCCGAAGCGTACCCTGCGCACGGCGCGCGAGGCACACGATCTAAGCACGGAAGACGCGGTACGCGGTTATCCCGTTCTCTTGCGCGGCGTTGTGACCTACTGCAACCCTAACCATCGGTCCTTGTTCGTGCATGATGCGTCGGGCGATGTCTACGTTCTGATGCCTGTGGGCGCGGATAGATTAGAGCCCGGCACTTTGGTGGAGGTGAAGGGCATCAGTGCCTTGGGTCAATTTGCGCCCATTGTGAACCAGCTGGAGTTGCATGTGCTTGGGATGGCGCATCTTCCCACCAGGGCACCGCGTGTCAGTTTGTTACGGATGATGACAGGCGCGGAGGACGGCCAATGGGTCGAAGTTGAGGGTGTTGTGCGGAGATCTCACCAGGGAGACGATGAAGTAGCTTTTGTTCTGACTACGTTGGACGGCACGTTTACCGCAAACACGTGGAGGTTGCCGGGTGTTGACTACGAACGGTTCGTCGATGCCCATATTCAAGTACACGGCAATGTAGTGCCGGAGTTTAATGCCGATCGACAGATGACGGGCGCACGGCTGATCTTTCCCGATTTATCGACCGTCAAGGTGCTGGACCCCGCGCCAGCCGATCCGTTCGCTCTGCCTATCGTTCCTATCGACAGCCTTGCCCGCTTCCAGAAGGGGATGGTTTGGCAACGCCGCATCCATTTACGGGGACGGGTGACGCTGGTTTGGCCGAATGACATGGTGTGCATCCAGGACGCGGCTCGGGCCCTCTGCGCACAGACTACGGACGATGCGGGACTGCGTCTTGGAATGGTGGCGGACTTGGTGGGCTTCCCCGCCTATGGAGAAAGTGCGCCAATTTTGACGGACGCGATGGCGCGAGGGGTAACAGGGGAAGAGGCGCATCCAGTAGGCGCTGTATGGATCGACAGCGTGCCGGCGATGAAGAACGATGCCGAGGTGATCATGATGGATGGCGAGTTGGTGGGTCGCGATCCCGCGTCCTCGGACATGACCCTCATGCTTCTTTCGAAAGGAAAGATGTATGCGGCAGTCTTACCAAGCGCTCTGGCTGGCGAGGCGGCAGCACGATGGAAACCGGGTAGCCGGCTTCGAGTCACGGGTGTTTGCTCGGTACAGGTGGACCGGGAGTACAGTTCACGGCTTGAAGGTGTTCCGGTGCCGAAGGCGTTCCGCATCCTGTTGCGGTCCCCGGCGGATATTGTAGTGGTGACCAAGCCGACATGGTGGTCACCCCATCACTCGTTGCTGGTGGTGGGCGGGTTCTTCATGCTGACGTCGCTCGTGCTGGTTTGGGTGGCGGCCTTGCGGCGGACGGTGGAGCGGCAGACAAAAACCATCCGCGAGAGCGAACTGCGCTTCAAGCACATGGCGGAGCACGACTCGTTGACAGGGCTGCCGACGCGGGCGCTGCTGCATGAACGATTGTGCGAAGGGCTGGAGCGATGCCGGCGCGATGGAACGGGGCTGGCGCTCTTGATGGTGGATCTCGACCATTTCAAGTCGATCAACGACACGTATGGTCACACCGCGGGCGATATGGCGCTGAAGGTAACGGCGGAGCGCATGCTAAGCGCGGTAGGCGAGGCGGACACCGTAGCCCGCATGGGGGGCGATGAGTTCCTGGTTCTGTTGACGAATCTGCGGGAGGTGCGCCGGGCGGAGGGGATCGCGGCGGAGTTGGTGCGTGTCGTGTCTCGGCCGTTCTTGTTCGAGGAGCAGCAGGTGCCGATAACGGCGAGCGTGGGGGTGTGCGCGTCGTTGAGCGGCCAGTTCGACGCCGAGGGCTTGCTGAAGGATGTGGACGCGGCAATGTATCGGGCGAAGTCGCAGGGGCGAAACCGGTTCCAAATGGCGGGACCGCTTGTAATGGCTGGCGCTCCCGGCTAGAGCCTAGTTGAACGAGGTGCAGACCACGCCGCGCCGGGTGCCTTACATTACGACGCCAAGCAGCCGGGTGCGGACGTCCTGCGGGTGCGCCCACAGGTCGAAGCTATAGTCCCTACCGGCCTTCGACCAAGTGCCGTCGATCCAGAGCACACCTCTGGCCGGATGGGTGTGGCGCGCGTCGTGGCCGTTCTCGGCGGCGACAATGGCGAAGTCGAAGGCATCGGGAACGAAGAAGTGCGGTTTGCGCCGGATCATGTAGAGATTCATAGGAACCACGTCCACGCAGATGCTATCCCTTTGTGGCGGCCGGGGCTGTCGGCTGTATTACATAGGCGGGACGGGGGAACGACTGGAGGTGGGCGATGGCGTCGGCGGCGCGGGCGCGGAGTTGGACGAGATCGCTTGGGGACTTCTTGCTCAGGGTGTTGTACGGCATCTGGAGACGGAAGTTCTTGCCGAGGGTGTCCTGGTTGCGTTCGAGGAAGGTCCAGTAGAGGGCGGTGAAGGGGCAGGCGTCTTCGGTGACGGTCTTCTTGGGATCGTACTGACACTTGCCGCAGAAGTTGGACATCTTGTTGATGTAGGCCGCGCCGGAGACATAAGGTTTGGTGGCTGTTAGACCGCCATCCGCATACGTGGCCATCCCCAGCACGTTGGGCTCGACGACCCAGTCGTAGGCGTCGACATAGGCAAACCAGAACCAGTCGGTGAGCTCGCGCGGGGAGAAGCCGCACAGGTTGGCGAGATTCGAGAGGACCATCAGGCGAGTGATGTGGTGGGACCAGCCCTCGTCGATGACCTGCTTGACGACGGTGTCCATGCAGTAGAGGCCGGAGGGGACGCCCCAGTAGACGGCGGGGAGGGGAAGGTTGGCGTGGAGCGCGGACGGGACGGCGCCGGCGTAGGGATCTGGATTAGGGTAGGCGGCTGCGGCTTCGGGGTTCTGGTCGGGGGAGATTTCCTGCGGGACGTTGCGTTCTTCCTGCGCTACGTAAGGAGCTAGGGCGCGGTAACCGTCGGTTTGTTCATGCAAGTGACGCATGAACTCCCGCCACCCAAGTAGTTGACGAACAAAGCCTTCTGCGCTGGCAAGAGGGATAAGGCCCTGGTCGGCGGCTGCGGCTACGTCGCGGATGAGGTCGAGCGCAAGGAGGCGTCCGAGGTTGAGCAAGACGGACGTCTTGGAGTGGAAGAGCTGGAGGTGGTCATCGCGCATCGCGTCTTCAAACGGGCCGAAGTGGGGGAGGAGCTCGGTGAGGGCGAACTGCCAGAAGCTGTCGCATTCGGCCTGGGTGCAGGGAAGATTGAAGCCGTCG
>CAXTUR010000047.1:0-20653 GCA_964247455.1 uncultured Acidobacteriaceae bacterium | reverse complement strand
GTCGGCGGCGGTGTCGCTTACGGGATGGGGCGAACCGATTATGAAGCTGGTGCTGGGTAAGTGGGCGGTGGACCGTGTGGCGGCGGGGGCGTCTCCGGAAGACGCCGCGGAGGCTGCGATCGCCTACCTTTTCGATCGGCTCGGCGGCCACGGCGGCGTTATTCTATTGGGGCCGGATGGGCGCGTCGGCCTGGCGCACAACACGCCGCGCATGGCTTGGGGAGTGCAGACGCCGGAGGGCGCGCGGCTCGGCGTGGCTTACGGCGAGAGACGTGGCAACTAGATGCTGATCTTGGCTTCGGCTTCGCCAAGACGGCGCGAGTTGCTGACGCAGATCGGGCTGACCTTCGACGTGCAGACGGCGGAGATCGACGAAACGCCGCGGATCGGGGAAGAGGTGCGCGCCTACACGATGCGGCTGGCTGAGCACAAGGCGGCGGCGGTGCTGGCACGGCAACGGAACGCGTCGCGGCTGACGGCGATTGGCGCGGACACGGCGGTCTTCTGCGAGGGGCGCATTCTGGGTAAGCCGGTAGATGGGACGGACGCGGCCCGCATGCTGCGGCTGCTTTCGGGGAGAACGCACGAGGTGGTGACGGGGGTTGCCGTGCTCACGGCTTTGGCCAGGAGGGTGGAGGCGGAAGTGACACGAGTCTGGGTCGCCCAGCTGACAGAGGCGCAGATTGCCGTGTACGTCGCGTCCGGCGAGCCGATGGGCAAGGCAGGGAGCTATGCGATCCAAGGCAGGGCGGCGCGGTTCATTCCTCGTATCGAAGGGTGCTACTCCAACGTGGTCGGGCTGCCGTTGGCGCGTGTGTCGGCGATGCTTGAAGGCATCCGTTAGCCTATGCCGAGGTGCTGTTTGTTGATTTTGATCATGTGATCTAACAAAACAAAGGGGTTATGGGTAGATCACCAGATCTTGCGGTTGCACCACAATGGTGCAGCCACTTTGCGGTTGGATGGCGGGTTGCCGACTGATCCGAACCGCAGGTCCTTCGACTCGCATTCGCTCGCTCAGGATGACAGCTTTGCGGGTGCGATCATGTCTCTGCGAGCATGGCTGCGAGCAGGGTGGTCCTCGGAACCAGATGCTCGACCAGGATGGATTCGTGGGCGGCGTGCGCGCCTTCGCCGACCGCGCCCATGCCGTCAAGCGTGGGGACACCGAGGGCGGCGGTGAAGTTACCGTCCGAGCCGCCGCCGGTGGAAGCCTCGGTGAGAGGAAAGCCGAGATCGGCGGCTAGGCGCTGGGCCAGCTCGAAGAGGCGGGCGGTGCCGGGGGAGCGTTCCATGGGCGGGCGGTTGATGCCGCCAGTAACGGTGAGGGTGCAGGCCGGGTCGGCGGGGCGGAGGGCATGGAAGAGGCGGTCGACTTCGGCGGCGTCCGAGACGTGCGCGACGCGGACGTCGACCTCGGTGGAGGCTTCGGCGGCGACGACGTTCGACCGGGTGCCGCCGGAGATGACGCCCGGATTGACGGTACGGCCGAGGCTGAGATCGGTAAAGGCGGCGACGGTCTGGATGAGCCTGGATAGTTCCAGGATGGCAGAGTGGCCGCGGTCGAAGTCCACTCCGGCGTGGGCGGCGACGCCGGTGACGTGCAGGGTGTAGTCGCCGACGCCTTTGCGGGCGGTCTTATAGGCGAGGCCCTGCGCGGGTTCGAGGACGAAGACGGCGGAGGAGGCGAGGGCAAGCCGCTCCGTGATGGAGCGGGAGACGGGGCTGCCGACCTCTTCTTCGCTGTTGAGCAGAAGGGTGGCGTTGGGTGTCAGGCCGCAGTCGCGAAGGGCAGCCAGAGCGGTGAGGGCTATGAGGACACCGCCCTTCATGTCGAGGATGCCGGGCCCGAAGAGGCGACCATCGGCTTCGCGCCAGGGCATGGAGGCAAGGGTACCGGTCGGCCAGACGGTGTCGAGATGGCCTAGAAGAAGGACGGGCTTTGTCATTGATGCTAAAGGAATAAAGCGGATCTCGTGGATGTCGCCGAAGGAGGTTTGCGGGTGGACTACCGTGGTGCCGCCGAGCTCGTCCGCAAGGGTGGCGACGTAGCTTATCGCGTGATTGACGCAGGCGGGGTCTTCGGTGGGCGACTCGATCTCGACCAAGGCTCGGAGATGGTGGAGCGTCCACTCTGTACGCTGGACGACAGAGGCTTGGAGCCGATTGAGGTCGAGAGGCATAGGGAGATGGTACGCCAAGAGTTAACTGTGTCGATTTCACCACACTTCAGGATGCTCGGAGGAATGTATCCTGCGGAGGGTTTGGCTTGGCGGCGCATGACGGCTCATTGTGAGCAGACAATCCGGTCGGAGGTGTCGTTCGCCGGCGTCGGTCTGCATAGCGGCGCGGAGGTGGCAATGCGTCTCTTGCCCGCGCCGGGTGGGTCGGGGATTGTCTTCCGGCGGGTGGACCTGGATGATTTCGAGATTCCGGCCAATGGACGCAACGTCGCTAAGGTCAGCTATGCCACCAGCCTGATGCGCGGCAGCGTGCTGATCTCGACGACGGAGCATCTGCTGTCAGCGCTGGTCGGGTTCGGGATCGATAATGTCATCATCGAGATCGACAACCTTGAATTGCCTATTTTGGATGGAAGTGCATGGCCGTATGTGGAGGCGTTTCAACGGATTGGGCTGAAGGCGCAGCGGCGCAAGCGAGAGTACCTTCGCATCCTGAAAGAGGTGGAGGTGCGGGACGGGAGCAAGTTTATCGGGGTCTATCCGGGAACGGGCTACCGGATTGAGTACACGATTGATTTTCCCGCGCCGATTGGATTTGGGAGCTTTACGGGCGATCTGGCCGTTGGCGATTACGTGCGGCAGATCGCTCCGGCGCGGACGTTTGGCTTCCGCAAGGACGAGGCGATGCTGCGGAACATGGGGCTGATCCGAGGGGCTTCGGATACGTGCGCGATCCTGGTGGGCGAGCACGGGGTTGAGAACGGGCCGCTGCGGTTTGCCGATGAGTTCGTGCGGCACAAGGTGCTGGACCTGATTGGCGATCTTGCGCTGGCGGGCCGCCGGATCGAGGGGCGGGTGGTGGCGGAGCGGGCAGGCCATGCCATGCACACGGCGCTTGTGCAGCGGCTGCTGCGAGACCGGTCGGCCTGGGAGTTGGCGCACGTATTCGACGCGGTGGAGGAGACGCCGCTGGTATCGGCCTCGATGCAGGCGGCGGTTGCGTAGGCTAGCGGCGATTGCGCTGGGGTCGAATCTAAGCTCGGCCTGGGGCGATCGGCGGGCGACGCTGGAGGAGGCGGTGCGGCGGGTAGGGGCGCTCGGGTCAGTGCGGCGGGTGTCGAGCTTCCACGAGACCGCGCCGGTCGGCTATGTGGACCAGCCGGACTTCGTGAACGGAGCGCTTCTGCTGGAGACGGAGCTGGAGCCAGAGGAGCTGCTGCACTCCCTGTTGGCTGTTGAGCGAGCGATGGGGCGTGATCGCTCCGGAGCCCTTGCTAAGGGACCACGGGTGATTGATCTCGATCTGCTGCTGATGGGCGATCTGGTGATTGCTACGGCGGAGCTGACGCTCCCGCATCCGGCGATGGGGGAGCGGCTGTTCGTGCTGAAGCCGTTGGCGGAGATTGCGCCGGAGATGCGGGTGCCGACGCTCGGTGGAACTGTTGCGGAGTTGCTCTAGCATCTTGCCAAATAGAACACAGATTCCCTTCGGGAATGACAACAAAGGCAAAGCATCTCTACACCAACTGCGAGTTTGCTCTAGCATGGCTAGCCTCCGGCTGAGGCTCATCGTTAGAGCAGCTATTGCTATCCGGCGTTTGAGGTGGGGGAGCTCATGTCGAGCGGGCGCGTGGTGAGGATGCCGGAGGGCGCGTCGGTAAACCCCCAGCCAGGCAGCTCCTGCGAGCCGGTGATCAGGCGGACGCCGTCTTTGAGGCCGATGTAGGTGCGCGCCCAGGAGAGGAAGACCAAGAAGCGGTTCTGGAAGCCGATGAGGAAGAAGATGTGGACGACCAGCCAGGAGGCCCATGCGGGAAAGCCGCTCCAGTGGGCTTTGAAGGGCCACTTGATATTGGCGATGGCTGCGGAGCGGCCGATCGTGGCCATGTCTCCCTTATCGAAGTAGATGAAGTGCTCTTCCTTGCCGGTGCTTCCACTGCCCTGCGCCGCGGCGATGAGGCGGCCGATACGTCGAGCGGCAAATCGGCCCATTTGCATGGCGGGCTGAGCGACGCCGGGGACTTGCTTCTCGTCCTGCATGACATGGGCGAGATCGCCGCAGACGAAGATTTCGGGGTGGTCTTTCGGGTTCAGTAGCTGGTCGACGATGACGCAGCCCCGTTTGTCGACTTCAACGCCCAGGAGTTTGCCAAGCGGGGAGGCCTGCACGCCCGCGCCCCAGAGGGTAACGACCGAATCAATGCGTTCGTCGCCGACCATCACGTAGCCGGGTTGGATGTCCGTGACCTGCGCTTTGAGCCGGATCTTGACGCCAAGCGCCTCAAGCTGTTTGGCCGCGCTGGCTTGCAGGTCGTCGGGATAGGCTCCGAGGAGCTTGGGCGAACCTTCGAGGACGAGCACCTGTGCGGAAGATGGATCAATATGGCGAAAGTCGCGGGCCATGTAGAGCTTGGCGATGTCGCTGATGGCTCCGGCAAGTTCAACGCCCGTGGGACCGCCGCCGATGATGACGAAGTTGAGCGCCGGGTGGGTGCCTGTCTCGAGCATCTGTCGCTCGGCGAGTTCAAAGGCAAGCAGAACGCGGCGCCGGATCTCGGTGGCGTCCTCTACCGTCTTCAGGCCGGGGGCCAACTTCGCCCACTCATCTTTGCCGAAGTAGGAGTGTGTCGAGCCAGTGGCGACGATGAGGTAGTCGTATTCGAGGCGCGCGCCGGTCTTGAGTTCCACCACGTGCGCGGCGGTATCGAAGCCGGTGACCTCGTCCATCAACACATCGACGTTCTTCTGACGGGACAGGATGGTGCGTATGGGCTGGGCGATGTCGCCCGGGGAGAGCACGGCGAGCGCGACTTGATAGAGCAATGGCTGAAAGGTGTGATGGTTCCGGCGATCGACCAAGGTGACATCGACCGGGAGCTTGGCGAGCGCTTGAGCGGCGTTAATCCCGGCAAATCCTCCACCAAGGATAACGACTCGCTTCCGTAGACGATCTGCCGCGCTGGTTACCATCGAGAGGACTCCTTGAATTGAGCGTACTCCGATGGGATGCCTTGAGGGGCGACTGTGATTGGTGATTCCTGCAAAACCTCTATAAAGCTATGGACTCCTTTGTACGATCAACGCGGCGTAGCCCTCTGTTCCCACGGTAAGGACGATGCCGGTCACCTCGGGTCCGCCGGGATCGAGGGGTGTGATGCTGAGGTTTCCATCGATGTCCGAGATGGCGGAGGTCTGGACGGTCTGGCGTGAAGGCGAAAGAGGGCAGCGACCGTGAACGGGGCAAGGGGGCGTCCACGGGCGGACGGTCTGGAATATGGTGACACCCGCTCCTCCGACGGGATTGCCCAAGCCGTCGACAATCTGGAGGGTGATGGGCGTGAAGGTAGCTGCGCCTGAAAGGTTCTGGGTGCCTCCTCCCGTGACGAAGATGGAGATCTGGGCTGGGTCGACGCCGGTTGCGGTGAAGGTCGCGCATACGTTCGTCCAGGCGCAAGCCGTCCCGGTGCCCTGTGCGCCCGCGGCGAGCGGACCGGCGTGGACGGTGGCTGATGCCGTGCCGTTGCTCCCTGTTGCGGTGTTGGTGTTGGAGAGGGTGATCGCCGGGCTGGCCGAGGTCCAGGTGACGGCGGTCTGTGCGGGTGCGCCCTGCTGTTGGAAGCTGGCGGTGGCGGTCCAACTCGCGGTCGCTCCGGCGGCGAGAAAGCGGGTTGCTGGCGTAATGGAAGCGGACCGGGAGAGCGGCGCGGCGACAAACGAGCTTTGCAGCGTCTGCGCTTGCGCGGTGGCCTGAAGGGTGACAGCTCCCGCTGTTTGCGGCGTAAGCCCGGTGGAGGCGAGGCCGGTGGAATCGGTCAGCACAGTGCAGACCGGCGTGCCGCAGGCGGTCCAGACCACCGTGCCGGCGGTCGCGGAGAAGAGGACGGAAGCACCGGCGAGGGGGGTGATGCCGTCGGAGTTAAGGACCTTTACCGCGAAAGCTGGAGTGGCGGGCAGGCTGACGATCTGGTTGGCGGAGGGCCCGGAGACGAGCTGGAGGATGTAGGTCGGCGCGGTATAGACGTATTGGAACGCGGCGGTCATCGTCGTGGTGGAGCCGGTGGAGAGGTCAGTGACGAGGATGTTGGCGGGAACGCTTGTGCCGGGAAGAACGCCCGGCAGGAACGGGACGACCGCGACGATGGAGGTGTTGGACCAGCTGATCACACTCGCGGTCACCCCGTTTACCTTTACGGTGTTGCCGGTGCGGAAGCCTACGCCGGTGAGGGTGATGTGTGTCCCTGCGGTGGCGTTCGAGGGGGTTGCGGTGTCGGCGTAGAGGACGCGGGCCTGGTAGTTGTAGTCGGGGCGGCCATCGCCGGTCTCGGAGGCCAGGGCGAAGCGGAAGGTGTCGGCGGCCGTGGTTTGCCCGAAGAGCGCGGTCATGCCACGGGTGACGCCGTTGAAGGCCACAGGCGCGGCGTTCACCGAAGGCGGGGTGCCGGTCGCGTCCGACGCGCGCCACAGGCCAAGCACGGGGCGAAGTTTGTTTCCGGTGGCGGTTCCACCCTCGTCGAGGGCCGTCATCTCGATGGCAAAGGTATGGTTGGCGCGCACCGGGAGGGAGAACCATGGGGTGTGGTCGAAGGACCAGGATTGGTTCGGGCCGCACAGGACGTCTGTCCACCATCCGCTGGGAGGAATGGAGGCGGGTGAGGATTCCGTGCCGCCGATGCTGGCGATGCCGCTGGCCACGTTGTGCATGGGCGGTTCCCAGTAAAGATTCCAGAAAGGGGTTATGTTGTTGAAGCGGAATGAGACCGTGTCTCCGGACCCCACCACGGTGGAGAGCGGATATGAATTGATGGCGTATTCACCTGTATAGAGGGGATTGACAGGCTCGGTGTGGACAAGGATATCCAATGCGATGTCGTCGGCGGGGATCGGAATATAGCCTAGTTTGTAGTAACCCGCGACGTCGTAGTATGGAAAAATTTCGCCGAAGCTGCCGGCAATTCCGGCCGGCTTGGGCTCGACGGGGCTGCCGTGGAACTGCTCCGCGGCATGACCGGATACGGCGGAGACATCCTCGTAATCGTCGAGCACCTGCCAGGGCAGATTATTGCGTGAAAGCACGACGTTGACACCGCCCATGCCTTCCTGGTTAGGAAAGCGGAGGTTGCCGTGAAGGAAGCCAGCGCGCGCATAGGTGGCTTGTTTCCCGGGAGGGACGGAGTTGCTGTCAACCGTATAAAGGATCGAGATGGCGGCCACGTCGTCGTCGCGCAGGGTAAAAGGATCGGGCAGGCATTGGTAGGTAAACGGGCCGCAGATGATGTCGATCGGGTGCATGATTGGCCAGTGCTGTGCCTGCTCATATGTGGACTGCGTGGTGCCGGTGAACACGTTGTCGTTGAGCTGCGACCAGCCCACACCGAGCACACGCCCAAAGGCGCGCTCCAGTTGGTATTGCATCTGGAGCTGCATCTCGGGCGCGGCTCCGGTGCAGCGTCCGTTCAGGATAAGGATAGCGTGCTGAATGTAGCCCGCCGGAACGATGGAATCGACGCTCTCGGTAACAGCGTGCTGAAGGCAGCCGCTGGGGTCGCTTGCGCCGCCGCCAAGCAGCAGATCGGTGACGGAGCCATCGCGATCGTAGATTACCGGGATTTGGACAGCGGCGTAGTTTGTGCTTTCGACGTCGTTGGGGAAGACGAGGCCGTTTGAGCCCATGTAGACGTTGGAGCCGCTGACCTGCTCGGCGAGCACGCCTCCCTGCGCGAGCGTCATCCTGGACGTGGGTACGTTCCAAACCTGGGCCGCGGCGGCGACCATAGCGTCGGCCGCCGCGTGGTTGACAAAGGAGCTTAGGTCGCCTGGATCGGTGGAATACAACGGGGAGTCGGTATACCAGATGATATTGGAGCCGCCGACGGAGAAGAAGGGCGCACCCGTCGTCCAGCGCGGGTTGGCGGCCTGCGCCATGCCGGCGTACAGAGCGACTGTCGCCAGGACACAAAGGCTGCGGAACGGATTCGCTCTAGTGGGATGCATTGCTCTGCTGCGCCTGCCACGCGCCAAGGATGCTGAGGATGCTGCGGAGGCTGATCCCGTGCGCTGTTGAGGAGAGTGGAAGCGTATTGGGGCTTTCTGCAAGGCTAGGTGCTGGGTTCGAAGAGCGAAGGACGCCGGGAACGCCGATCTTTCGGCCAATGGATATCGCGTGCTCGCGTCCGACGTAAGCTGGGGCTGCAGTCAGAGAGTGGAGACGGCTATTCTGCAAGGCAGCGGCGGCGCGGGGAAGGCGGGCCTGCACCCAGCGGAGATCGACGGAGGGCTCGGCCTGGGCGATGGTGGGGTCGTTCGGCTTTGGCGCCACGCCCGTTCCGGTTACGGGGATGACGCCGTCTTGCCCGCCAACCGGGGAGCTTAGGCCAGAGGCGGAGGGGGTGTGGAGGAGAACTAAGAGCCGTTGGCCGGGAAGGTAGCGCTGGCGGCCCGCCGTCCAAAGGCCCGCCCACTCGCGAAGCGTATAGGTCGCCTGCCCATCACATCCGCGAATGGCTTGGTCGACGCGGAAGGAGACCTCAACCGTGCCGGAGCCGGGAGTGAAGGACGGGTGCGGGGTGACGGAGAGGACTTCTCCGACGAAGATGACGCCCGCCTGGCCAGCCATCTGCAGGAGTTCGTCCTGCACGGTGCTTGGCGCGGTGGCGGGATCGAGGGTGGTCTGCGTTGCACGGGCGTACGTGGCTGGCGTGATCAATGAGCTTGCAAGCGTGGCAGCAAGCATGATGCGAAACGGGGACATCCTGGACATCTATGGGGCCCTCCTGCTCTTTGTTCTTCGTCGCAAGAGCAGGCGGGGGTACCGATGTGTGATTTCAGGACAGGGGTAATGTCTAGATTTCGGGATAGAAGTCGAAGAAGGCGTCGATCGAGAGGCGAAGCTGCGCCTCGATCTGCTCACGGGAGCCTTCAAGGACGTGCATGGTGACGTGGGCCTCGTTACCGTTTTTCAGCGCGACGGCCGCATCGCCGATTTGGGTGATTTCATCTGCGGGGAGGAGCCTCATGCCATAGACCAGGGTCAAGTTTGCCATAAACACAATTGTTGCATCGATTGCGGCGTGGGAGTGCGGATGCATTGCTCCGGCGGCCCACGCATTTAGACTAGAAGGTGTCTATATGTCAGAACTCACCTCCGCCTCGATCACACGCGACACCGTTATTCTCGGCTCCGGCTGTGCCGGCCTGACCGCCGCCATCTATGCTGGACGCTCCAACCTGAAGCCGTTGGTACTGGAGGGGCATGAGCCGGGCGGCCAGCTTTCGATTACCACGCTGGTCGAAAACTTTCCCGGCTGGCCGGAGGGGATACAGGGCCCCGAGCTGATCGAGAACATGAAGAAACAAGCGACTCGCTTTGGGGCGGAGCTGCGGATGGCGCATCTTTCCGGGATTGACCTGACGAAGCGGCCCTTTGCGCTGGACCTTGGCGGGGGCGAGATCGTCCACACGCGAACGCTGATTGTGGCTTCAGGAGCGAGCGCGCGCTGGCTGAACCTGCCGTCTGAGCAGGCGCTGATCGGCTATGGCGTCAGCTCATGCGCGACCTGTGACGGCTTCTTTGCTTCGGGCAAGGAGATAGCGGTGATTGGCGGAGGGGACTCGGCCATGGAAGAGGCGCTGTTCCTGACGCGGTTTGCCAGCAAGGTGACGATCATCAACCGGACGGAGCGGTTTCGTGCCTCGCCCATTATGCTGGAGCGCGCGATGGCCCATCCGCAGGTGAAGTTTGTAAGCAACACAACGGTTGAAGAGGTGCTGGGCGTCGAGGAGAAGGACGTGAAGGGCCTGCGGCTGAAGAACCGCGCGTCCGGCGAGGAGTATGTGCTGCCGGTCAGCTTTATGTTCCTAGGGATCGGACACATTCCGAACGCGCAGGCCTTCAAAGGCCTTCTGGATCTCGATGAGGACAACTACATCCTGACCCGCGACCATGTGTTTACGACGCTGAACGGCGAGGTCATCCCGGGGCTGTTTGCCTGCGGCGACATCCAGGATCGCCGCTACCGGCAGGCGATTACGGCGGCTGGATCGGGGTGCATGGCGGCCCTTGAGGTAGAGAAGTACCTGGAAGAGCACGGGCACTGATTCGGGCAAATCGCTTTTACGGTGTAGAGGCGCAGACGCAGATTCCCTGCGGGAATGACAAACAAGAGAGTGCAGAGACAATGCACGGGGGTAAGAAGCTACCGCGCGGGCTTCTTGAGCGGCTGGCTGAGCGGCATGGGCTTGCCGAAGTTCGGCGTGCCATCGGCGTTCCACGTAAAGCGCTGGATGCGCGGTGAGCGGAAGTTGCCGCACCCTTCCCCGGGCTGCGGGTTGGCATGGTAGATGATCCAGTCTTCTTTGCCATCGGGCGACTTGAAGAAGCCGTTGTGTCCGGGACCGAAGGCCTCTGCGGCAGGGTCTGTGGTGAGGAAGGGATGGTCGATCTTGACCCAGTTAGCGGCGTCGAGCAGGTTGGCTCCGGTTTTGGCTTGCAGGATGCCAAGCTCGTAGAAGTCCGTCCAGCAGCCCGAGGCCGAGAAGACGAGGAAGATCTTGTTACCGTGCTGGAGGATCTCCGGGCCTTCGTTCACGTTGACGTGGCGGCCGGGCAGGTCTCCATGTTCTTCCCAGGGGAAGGTGGGTTTTGAGATCAGGGTGCGCGGCGAGTCGATCGTCCACGGGTTCCTCATGTGGGCGATGTAGAGGTCCTGCTCGCCGTCGGTGTCGCCCTTCCAGCCGGACCAGACGAGGTAATGCTGACCCTTTCGCTCAAAGGTGGTTGCGTCGATGGCCCATCTGTCGCTTACGTCGGCCACCTTGCCCTTGATCGTCCAGGTTCCCTGGAATGGGTCGTCGCTCTCGTTTTCGACGACGTAGATGCGGTGCGTTGAGTTCTCTTTGGCGTCGGCGGCGAAGTAGATGTACCACTTGTTGCCCCAGCGATGGAGCTCGGGCGCCCAGAGCTCATGCGACCAGGGGTGGCCGGGCTCGGGCGTCCAGACCGCCTTCGTCTCGGCATGGCGAAGGTCAGTGATGTCGGCGGTCTTGCGGAGGGTAAGGTTCTCTCCGGACGAGTTCGAATAGTAGTAAAAGCCCTTCCACCAGACCACCCACGGGTCGGGACCGTTCTCTAGCAGAGGGTTGGTAAAGGTGTTGCCCTGAGCTCTGGGCGGGGCGGGTGTGGCCTGTGCGAAGCTGTGCGGAAGACCGCAGCCTAGCGCACACACAAGCAGGGATTCTATGAGACGAGAAACTACTCGAAGGTTTCGGAGCATGGGAGCCATGGACTGTTATCTCATAAAACGCGCGGTGAAAGCCGCGAAGCCACAGTGCTAAAGCTCTCTGTAAATAGAGAGGAGTGGAGACGGATCTCCACTCCTCTCTTAATGCCGCTCCTTTACTGTTCGTTGGCTCCCGTAGGCTCGGCCGCTCGTTCTGTTTGGAGATGCAGGCCCTTGTTAAAGCGGGCAAGCAGGGCAGCGCGGTTCACGCTGAGGTCGGCGGCGGAGAGGGCCTCCGGATACGCTCTGTTCATCAGCCCTTGCCAGAGGATACGGTTGTAGGCCGCGCCGTCCAGATTGTCCTCGATGGAGAAGTCGAGGCCCTTGGTGGCGGCTGCCCAGTACGCCCCGTCATGCGTGGGACGGATCGTGACGGCGTTTGCGGACGTTCGCACCGGCAGCGGAAGCTGTGTGGTGTAGAGCATCTGCGAGGGTTCGGCGGTAAAGTTCCATTCCTTCTGGCTTAGGTCGAAGACATCGGCCATGGGAGCCGCGACGCTGTCGTTGAGGTTGAGCTGCCCGATGCCGAGAACGTCCTCGATCGTGCGCACAAAGTTGACCGTGTTGTAAGCCTTCGAGACGACGGTCCGGTGCTTGACGTATGGCCCGACGATGTATGCCGTGCTGCGGTGAGCATCGACGTGATCGGCCCCGTCCTGCGCATCGTCTTCAATGACGAAGATCAGGGTGTTGTCCTTGTATTGGCTCTTGGCCACTGTCTCCGCGACAAGGCCAACCGCGTAGTCGTTGTCGGCGACTTCGAGTTCGGGCGTGTTGATGCCGAGCAGCGCCGTGCCGAAGCTGCCGGTATGGTCTTTTGCAAGACGCAGCAGGGTGAGCTGGGGCAGGCTGCCGTTGGCGTACTGGCCATTGAACTCACGCTTCCACTCCTGGACGCGGTAGAAGTCCGGGAACGCCTGATCGAAGCCGCGGAAGTATGGATCGGTGCGTGGTGCCAGAGCGACGTTGGCCGAGAAGGCGACCTGCGTCTTCGTGGCAAAGGGGTTGAGCAACTCCGGGATTTGATAGGCGGCGTAAGCCGTTGGAAGCGCATAACGGGCCAGATCGATGAAGAAGCCGTAGTTGCGGACCGTCATTCCCTGCTTGATGGCCGCATCCCAGATGTAGCCTTTGTTGATGGCTCCGCTGGGGCTGTCGGGCGCGGCGGTGTCGACGGTGCCTGGAAGCACGTCGGGATCGCGCGGGGTAAGCGGGTCGGCTGCTACCCGGCCCGCGACGGTGGGGATGGCCACATTGACGTTGCGGTTGGTGCCTTCCGAGTCGTACGAGAGACCGCGACCGGCGTAGTTGACCCACACCTGCTTCTCGACCACGTCCGGGGCGCGGGCGGAGGTGGACCACGGCCATCCGTCCATGCTCACTTCGCTTGAATCGTAGAAGTTATCGAGGGTGACGAACTTGCGCGCGAGGCGGTGAAGGTTGGGCGTGATGGTTTTGCCGAACTCGGTCAGAGTGGGATCGCCGTTACCGACTTCAAGATCGCCGAGGACCTGATCGTAGGTGCGATTTTCCTTGATGATGTAGATCACATGCTTAATCTTCTTGCGAAGGGCGGCCATCTTCTCACGATCGTCTTCCGAGACGACGCGCAGGAAGTGGTTGTTATCGGCGACGAGCTCGGTCAGCCGATTCAACTCCCCTGGGGTCGGCGTGGGAAGGATCTGGAAGCCTGCTTTGATGAGTTGCAGATCATACTGGTTTGAGGCGGCCGATTGCGTGGCCAGAGCCGGAGTCAAGCCATGCAGGTTTCCGGGGTTGGGGCCGGTCGGTGACTTGCCATTGACAACATACATATAGGTGCCCAGCGGGCCAAAGCTGACAGAGTTGGGATACCAGCCAGTCGGGATCAACCCTTCGATCTGGCTTTGACCGGGACTGCTGAGCCGGACGACGGCCACATCGTTGGTGTTGCCGTTGGTGACGTACAGCTTGGTCTCGTCGGGCGAGAGCGTCACGCTGTTGGTATTGTTGCCCTTGAGGTTTTCGCGGTTGTAGGGCAGCAGGCCGTACGGCGCGGTGACGGCGATGTCGTCGATCACCTGGTTGGTGCGGGTATTGATGACGGCTACCGAGTCGGTCTCATCCTCGGCCACGTAGAGCCGGTTGCCCGCGGCGTTCAGAGTCATCTTGTTCGGCTGACCCTTCAGCTGAATGCGGGTGGTGACGGCCGGCGTCTTACCGGTTAGTGAAACGACAACGATTTCGCGTTCGCGGAGGCTGGAGACAAAGGCGGTCGTGTTGCCTTCGATGCTGACCCAGAAGGGGTACTCGCCGCCGGGCACGCCGGACTGCGCGGCGTTGATTTTGCCGGGACGCAGATCAAGCTCGCCCGTCTTGGTCCACGTGCCGTTGGCTTTGGTCAGGATGCTAATAGAGTCGTTGTAGTAGTCCGCGACTACGAGGCGGTTGCCGTCTGCGGTGATCGCGATGCCGGCGGCTTCCGGACCGACCGCAAGGCCGTTTGCGCCGGTGTGGCCGAGCTTGATGGGGCTGCCAGCCTGTTCGGCGAAGAGACCGTTGGCGCCTAGGCTGAACAGATGTACGTTGTCGTTATTGCCGCCGGAGACGTAGAAGGAGGTGCCATTCGGATCGAAGACGATGCCGTTATACGTATTGGGAACCAGCAGCACCTGCTTCTTAATTGGCGCCGGCTTGCTGATGTCGTAGACAAAGACGTACTCGTTCGAGTCAGCGTTGTTCTGGTTGCCGGCGTTCGGGCCATCGGGGTACTGGAACAGGTTATAGCCGCTCGTCAGGATGAGCAGCGTCTTGTGATCGGGGCTGGTGACGGTGGTGACGGCCTGTCCGGCAAGGTAGCCGGGGTTGTCGGCGAGGTTGGGGTTCAACGTCTCGAAGCGGGCTGACCGCGGCGCGAGCGGCGTCAGCAGCTGACCCGTGTTCGGGAGAACCTGAGCGTTGACGGAAGCCGACCGATTGTTGTCGTCATCGTCGTCTTTTTGTGCAAGAAGAGCGGCGGGCAGCAGCATGGAGAAGGCGGCCGCCGCGGCCAGGGTGCGATGCATGAAGCGAGTTTGGAACATGAGGACCTCGAGTTCAAATAGAGCGATCGTTAGGGCATTCCCTTACGGCGTACAGGCCTTCCTGTACAACGAAGCGGGCAATCGGGAGTTGCTGCAAACCAGCCAAAGATGCAACGCGTCGTGTTCAGCGCGACCGCCGGGAAGATTGGCGAAGGAGTCCAGCATCGGGCAGCGGCCTACAACACATCACTAACGCCCGATGAATATTCAGCCGCTGTTGATGGCGTAACAGGGCGTTCATGTTGCCGATCTATGCTCCGGCTACACGTTATGGACATCTTCCGCCGTCTCCCGCCGCTCTTGTACTTGACCCTTCTTTCAAGCGTCTGCTTCGCGCAGGTCGACCGGACCGCGCTGAACGGAACGATCCGCGACAGTACGGGGCGGCGCGTTTCGCGGGCGCACGTTGTGGCCGTTGAGGCGGCGACCGGCCTGCGGCGGGAGGCTTTTTCGTCCGGTGACGGCGCGTACGACATTCCGGCGCTGCCTGCCGGACACTACCGTGTAAGCGTTACGGCGACCGGCTTCGCGGAAGAGATCTATGCGGATGTTGCCCAAACGATGGGAAGCACGCGTACGCTCGACGCGACGCTGCGCGTGGCCGCCGCTTCGGTGCGGGTAGAAGTGCCGGATGTCGCGCCCGCGCTCGATGCGACGACAGCCACCTTGGGAACGGACTTTGAGCGCGAACAGGTGGAGCAGCTGCCCATCAATGGCCGCAATTGGTCGAACCTGACGGCGCTTGTACCCGGGGCGGTGGATACGGGCGGCAGCAACCAGCGCAGCATCCGGTTTGCCGGACGCGGGCTCGACGATAACAACTTCACTTATGACGGCATCGACGCGACCAACATCGTCAACCAGGCGCAGCAGCCCTTTGTACGGCTGGCGATCCCGACGGGTGCGATCGAGGAGTTTCGGGTGGACACGATGCTCTTTACCGCGGAGCAGGGAAGCACGCCCGGCGGCCAGATCGCCGTCACCTCGAGAACGGGCTCGAATCAGCTCCACGGCAGCGTCTTCGAGTTTGTACGAAACGACATCTTTGACGCCCGAGAACCAGTCGACACGTTGAATCCAAGCAAACCGGCCTTTCGGCTGAACCAGTTCGGCGGCAGCCTGGGCGGTCCGATCGCGCGTGACCGCAGCTTCTTCTATGCGACCTACGAGGGGCTGCGGCAGACGCTTGGCCAGACCTTGCCCGGCTTTGTACCGACCGCCGCTTACCAGGCACAGGTGGGCGCGGCGAGCCCGGCTTTGCTGGCCGTACTTAGCGCTTATCCCGCCGCTACGTTGCCCGTGCAGGGAAGCACACAGATTGGCGAGTTTGTGGGTAGCGGACGGCAACTGGACCACGAAGACTCCGGAATGCTGCGGCTGGACCGCCGCTTCTCGGCCAGCGATTCGATCTATGGCCGGTTCAACTTTGACGCGGCGACGAGTCTGGCGCCGCTTGCACAGGGCGGCAGCTACCTTGGCGATCGCCAGGAGATCGAGTCGCGGCCAGCCAACGGGGAGCTGGAGTGGCTGCATCTCTTCTCGCCTTCGCTGGTCGATGAAGGGAAATTTGGCTTCAATCGAGGCAACGTCTATACGACCAACCTGAGTGCTCTTGGCCTGCCTTATGCGATCTCGGTGCCGGGGCTCACGACACTCGCCAACAACCAGTACAAGCTGGGTGTGGGCAACAGCTTCTCGTACCTGGATAACCTCACGTGGGTCCGGGGAGCGCATACGGTCAAACTAGGAGGCGAGCTTCGGCGTATCCAGCTCAACCAGGGAAATACGGCGAGTGGAACGGTCTCCTTCTCCTCGCTGAACAGCTTTAGCGCCGACTCGGTCAGCTCCGCCAGCTATGCCGCGGAGCTGCCCGTTAACGGTCTGCGAAAGACGGCGGTCTACGCCTATGTTCAGGACGAGTGGAAGCTACGTCCATACCTCACGGTGAACGCCGGTGTCCGTTACAGCTTCTATAACAAGTTTGGCGAAGTGCTGGGGCGGGCGATCCCGTTCGACTTCGCCACGTGCGGCGCGGTGGGCTTCTGCGGTGCCGGGGCTTCTTTTGGCCAGCGCCATCTGCTCGACTTCGACCCGCGCGCGTCACTGTCGTGGTCTCCGGCCGCGCTTGGCGAAAAGACAGTTTTGCGTGTGGGCGCGGGTATCTACCATGGCGACGGCCAGCTCGATGACCAGAACCTACCGATCAATAACGAGGTCGCGCGGTACTCGCTCAGCGCCAAAACGCTTCCGGCGCTCTCGTTTCCGGTCACACCGTTTTTTGCTACGGCTCCCGGCATCGTCTCGCCGCGCAATATGGACCGCACGCGCAAGGACATGTATGTCGCGCAGTGGAGCCTTTCGGTCCAACAAGCCCTGGCGGCGCAGTTCGTCGGTACGCTCACGTATGTGGGCAGCAAAGGAACCGACCTGCTGACCACCTCGTACCTCAACCTCATTGACCCAGCGACGGGTGTGCGGCCCAACCCGCTCTTCGGCCAGGTCGAATATCGGGGCAACCACAGCAACAGCTCCTACAACGCGCTGGTCGCCATGCTGCAGCGGTCTTTCACCCGCGGCTTGCTCCTCTCCGCGAACTACACATACTCCCACGAGATCGACCAGGACGCGGCGGGCGGGGGCGACGCCGACTTTCCACAGAATCCCGCCTGTTTGCCATGCGAACGCGCTTCCGGAGACTTCGACGTGCGTCACGTTTTCCATGCCGATGCCGTCTACGATCTTCCCTTTGGTCCTGGCCGCCGCTATCGTACCGATAACGGGGTCGCCAATGCCGTGCTGGGCGGATGGAGCTTGACGGCGATCGAAAGCTCACGCACCGGTCTGCCCATCAACGTAACGATCGACCGGTCCAGCGGCTCGGTCGCGACCGGCTACACGATCAATCAGAGACCCAACCTGGTGCCCGGTGTTTCGCTGACGCCGCCCAGCGGTCGAAGCATCGGTCAGTGGCTCAACCCGGCGGCCTTTGCACCAGTCGCCGGATCGGGGTACGGGAACGCGCCGCGTAACGTAGGCCGGGGACCGGCGCTCTGGCAGGCCGATCTCGGCGTAGGCAAGGCCGTGCCGTTGGCGGAACGTGTTCAACTTCAGTTTCGCGCGGAGTTCTTCAACGTCTTCAATCGCGCACAGTATGGGCTCCCGCTGGCCGACGTATCGTCAGGCACCTTTGGCAGGATCATCTCTACGGTCAACACGGGGCCTGTAGGAACGGGAACGCCGCGCCAGGTGCAGTTCCTGGCTAAACTTAGCTTCTAGAGCAAGGTTCCCGTTGCTGAGAACAGTCTTTGCCCTTCTTGTTTGTAACACCTGAGGGAGCTGCGTTTGTGCCTCTACACCATAAGGCAGTTTGCTTTGAGGCTCGCGTTGCAGGTGCTACTTCCGGCCCGTCTGGTCTAAATCCAGGTTCAGTTCCAGGACGTTGACGCGAGGTTCGCCGAGGAAGCCGAGCTGGCGGCCTTCAGTGTGCTTGGCGACGAGTTGCTGGACGGCGGCTTCGGAGAGATGGCGTTCGCGGGCGATGCGAGGGATCTGGAAGGCGGCTGCGGCTGGGGTGATGTGGGGGTCCAGGCCGGAGGCGGAGGTGGTGACGAGGTCGATGGGAACGTCAGTGCCGGGGCGGTCGGTCTGGGCGGTGGCGGTGTCTCCGGCGACACGATCGACGAGCTTCTTGTTGGTGGGGGCGTAGTTGGAGCCGGAGGAGTTGGCGGCGTCGTAGCCGTTGCCGGCGGCCGAGGGGCGGGAGTGGAAGTAGATAGGGGCGGAGAAAGGCTGGCCAATCAAGCTCGATCCGACGAGCTGACCGTCCTTCGTGAGGAGCTGGCCATTGGCTTTCGCCTTGAAGAGGAGCTGGGCGGCTCCGGTGACGGCGAAGGGGTAGGCCACGCCGAAGAGCAGCGTGGTGACTACAGTGTAGAGGACGGCGATCAGGAGGTTCTTACGCATGGTGTCTGTCCTTGGTGCTGCTGGCCGAAAGTTTGAGGTGGAACCCACCCTTCGCAAGTGCGCGAAGGATGGGGCACCCGATTCTAGGCTAGGTGGATGGCGGTGATGAGGATGTCGATCAGCTTGATGCCGAGGAAGGGGGCGATCAGGCCGCCGACGCCATAGATGAGGAGATTGCGGCGGAGCAGGGCCTCAGCGGACATAGCCTTGTAGCCGACGCCGCGCAGGGCCAGCGGAATCAGGCCGACGATGATGAGGGCGTTGAAGATGACGGCGGAGAGGATGGCCGATTCCGCGTTCTTCAGGTGCATGATGTTGAGCGCGTTCAGCACCGGAAAGGTGGCGGCGAACATGGCCGGGATGATGGCGAAATACTTGGCCACATCGTTCGCGATGGAAAAGGTGGTGAGTGCGCCGCGCGTCATCAGGAGCTGCTTGCCGATCTCGACGATCTCGATGAGCTTGGTCGGGTTGGAGTCGAGGTCCACCATGTTGCCGGCCTCTTTAGCGGCCTGGGTGCCGGAGTTCATGGCGACGCCTACGTCGGCCTGGGCGAGCGCGGGGGCGTCGTTGGTGCCGTCGCCGGTCATGGCGACGAGCTTGCCCTCGGCCTGCTCGCGGCGGATGAGGTCCATCTTGTCCTTGGGCTTGGCTTCGGCGAGGAAGTCGTCCACTCCGGCCTCGCGGGCGATGGCGGCGGCGGTGAGGGGGTTGTCGCCGGTGATCATGATGGTCTTGATGCCCATGGCGCGGAGTTGCGAGAAGCGCTCCTTCATGCCGCCTTTGACAATGTCTTTGAGGTGGATGACGCCGAGGGCCTGCTTGTTCTCGGCGACGACGAGCGGGGTACCGCCAGAGCGGGCGACGGTCTCGACGGCGGCGCGGACCTCGTCGGGAAGGGCGCCTCCGTTCTCTTTGAGGAAGGCGGCGATGGCGTCGGTCGACCCTTTGCGGATGATGCGTCCGTCCATATTGACGCCAGACATCCGGGTGGTGGCGGAGAAGGGTACGAACTCGGCGTTGAGGTCGGCGAGTTCGCGTCCGCGCAGGCCATAGAGTTCTTTAGCGAGAACGACGATGCTGCGGCCCTCGGGCGTCTCGTCGGGCAGGGAAGACAGCTGGGCGGCATCGGCAAGCTGGTCCTTCGAGATACCCGGGGCGGGGATGAACTCGGAGGCCTGTCGGTTGCCGAGGGTGATGGTGCCCGTTTTGTCCAGCAGCAGCGTGTTCACGTCGCCCGCAGCTTCGACCGCGCGGCCAGACATGGCGAGGACGTTGTACTGGACGAGGCGGTCCATACCCGCGATGCCGATGGCGGAGAGCAGACCGCCGATGGTGGTGGGGATCAGGCAGACGAGGAGCGAGATCAGGACGAAGACGGTCTGCGGCGCGGTGGAGTAGATGGCGATGGGCTGGAGCGTCACTACGGCGAGTAGGAAGATGATGGTCAGCCCGGCGAGCAGGATGTTGAGAGCGATTTCGTTGGGGGTTTTCTGCCGTTCCGCGCCTTCGACCAGCGCGATCATGCGGTCGAGGAAGGTTTCGCCGGGATTGGATGTGATGCGGACCTTGATCTGGTCCGACAGCACGCGGGTGCCTCCGGTGACGGCTGAGCGGTCGCCTCCGGCCTCGCGGATGACCGGGGCGGATTCGCCGGTGATCGCCGACTCGTCGACAGAGGCGACGCCTTCGATGACCTCGCCGTCGCCGGGGATCATGCTGCCCGCGATGACGTGGCAGACGTCGCCGGAGCGAAGGTCAGAGCTGGGAACTTCTTCGGTCGAGCCATCGGCGCGGAAGCGGACTGCGGTGGTCTCGGACTTGGCGCGGCGCAGAGCGTCGGCCTGGGCCTTGCCGCGCCCCTCGGCCATAGCTTCGGCGAAGTTGGCGAACAGCACGGTGAACCAGAGCCAAAGGGTGATCTGGAGGTCGAAGCGCAGGGTGTGGTGGCCTGCGATGAGGTTCCGGATGACGTAGACGGTGGTGATGAGGCTGCCGACCTCGACCACGAACATGACAGGATTCTTCATCATGGTGCGCGGGTTTAGCTTGATGAAGGCGTCGCCCAGTGCACGGGAGACAATAACGGAGTCGAAGAGGGAGCGTTTGTTTGTGTTGGCCATGTTAGTAGACCTTGCCGGCTTGCAGAAGGAGGTGCTCGAGGATGGGG
>CAXTUR010000046.1:10474-20732 GCA_964247455.1 uncultured Acidobacteriaceae bacterium | reverse complement strand
AGCTGGGTGGGCCGGTCACGGAGGGCAGGGACATTATCGCGATGGCGCAGGAGCTGTTGAAGGTGCGGGACCGCGAAGGCAATGAGACGCCGCTGATCGCCAACAAGGCGCAGCGGAGATTTGAAGACGAGCGCAAGCAGAGGAACATCGTGCTGAAGGCGCGGCAGATGGGCATGACGACCTGGGTGGCGGGGCGGTTCTTCCTGAAGACGGTGACCAAGCGCGGTGTGCTGACGGTGCAGGTGGCGCAGACCAAAGAGGCGGCTGAGGGGATGTTTCGCATCGTGCAGCGCTTCTGGGAGCATCTGCCGGAGCCTTTGCGGGAGGGCGCGCTGCGGCGGAGCCGGTCGAATATGCGGCAGATGATCTTTCCGGAGCTGGACAGCGAGTTCCGCATCCTGAGCGCGGCCGACGGCAACGCGGGGCGCGGGATGACAATGCAGAACCTCCATTGCAGCGAGGTGTCGCGGTGGCCGGGCGACGCGCGGGAGACGCTGGCGGGGTTGCGGGCGGCACTCTCGCCGGGCGGTGAACTGGTGCTGGAATCGACGCCCAACGGAGCGTACGGGGCCTTCTACCACGAGTGGCGGCAGGCGGAGGAGGCCGGCATGGCGAAGCATTTTCTGCCCTGGTGGTTTGAGGATGCGTATCGCGCCGAGCCGGTCGAAGATTTGACGGACGAAGAGCGGCGCTTGATGGAGCAGGAAGGCTTATCGCCGGAGCAGATCGGCTTTCGCCGGACGCTCGAGAACGACTATCGCGATCTTCGGGCGCAGGAGTTCGCCGAAAACGCGGAGCAGTGCTTTCGGGCGACCGGCGAGTGCTGCTTCGATGTGGTCTCGATCGAGCGGCGGATGGACGAACTGAGCGAACCGCTGCGGCGGGATGGCGAGCTGTGGATCTGGTTCGAGAGCTATCCCGGCAAGCAGTACATCGTCGCGGTGGACCCAGCGGGCGGCGGGGCGGGCGGCGACTACACGGCGGTGCAGGTGATCGATGTCGAGACTGGAATGCAGTGTGCGGAGATGCAGGTGCGTATGCCGCTGCAGCCGCTGACAGACCGGATCGTCGCGATCGCGGTGGACTATAACGAAGCGCTGATCGCGGTGGAGCGGAACAACTTCGGCGGCGGTACAGTGCTGTCGCATTTGGAGCACAAAGAGTACCCGCGCCTGTACAAGCAGGGCGCGCGCGAGCCGAAGCACGGACAGGACGGACACGAGGCGCAGAACGGCTGGCTGACCACGACGGCGTCCAAGCCGCGGGCGATCACCGGGCTGGGACGGCTGCTGGTGAAGGAGACGGGGATCTTCCACAGCCGGCGGCTGATGGCCGAGTGCCGGAGCTTTGTCGTGCAGGAGAACGGAACGACGAGCGGCGCGGCGGGGACCTTCGACGATCTGGTGATGGCCATGGCGATCGCGCAGGCGGTGCGCGAGGAGCTGACGAAGGCAGGGAAGAGGGAGTAGGAACGGGTACGGTATGCTGCTCATGCGGGGTGAACGACGCTTTGGCGGTGTTGGCGGTGCAGGCCATTCGGCGAATGCGGGGCGGCGCGCAGAGCCAGTTGATGCTGGGCGCGGATGGCAATCTGTGGGTGGTGAAGTTCCAGAACAACCCGCAGGGCATCCGCGTCCTGGCCAACGAGCTGATCGCGACGAAGCTTGCCGAGGCCGCCGGGTTGACAGTGCCAGGGAGCGATGTGGTCGAGGTGACGGAGTGGCTGGTGGGGCATACGCCCGAGATGTTTCTGGAGCTTGCCCGGGGCGCGCGCGAACGCTACCAGCCGGGCCTGCACTTCGGCAGCCGCTTTGTGGGCGGGCTGATGCCGGGGCTGGTCGTGGATTATTTGCCTGAGGGGCAATTGGAGGAAGTACGAAACCTTCACGAGTTTGCCGGGATGCTGGCTCTGGATAAGTGGACGGGCAATTGCAACGGGCGGCAGGCGGTGTTTGAACGCCGGGGCCGCGAACGGAAGTACCGGGCGACGTTTATCGACCAGGGGTTTTGTTTCAACGCGGGCGAATGGAGCTTTCCCGACAGCCCGCTGCGGGGCGTGTATGCGCGCAACTCGGTCTACGCGCCCGTGACGGGCTGGGCGAGCTTTGAGCCCTGGTTGAGCCGGATCGAAGCTATGGACGCGGGCGTGTTGTGGAAGATCGCCGAGGAGGTGCCGCCGGCGTGGTACGGCGGGGACCTCGCGACCATCGAGCGGCTGATGGAGCAGATGTTGGCGCGGCGCGGGCGGGTGCGGGAGTTGATCGTGTCCTTCCGGGACTCGGACCGGGAACCCTTCCCGTTGTGGCGTACGGGCGCGCGGGTCGCGGTGCCGGGGAACTTTCCCGAACCGCGAAAAGCTGAGGGATTTGCGAGATTTGTGATGTAGGGGAGATGGCGGGTGAAGTGCAGGGAAGAGGGAGTAGGGAAGAGGGAAGAGAAGGCGCGGTCCACGGATAAGGGATAACGGGTAACGGTCAAGGAGTCGTGAAGGAGCAAGAGCGTGCGGGAACGAGTGCCCTGCGAGTTTTTCCTGATCCGGTATGTGCCGGATGTGGTGAAGGGAGAGTTCGTCAATATCGGCGTGGTGCTGCGGGAGGCGTCCCCCTTGCCTTCCGGCGTCACGCGCGATAGCACGGCCGTGGTCCGGTTTACGCGGGACTGGGGCCGGGTGCGCTGCCTGGACGCGAACGCCGATCTTGCGCTGCTCGAAGCGATGGAGGGGGAGATCGGGCGGCGTCTGCTGTCGGACGGGGCGTCTCCCAAGCCGATCCTGCAGGTGCTGGAAGATACGTTGTCGAACTCGGTGCAGATCGCCGCGCCGCGGGCTTGCCTGGCGGAGAGCATTCCGGCCGAGATCGAGCAGTTGATGCGGATGTATGTGGAGCCGATGAAGGTGAAGGTGGAGCGGAAGCGGACGGGGCGTGCGGCCATTACAGGCGCGATACGGACGGAGTTCGAGCGCGCGGGCGTGTGGGGGCTGATGCGCAAGCGGATCGCGGCGTCGCTCTATACCGCTGCGGGCGACCCGATGAAGATCGACTGCGGCTATCGGCCCAATGGGGTCATCCGGATGTTCCAGGCGGTCTCGCTGGAGGGCGACGTAGAGGCGGCCAAGGTGCTGGCCTATAGCGCGCCGTTGCTGCGCGAGGGCGTGGGCCGGGTGGAGGGCGCGACGCTCGAGCTGACGGCGGTGGTCGAGCCGGTACGGCAGGTGAACGGGGAAGACGGGGATGAAGCGTATCGGTTCGGGGTGGAGACGATGGAGCGGCAGGCGATCCGTGTGATGACGGTAAACGATCTGGCGCGGATGGCGGAGACGGCGCGTGTGGAGTTGCGGGTGTGAAGAACAGGGAAAAGGGAATAGGGAGTAGGGAGTAGCGAAGAGGGAGGAGGGAAGAGAAGACGGATTGGCGGCATGGCTCCTTTGGGGTCGTGCCTTTTTTTGCGCGAAGGTGCGCCTTACCAGCAAGGGAGACAAGGCAAATGGGAGTTCGCACAGCAGTCGAAAATCTATGGCGGCAGATGGCCGGGCCGGCGGCGGTTGAGGCCGCGACCCAACAGGAGCCAGCCCAGCCGGCGCGCAAGACCGCCGTGCTGCCGTCCATCATGAATCCGCAGCGGGCGGGGGGTGGGCAGGCGGTGATGCCGAAGCCGACCGCAGCCAATCTGCGCCGCTTCGCCGAATCGCCGGTGGCGCGGCGGGCGATCAACGTGGTGAAGGACCGGATCGCCAGCATGGACTGGCAGATACGGGTGCGGCGCGGGTATGCGGGCGAGTTTATTCCGGACGCGGACGCGCGGATGAAGGCGCTGCGCCGGTGTTTGGAGGAGCCGAACGCGGGGGACAGCTTCCGTGTGTTGTGGGAGCAGGTGCTCGAAGATCTGCTGGTCGGCGGCTTCGGCGCGGTGGAGATGGAGGCGACAGGCGACCCGAACGAGCCGTTCCGGTTGTGGCCGGTCGACGGGGCGACGATCCAGATCGATCCGTACTGGAACGGCGACACGTCGAAGCCGCGCTATGCGCAGAACACGGCGGGCCAGTACACCGGGCAGAGCGTGAATCCGCTGGGATCGAAGTCGCTGGTGCCTCTGTACGACGACGAGCTGATGTATTTGCGGCTGAATCCGCGCACGCATACGCCGTTCGGTCTGGGGCGGTTGGAGGTCGCGTTCGAGACGGTGAACCAGTTCCTTTCGGCCAACCGGTACGCCGGGCGGCTGGCGTCGAACACGGTCGTGCAGTATGCGTTGTGGCTGAACGAGGCGACGCCGGAGCAGCACGACCGGCTGATCCGCTGGTGGCAGGACGAGATCGAGGGCACGGGGCGGGTGCCGATCCTGAGCTGCGAGCAGAAGCCCGAGGTGTTGCGCTTTGCCGGGGGCACAGACGCCGATCTCCACATCCAATGGCAAGAGTTCCTGATCACCATGATTGCGAACGCCTTTGAGCTGCCGCCGATGCTGCTGGGCCAGCAGAAGGAGGTCAATCGTTCGACCGCAAGCGAGATGGCGGACGAGGCTTTCGGGAGCGCGATCGTGCCGGTGGCCAAGCTCTTGTCGGAGCACATCACGCGCGACCTGTTTGCGAAGAAGCTGGGCTGGCGCGAGTTCGAGTTCCACTTCAACGAGCTCGACAGCCGGAACGAGATGGAAGAGGTGCAGATCCAGACGACGCTGCTGAAGGCGGGCGTGCTGACCGTGGCCGAGGTGCGGCAGATGCGTGGGCTGGAGTGTGTCGCCCCGCCGGTACCGGAGGCTCTACTCACGCCGGAGATCGCGCCCGATATCGAGGAGGCCGCGCTATGATCCTGACCCTCGACAATCTCGACGGGCTGGGCGCGGTGGACTACAGCGGCTGCCTGGACGCGAGCGCGCCGGTAAAGATCGTACGGACGCTGAACGAGCCGTCGCGGCTGACGGGCGTGGTCTCGCTCGGCGCGACCGGGCTGGCGATACCCACGCGGCGGGCGCGGGTGGTGGCCACAGCGGACAATGGCGTTGTGTTGTTTACCGGCTATGTCGCGACGACGCCGGAGCCGATCTATGCGGGTGTGGGGATCGCGGGACCGGTCTACCGGGTGGCGTTCAGCGCGGTGTCGGATGAGTGGCTGCTGGATAAGCAGACGACGCTCTTCGGCAACCCGGGGCTGGGGCAAGGGAGCGGCGCGCTGCTGAAGACGCTGGCCGGGCGCACGGGTGTCAGCTTGAACACGGCGGGGGTCGGGAATGGGCGCGCGGTGGGCGTCTTCGATCCGGAGCCGGGGCAGAACTGGTCGGCCAATGCGGGCGCGCTGGCGAATTCGACGTATACGAGCTATCGCGCGGTGGGTGGCGCGCTGAGCCTGCAGCCGATCGGCGCGGTCACGCACGCGCTGAGCGACGGCGACGGGACACTCCAGATTGCGGCGCTGAAGACGGCTTCTGTAAAGGAGCTGGCTAACGATGTGACAGTGAGCGGGGCGATCGAACCGGCGGCGTATGTGACGGAGCTGTTTGTAGGCGATGGGACGACGACGATCTTTCAGTTGCACGACTCGCCCTTTATCCCGGCGCATACGGTCAACACGAAGTATGCGGTGAACGACAGCTTCGATACGGGCGTTTTCAACCCGCGGGTGTGGGTGCTGAAGGATTCGGGCTCGCACCTGGGGTTCAGCGCGGGCGGGCTGCACATGACGGGCGGCAACGGCTACGACGGGCAAACGACGCTGACCGCGCTGGACGCCGTCGAGATGGGCGGGACGCTGGTGGTCGAGGCGGGCAATCTGCAGCTGAGTGGGGCGAGTGATGGCGTGCTCTGCGGGCTGTACACCGGAGCTATTACGCGGGCTAACTGCTTTGCCGGGTACAACGTGCGGCAGACGGGCGGCGCGACGATGGTGACGCCTTTTATCAACGGCGGCGAGGTAGGCACAAGCTATACGATCCTGGCCGGGCATGTGTACACGCTGCGGATGCGGCTCCATTGCGCGGAGACGGAGCGCGTCTTCCAGACCTTCTATGCGATGGTGGATGGGCTGGTATATAACTACGGCGGCGGCGCGGTGACGGCGGGGATGCAGGCGGTGTTTGAGCTGGTGGACCTGGGCGTCTCGTCGAACACACCGGCAACGGTGCTCTATGATACGGCGGTGGCGGGGCCGATCTTGAGCACCCCGGCTTCGTGCAGCTTTGCGGCGGTGGATTGTGTGCAGCTGTTCGGCACAATGGGGTACTGCCGGGTGACGCAGACAGGCTCGGCGTGGGTAACGAGCATCTTGCCGAGTGGGGAGACGCAGACGCGTTTGCAGGGGATCGCGGGCGAGGGTGTCGACTTCACGCTGAACAGCACGGGCAAGATGACGTTCTTCGCGGGGCGGATTCCGGTGGCGAACGAGGTGGTGTCGGTGCGCTACCGGCTGCGGCAACGGGCTGTGGCTCGGCTGCAGGATGCGGGGAGTGTAGCGCGGGAGGCGCTCGGCGGAGCTTCGGGAACGGCGGCGTGGCTGGGCAAGGTGCTGAAGCCGGCTGCCCGGTCTACGGCGGATTGTGAGAACGCGGCGCTGGCCATTTTGAGCTTTGCCTCGGCGGCGTCGGCGGCGATTGCGGGGACGTATACGGCGGTGAATCCGCAAGGGACGGCGGACATCTGGCCGGGAGATGTGCTGGCGATCACGTCGGGAACGCAGATCACGAACGTGCTCGTGCGGAGCGTGGCGATCGATCGGGGCAGCGAGGCGCCGGAGGTGTTGACGTACAAGATCGCGTTTGCGAACGACTGGGCGGAGGGGCTAGGAGTGAAGCTGTCGGAGGCGGTGGCGGTGGATGCGTTGCTGCCGCAGACGGCGCTATCGGCTCCCGCGAACGTGCTGCCGAATCTCCTTGCGCTGACGGTGGTTTCGGCGACGGGGACGGTGTTGCAGATCGATGCGGGCACGGCTCCGCCTGCGGGTGGGGGGTTCGAGGTGCGGCGGCGGGACAACGATTTTGGTGCGGGCGTGGATCAGGACCTGGTGCTGCGCAGCCCGGTGCGGAGCTTTCAGATTCCGCGTGAGGGGCAGATCGAGCAGTATTTTGTGCGGATGTATGACGGGTCGGTGCCGCCAGTGTATTCGCGGCTGTCGAGCGCGGTGTTTACGGATGTGCCGGTGGGGTAGGGTCTTGACCCAGGCCTCCCCGCTGTGGAGGCCTGGTTGTTCCTCTTAGAGACTCTCGGCGGCTAAAGCCGCGTTGTGGTTATGGCATTTATGGCGGGGCTGAAGCCCCGCCCTACCCAACCTCCAAAACGCCGTTCCTAACTCGCAGCCTCCAACGCCGCAGTCGCCGATCCAGGCACGTGCAGCAACCGGATGATCGCTTGGGACAGCCGGTTCCGCATCTCCAACCGCTCCGCCGCCCGTGTCACGTAGCGGACCACCACGTCCACGCCCGCCGCCGCCGCCCGCATCTCCACCGTCGGCTTCGCGCTGAACTGGCTCAGGCCATGCCGCTGAGTCGCCCGCTGCCACTCGCTCTCTGCCACCGCCGTGTCGTTTGCCGTCTCCCCCGCCAGCGACTCCCGCATCCGCTCCACGAGCGCGAATACGTCGTCGTTCGCCGGCAGGTTTACCGTAATCTCGTCCCACATCCATTGCCCATCGGTCGAGAAGTTGAAGTACTGCCCGGACATGGCAAACTTGTTTACAAAGCTGATCCGCCGCCCGGTGGGATGCCCCTTGTCCGTCCAGTTGCCCGTCTCGAGTAGCGTCGTCCGTAACAGTCCAACCTCCACGACTTCGCCGCCCACACCCGCGATCTCCACCCAGTCGCCCACCCGTATCCCGTTCCGCGCCATCAGCACAAACCAGCCAAAGAATGCCAGAATATGGTCCTGAAACACGACGGTTAGCCCCGCCGTCGCCAGGCCAAGGATCGTCGGCACCTCCTTGGGCGCGCCAAACACCACCAGGAGCACCAGCACCAGCCCCACCGCTTCGATGCCGAACTGCACCACCGTCTGCATGGTCTGCAAACTGCGCCGCTCCGGAACGCCTATACCCACCATCCGCCGCTCGATGATCCGTCGTCCGACCTGGGCCGCCGCCGCCGCGCACAGCACAATCAAGGCCACCCAAGTCAACGAGTTCAGCAGCAGATGCACCACGATCCGATGCTGCAGTTGCACCTGCGCCAGCCACTTCGCATAGTTCGCCGAAAGCTCCTTCTGCCCTTCGATCCGGTCGTTCAGGATGGCCTGGATGTTTTTCTGGGCCTCGAGCTTCCTGAGGTCCGCCAGCCGCGAACTGCCCCCGTTTGGGGCAACCGCCGCGTCTCCTTCCGAAACTCCCGCCGCTTCCTGACTCGCCGCTACGGAGGCCTTCCCCTGCAAGCCCGCGCGCTCCGCCGTCAACGAACTCGTATCTGCGTCCGCCTTGCTCTTGGCCTGCTCCAGCAAGCCCATACGGCCGCGCTGATCGAACCATGCCTTTACCCGGCCCGCCAGCGTTCCATACCGCTTGGACGAGATCACCGCCACCTGTCCGGTCTCGGAGCCAGCCGCTGTGTGGTCGTCATACTTCTTCATCCCGGCCTCGTGCGCCGCCAGCTCCTCCTGGATCTTCGCCCGCTTGTCCCCGCTCACCGCCGCCAGCACATTTTGCGCGTCGGTCAACTCATCTTTGTCGAGCGCCAGCTGCGTCTTCGCCACGTCGAGATCGTCGTTCTGTTCGCCAACCGCCGCGCCCGATGGTTCAGCCTTTCCGCTCGCCGCCGTAGGCGTCTTTCCAGCCAGCGCATCTACCGCCGCCTGGTCCGCCTTGACTGTCGCCTGCAACGCCGACACCTTGCCTTGCGCCGCCAGCGCCTTGCCGGTCAACGATCGGCTCTCCGCCGCCGCCTGCCGCAGGGCCTGGGCGAACGCCTGGTCCACCTCATGGTCCGCCTGCCGGACCGCCTCCGACGCAAATTGTTGCTCCTCCGCGGAGACCGCGACCGGATAGAGCGCCTGCGCCGTTTGGAGCGGCTGCTGGTCCACAATCTCGCCCGTTCCGCCCGCGCCGCCGTTCTTCCGCAAGAACTGCAGGTTCCCCATGGCTCCGCGCGTCGCCAGACTGCCCGCAGCGCAAAGCACCAGCACCACCGCGGGTACCACCAGCCACCCATTCCGTCTTCCCGCCGCCATCCTCACCCCGTTCTGTCTTCGTTCAGCATAGCCGGGCGTCCCATACGGCTCTGCCGCGCGTCTACCTATAAGACGCCCCCGCGCGTCCGTCGGCCCAGGAAGGAACTCAGCACGTATGCTCTTTGTCCGATCGTACCGCCTCACGCTGGCGGTGCTGCTCTCTCTCTGCGTCGTCACCGCACACGCTGTCTCCTACCCCGCTCTCATCGATCAGGGCTACACCGCCCTGTATAACTTGGACTTTTCCGCCGCCCACGCCGCGTTCGAGTCCTACAGCAAGGCCCATCCCGAAGATCCGCTTCCCGTGGTCTCGGACGCCGCAGCCTTCCTCTTCGGCGAGTTCGACCGGCTCCACGTCATCGATGTCGAGCTCTTCGCCGACCAATCCCGCTTCGACCACCGCGCCAAACTCATCCCGGACCCCGCCGTCCGCCAGGCCTTCGACGCCCGCACCGCGCAGGGTACCCTCCTCGCCGACGCCGCCCTCAAGGCCAACCCCAACGACCCTAACGCCCTCTACAGTAAAACCCTGATCGCCGGGATGCGTTCCGACTACGCCCTGCTCATCGAGAAGCGCGACCTCGCCGCCCTTAATCTGTCCAAAGAGGCCAGCGTCTTCTCCAAACGCGCCCTGGCCGCCGAGCCCACCCTCTACGACGCGTACCTCGCTTCCGGCGTCGAAAACTATATGCTTTCCCTCAAACCCGCCCCCTTGCGCTTCTTCATCGGTCTTACCGGCGCGGGCACCAACAAGGACGAGGGCATTCGGCTGCTCCGCGTCACCGCCGCCAAAGGCCACTACCTCGCCCCCTTCGCCCGCATGATGCTGGCTGTCGCTGCTCTCCGCGACAACCATCCCCAGGAGGCCCGCTCCACCCTGACCGCCCTTTCCAGAGAGTTCCCGCAGAACACCCTCTACCAACGCGAGATCGCCCGCATTCCCCAATGACCTAAGTCAAACCGTTCGGGTGCCCCCCTTTTCGAAGTCTTGCTTCTGAGACATGGGTCAGCCCGGCCCGTATGATGAATACGTAACCCGCACGACACAAGGACTTCCACCACCTCATGCACATCGCCTCCGTCGGCACCGCCTTTCCCGCCCACCGCTACGCCCAATCC